>DAINPV010000239.1:0-6486 GCA_036743315.1 bacterium | reverse complement strand
GATTATCGGCGCGGGACCGGCCGGTATCGCCGCTGCTTTGGCCGCCGCCGCAACCGGCGCGCAGGTGCTGCTGATCGAGGATGCGCCCGAGTTGGGCGGGCATCTGGTCGGCTGGCCCGGACCGGTGGGCGAGTCCGTCGACGGTCCGGCCTGGGTGGCTGCGCAAACGACGAAGCTTGACGAAGCCGGCGTGCGCGTGCTGACCGCCGCCGAGTGCGTCGGCCACTACCGCGAAGGTTTCTGGGCAGTGTTGCACCAGGGCGGTCTGCTGTTGATCAAGGCCCAGCGGGTGATCGTCGCGACCGGCGCGTACGATCAGCCGCCGCAGTTCGGCAACTCCGATCTGCCCAACATCTTCAGCGGACGGGGTCTGCTCAAGCTCATCGTACGCTGGGGCGTGTGCCCGGCGGTGTCGTGCACCGTGCTGGGTGCGAACGACACCGCGCTGATGCTCGCCGAAAAGCTGCCGGAGATCGGTGTGCGTGTGCGCGGGCTGGTCTCGGCCGACAAGACGATCGCCGGCGACGGTGCGCGCGCCGAGCGCATCCAGAACCGCGGCGTGCCGATCTTCCAGGGCTACCGCGTCGAGCGGGCGAGCGGCAATTTCCACCTCAAAGGATTGCGGCTGGAGCCGGTCGGCGGCGGCGAGCGGGTCGAAACGCCCTGCGATCTGGCGGCGGCCTGTACGCCGCTGTCGCCCAGTTGGGAGTTGGCCGCGCAGGCCGGGGCCGAGGTGCGTTACGCGCCTGAGTTGCACGGCTTCGTCGCGCAGGTCGATGCGACCGGCAAGACCAGCGAACCGACGTTGTGGACGACCGGCGAGATGTGGGGCGAGTGCGCCGCCGACGAGGCGGTGCGTCGCGGCCGCGTCACCGGCCTGGCCGCCGCCCTGGAAGTGCACCCGAACGACGAGCGCCGCGCCGAACTGGCCGCGCTGATGGAGGCGTGAGATGCCGCGCAAAACGATCATCTGTCGCTGCGAAGACGTCACTGTGGAGGAAGTGCGCGAGGCGATCGCGCACGGCATGCGGGACATCGAATCGATCAAACGGTATCTCGCCGTCGGCACCGGACCGTGCCAGGGCAAGAACTGTCTGGTCCACATCGCCGAAGTGCTGCGCGCCGCAGGCGTGCCGGTCGAGGAGATTCATCCGATGATCAGCCGCCCGCCGTTGTCCTGGGCGCCGCTGGCCGCGTTCGCCGGCGAGCAAGAGGAGGGCGCGCAATGAACGGCCCGAAAACGGTCATCGTCGGCGGCGGCATCGTCGGCCTGAGCCTGGCCTGGAACCTGGCCAAGCGCGGCTGGAAGGACATCACCGTGCTCGATCGCGAGCACCTCAACGCGGGCGCGTCGGCGCGCTGCGGCGGCGGCGTGCGCAGCCAGTGGTCGACCGCCGACAACATCCGCATCATGAAGCGCTCGACCGAACTGTTCGAACGTTTCCCGGTCGACACCGGCTTCAACAACTGGTTCCGCCAGGGCGGCTACCTGTTTCTCGCCTACACCGATCAGCAGGCGGCGATGTTCGAGAAGAACAACAAACTACAACTGGAAAACGACGTGCACACGCAGTTGCTCACGCCCGGGCAGATCAAAAAGATGGTGCCGGAAATCAGCACCGACGGCATGAAGCTGGGCATCTACCATCGCCGCGACGGCGTGTGCTTTCCCTTCGCGATGGTCTGGGGCTACACCAAGGTCTGCGAACAACTCGGGGTCAAGGTGCGCCCGTTCCACGAGGCGATCGACCTGGAGGTCGAGGGCGACAAAATCGCCCGCGTGGTCACGCCCAAAGGGAAGTTCGACTGCGACCTGGTCGTGCTGTGCGCAGCCGCATGGTCGCCGCAGATCGCCGCGAAGGTCGGCCTGGAACTGCCCAACACGGCGGAAAAACACGAGGCAATCGTCACCGAGGCGCTGCATCCGTTCCTCGGGCCGAACCTGATTCCGATGGACAGCGGGATGTACGTGGCGCAGACCATGCGCGGCGAAATCTACGCCTGCGTCGGTTTGGAAAAGGGACCGGCGAGCGATTACGAGTCGACTTTCGCGTTTATCCAGAAAATCAGCCGGTTGTTGATCAAGCTCGTGCCGCGTTTTTCCGGCGTCAAGCTGCTGCGGCAATGGGCGGGTTATTACGACATCACACCGGACACGAATCCGATCATCGGCTACGTCGACAAGCCGACCAATTTCTACCAGTACCACGGCCTGATGGGCCACGGCTTCATGTTCGCCCCGGCCATGAGCGAGATGATCGCCGAACACCTGGTCACCGGCACGCTGCACGAGGATCTGGCCAACTACAATCTCAAGCGCTTCGAATCCGGCGGCCTGGAAGTCGAGCAAATGATCATCGGGTGACGAAAATCAAGGTAAGAAAACGGGGGCATGATCGTCGATCGTGCCCCCGTTTTTTTGATTGGAGTAACACTGCGATCGGTGGCACTGATACACCGAACGTAGTGAGGCTTATCAGTGATTATCCACTGTTATGCTCACTCACGTTGTTCGTTCGCAAAACAGTGCCGCCCGTCATAAAAGTGAACACTGATAAACTCGCTCGCGAAGCTCGCTCGTGTATCAGTGCCACCAAAGATTTTTTCTGGGAGCCACGGTCTTGCCCGTAGGGCATGGCCGTGTTTGGTTTTGTACGAACTCAGCTTACGCCAAGGGCGTAAACTGTGGCCCACGGAATGACGGTCATTTTCTTGTGTGCCACACGTTTGGCGACAGCCAAAGGTGTGTTGTGGATTGATGTAGTATTATCATAACACTGATAAACTCGCTCGCGTATCGACGCCACCGAACCGAGTTGTTGGTTGCTGGTTCGTGTGTCAGCCTACCGAATCCATCCGAAATAGCGGCCCTGCCAATAGGCGAGCAAAAAGCCCACGCCCGTGTAGCGGTACGTCGGCCCGCCGCGCGGCTCCGTCAGGCCCACCGGCGACCAGGTCCACATGAATTCCTTACCCGGCCGCTCGCCCATGTCGATCCAGGTGTCCTCCGGGAAGACGCGGTTGATCTTGCTGAACCACAAACCGTTCTCCAGCAGGTCCGGATCGAAATCGTATAACTCGCCCAGTGCGCGCGCCGCGCCGGCCGCGTCGGGCGAATGCCACTGGTGCGTGAAATTCTGGTAGCTGTTGCCGAACAGATACGAGCCGGTGTAGACGAACTCTTCGGCCCACCACCAACGTCGCCAGGCCCATTCGTCGTCGATGTATTCGAACAGGTGCGTCAGGCCGCTGTCCTGGAAATGCTGCTCGCCGTAATCCCTTAGCAGGTAGTGCATCACGTAGTGGAAAAGGATCGCTTGGATGTCCCAGTAGCGCGAATAGGTGATATCGTCGAAGGCGTCGCGGTACTTTTCATCGCCGGTGATGTGGTAGGCGATCATCAGGAAGTTCGCGGCCAGTTCCGGCGCGGCGGCGAGGTTCCCGTAGGTCGTCGGCTCGCCGGTGAACTCCGTGGCGCGCAGACCGTTGGCCAGAATGTCGCCCATGATCGCCTCGGTCAGCGAGCGCACCTCGGCGCGCTCCTCCTCGTCGGCGGCCAGATCGTAAAACGTCGCCAGCCCGTTCATGTAGCCCGAAAGTTGATCGACGCTGATGTCGCCGACCCAATATAGCTCTTTGTCCGGGTGCCGCCGCCAGCGCTTGAGCGTATCTGCGCCCGGCTCCACCGGCTTGGTCTGCTCGTAGACATAGCGCGTGTAGTTGCGCACGACCTCGCCGCGTTTGGGCGTCACGTCGGCCAGCCGGGCTGCGGCCCGCCAGGCGGCGAGCACCCCGGCGTGGGCGTCGTCGCTGCCGGTCACGGCGTAATGATAGCTTTCGGCGGCCAGGTACAGGCCGGTCAGCCAGCAGGCGTCCTCCTGCCAGGTGTTGTGGTTGAAGTCGAGCGGATATTGGCCGTTGATCACCGTCGCCAACTGACCGTCGCGCAACGTGCGGTTGAGGATCTGCTCGCGCACGGCGACGGCCTTGGCATACAACTCCGGCTCGGGGACGGCCGAGATGCCGTGCAGCGTGCCGTCGTCGTTGCGGAAATAGTCCCACCCGAAGCCGGCGTGCCCGTCGGCGGGGATGGCGATCTGCGATTCGATTGTCTCCGGTGCGGCCGGCCCGAAGGCGGGGTGCGTACCTTCGTTGTCGCCCAACGCGTCGTACAGATCGGCCTGCACGTACAGCGTCACCGGGCTGCCCGCCGCTTCGCGCGCGGTTTGCAGCGCGTGCAAGTCGCGCAGCGCGTCGATCATGTTGTTGATGTGATTGCCCATGCGCGTGGCCGCCAGCCCCAGATCGATGCCCGCCGCGTCGCACAGCTCGATCATCGACTGCGCCCATTCGTTGCGCGCCGCGTCGTCGTCGATGTCGTCGAGGTTGAAGCGAATGTTCAGCCCATCCTGAAAAAATTTGGCCGCTGCCATGTGTTGCGAGACGCCCGGGTAGCGCAGCGTCAATGCCGCGCGCCAATCCGCTTTGGTTTGATGGATTTTAACGGCGATCAACGCGACCAGATCGCGCTCGCGCCGGTCGGGCGCGGCGGTGAATTCGTAGGGCAGATAAAAACCGCGCAGGTTGTCGAATCCGCCGTAGCGCGCGGCGAGCTCGTCGATCAACGTTTCGCAGCGCGCGTACTCGGGGCCGACCGGATCGCCGTAATGCTCGGCGACCATCCGCTCGGCGTTCAAACCCAGGTAGACGTCCATGCCGCGTTCACGGGCGAGCGTGAGGATCGTTTGCAGCGGGTCGTCGACGCTTGCGGTGATGAACATCGGGTATGCGTCGGAGGGGTAGGTCGCCTTGCCCGCGCGCAGCGTCCAGCGCCAGAGGACGCCGCGCACGCCCAGTTCATCCATCGCGTCGAATTCGGCCTGCATCTCGGCGGCGGACTTGTCGAGCCAGTAGATCGGATCGATGAACACCAGATCCAGCGGCAACGCGGGCGGCTCGACGGTATCGTCATCGTCGCTTTCGTCGTCGTCGCCCGTGTCGTCGTCGTCGTCGTCGGTCGAATCGTCGTCGGATTTTTCGCTGTCGTCGTTGTCGTCGTCATCGTCGCCGCAGCCCGCAAGGGAGAAGAGCATCAGCAAAACGACAAGCAGCCACGGGAAGCGCCGCCCGTTCATCGCGCACCTCCCGCCGTGAAGTAGATGTCCCAGTCGCCGTTGCGGTAATCCTGCCAGACCAGCAAGCCGCCGGCCGCGGCGGGCCAGTCGCGCTGGGTGATGCCGGGATAATCGTCCGCTTGTTCGCCGTCCGCCGGCCATGTCCACGGCCCCGCCAACGGCTGCGCCAACCGTCGGATGGTGAAATTGCCGACCTCGCGATCGTCCGACCAGACGATGATCAGCTCGCCGTCATGGATATCCAGCGCCGCGTTTTGCTGGTTGTGCAGCGGGTCTTCGTTGACGCGAAACTGCTCGCTCCAACTGGCGCCGCCGTCGGTGGAGTAAGCCGCGTATACGTCGTAGCACGTGCCCGAACCGTGCACCAACGTCGGGTCCTGTCCGAGGTCCGATTCTTCCGCGTCGGTCCAGACGACGAAAATCAAATTGCCTTGCGCGATCGCCCGCGGGTACATCACGAAGTGGGGATCGTCCGTATCGTTGAGCTGGTGCGGTTCCGACCAGCTTTGCCCCTGGTCGTGGCTGACGCTGGACCACACGCGCCAGGAACGGTCGCTCCACACGACCGCCGCGCCGTCGGGCAACGCCGTCACGTGGGGGTGAAAGGTGAAGATGTCGTCGGCGAGGTTGAGCGTCGCGCCGTCGCCGAAGGATTGCCCGCCGTCGTCGCTGACCGCGACCTTCACGTCCCAGCGCACGCCGTTGTCGGCCGAGGTCGTGCGGCTGTTGTCGTTCCAGACCGCGTACAACACGCCGTCGCCGTCCACCGCCAGCGACGGGTCAAGCTGCGTGCCGGCCGTGATCGTGTTGATCGACACCGGTTCGTCGAAGGTCGCGCCGTGATCGGACGACGCGGCCAGATACAGATCGTATTGTTCCTCGCGGTAATCGGCCCAGGCGATGAACAACGCGCCGTCGGGGCCGGTCGCGAGGGCGGGCATCTGCTGATCGGCCGCCGAGGCCGTATAGGGCACAACCGAGGCGGCGAAGGTTTCTCCACCATCGTCGCTGATCGCCAACTGTATATCCCATTGAAATTGCGAGTAATCCTGGTAGGCGACATACACGTGCTCGCCGTCGACGGCCAAAGCGGGTTCGACCTGGCTGTGCAACGCAACGTCGTTGACGCGCACGTCGGCCCACAACGTCCCGGCAAGAGTCAGGATGAGCAGTAATATCAATAACCTGTTCATGAAATCCTCAGCCGCTGCCATCTCGAATAGCTACGATCTTAACATAGCGGGCAACTTTGGCAATCCATTGCATGTCCCACGTTGCAGAGGGAGTACCGATGCTCTGTTGCATCGGCTCAGCGGAAAGCTTATAGAGAATATGGGTAATATTATCCGTA
>DAINPV010000238.1:0-6488 GCA_036743315.1 bacterium | reverse complement strand
TACGATCGTTTGCGCCAATTGCTGGGCGACCGGTGCGAATTCGACGTGCCGATGGCGCCGCTGACCACCTGGCGCGTGGGTGGGCCGGCCGATTGCTTGGTGCGGCCGCGCACGGCCGAGGAACTGGCGACGATCATGTCGCTGTGCACGGAGAACAACGTGCCCACGCGAGTGGTCGGCGCGGGCTCGAACCTGCTGATTCTCGACGGTGGGCTGCGCGGGGTGACGATTCTGATGCGTCAGGGCTTCGACGAATTCACGTTGAATGACGTGGGCGGCGAGGAGGTCGAAGCGACGCTGGGCGCGGCGCTGCCGATGGCCGAGGCGGTCAACCGCACGGCGGCGGCGGGCTTGCGCGGGTTGGAATTCGCCGCGGGCATCCCGGGGTCGATCGGCGGTGGCGTGCGCATGAACGCCGGCACGACCGAGGGCGATTTTTCCAAGGTGCTCACGGCGGTCGAGGTGGTCGACGCGGACGGCAAGAAGCGACGGCTGGCGCGCCACGAACTACAGTACCGCTACCGTGGGCTGGTGCTGGACATGCCCTACGTGGCGACGGCGGCGACGGTGGCGCTGCGGCGCGACGAGCCGGAAGCGATCCGGCGGCGCGTCGCGGCGATCATCGCCTGGCGGCTCACGCGACATCCGTACGACATGCCCAGCGGCGGCTCGACCTTCAAGAATCCGGAAGGCGACGCGGCGGGGCGGTTGATCGATGCGGCGGGGCTCAAGGGCTTCGCTGTCGGCGGGGCGCAGGTGAGCGAGAAACACGCGAACTTCCTGGTCAACACCGGCCAGGCCAGCGCGGCGGACATTCTGGCGTTGCTGGAGCACGTGCGGCGGGTGGTCTTCGAGAAATTCGGGGTCATGCTCGAGCCCGAAGTGAAAATCTGGGGGGAGCGGAATGTATCGGAATAAACGAGTCGGCGTGCTGCTGGGCGGCCCGAGCGCGGAACGCGAGGTTTCGCTGAACACGGGGCGCGCGGTGGTGACGGCGTTGCGCAACAAGGGGTATGACGCGGTCGAGATCGACCTGAACGAAACGACCGCCGAGACGCTGCGGCGCGAAAAGATCGACGTGGTTTACAACGCGCTGCACGGCAAGTGGGGCGAGGACGGCTGCGTGCAGGGATTGCTCGAAATTTTACGCATTCCTTACACCGGACCGGGCGTGACGGCGTCGGCGGTGGGCATGGACAAGGTGCTGTCCAAGCGCATCTTCGCGGCCGAGGGGCTGCCGGTGCCGGCCTACGCGATCGTCACCCGCGACGAGCGGGAGGAAACGCGGCGCAGCGGTTCGCCCTACGGCTGGCCGGTGGTGGTCAAGCCGGCGACCGAGGGCAGCAGCGTGGGCGTGACCGTCTGCCCCGGCCCGGACGATTTCGCCGGCTCGCTGGAGACGGCCTTCGCCGCCGACGAGCGTGTGCTGATCGAACGCTACCTGCCCGGGCGCGAGATCCAGGTGGCGGTGCTGGACAACAAGTCGCTGGGGATCGTCGAGGTGCGCCCCAAGCCGCAGCCGGGCGAGACGATCACCTTCTACGATTACAAGCACAAGTACACCAAGGGCTACACCGAGTACATTACCAAGCCCGAGGATTTGAGCGACGAGCAGGCCCAGGCGGCCCAGCGGCTGGCCGAGCGCGCCTACCGGGCGATCGCCGCCGAGGGCGTAAGCCGGGTGGACTTGATCATGGACGGCGCGGGCAAGTTCTGGTTGCTGGAGGTCAACACCCTGCCCGGGCTGACCGCACTGAGTCTGGTGCCGATGATCGCGCGCGATTGGCGGCACATCGCTTTCGACGACTTGGTGGAAATGGTGCTCAACACGGCGCGCCTGAAGATGGGCGCTTAAGGAACGGACAGCGATGTTCGGATTCGGACGCAAAACCAACCAACGACGCAGCAAGGCCGGACGCGTGGCCAAGCGCAACAAGCGCCACTGGCGGATCCGTGAACGGCTGACGACGGCTTGGCAGTGGTGCCTGCCGCACCTGCGTCATTCGTATCGCCTCTGGCCGGCGGCGCTGCTGGCGGCGGTGATCGCCTTGGTGGCGCACGGTTTTGCGACCGCCGACCGCTACCGCCTGCGCGAGATCGCCGTGCCGGCGTGCCAGCACGTGTCGCAAGCGGCGCTGCAATCGTTTCTGCACAGCCGCGTGGGTCAGAACATCTTCACCGTCGATCTGGCCGGCGAGGCGCAACGGCTGGCCAAACATCCGTGGGTTAAAACCGCGACGGTCCGGCGCGATCTGCCCGGGCGGCTGGTGGTCGAGGTGACCGAGCGCGAGCCGGTGGCCGTGCTGCAGCTCGATCAATTGTACCTGGTCGACAGCGACGGCGTGCCCTTTAAGCGTCGCGGTAAGGACGACAACGACGATTTGCCGTTGCTGACGGGCTTCGACCGCAGTTCGTTTGAAACTGACGAGGCGGCGGCGCGGCGGCAGGCGCGGCTGATGGCCGAGGCGGTGGCGCTGCTCACGGCGGCGTCGCACGCGCCGGAACTGACCGACGTGCGCCTCAGCGAAGTGCGCTGGGACGCGGTGCACGGCTTTTCGCTGATCACCGAGGACACGGCCACGCTGATCCTGTTCGGCGAGGGCGACTACGCGGCGAAACTGGCGCGGCTGAGCGCGGTGGCGCGGATCGCGGGCGACCGGCTGCGGCGCGCCTCGTTCATCGACCTGGCGATCGACGCCCGCGTGGTGGTGCGCGGGATCCATATGGGGACGGACGCATGAAGAAGACGAGCCCGCTGATTGTCGGCCTGGATATCGGCACCTCCAACGTCTGCGCGGTGGTGGCCGAGCGCAACGAGTCGGGGCTCGAAGTGATCGGTTACGGCACCGCGCCCACCGGCGGGATGCGCAAGGGCGTGGTGGTGGACATCGAAGCGACGGTCGATTCGATCGCCAAGGCGGTGGTCGAGGCCGAGACGATGGCCCGCTGCGAAATCGGTTCGGTGTTCATCTCGACGTCCAACGGGCACATCAAGGGTTTCGACAGCCAGGGGATGATCGCGATGCGCAACGACGAGGTGACCGCCGAGGACATCGCGCGGGTGATCGACGCGGCGCGGGCCGTGGCCATCCCCACCGACCGCGAGGTGCTGCACGTGCTGCCGCGCGAGTTCGTCCTGGACGGGCAGAGCGGGATCAAGGACCCGGTGGGCATGCAGGGCGTGCGGTTGGAGGCGGTGTGCCACATCGTCACCGGGCAGGCCGCGTCGCACACGAACCTGGAGCGCTGCTGCCATCAGGCGGGGCTGGACGTGGACAACATCACGCTCGAATCGCTGGCCAGCGCCGAGGCCGTGCTCACCCCCGAGGAGCGCGAACTGGGCGTGGCGCTGATCGACATCGGCGGCGGCACGAGCGATCTGGTGGTGTTCGTCAACGATTCGGTGGCGCACACCTTCGTGCTGGGCCTGGGCGGGATCCACGTGACCAACGACATCGCCCACGGGTTGCACACGACGGCGGCCAACGCCGAATGGCTCAAGAAGCGCTACGGCAACTGCGTGCCCGGGCGCGTGGTGCCGGGCGAGGAGATCGAGGTCGAGTCGTTGGGCGATCGCGAACCGCGGGC
Organism: bacterium; assembly: GCA_036743315.1. Classification (GTDB taxonomy): domain Bacteria; phylum Lernaellota; class Lernaellaia; order Lernaellales; family Lernaellaceae; genus CALBTQ01. The sequence goes on along the minus strand of DAINPV010000238.1, from coordinate 2,900 downwards.
GGTCGATCAGCGCGAGCTGTGCGAGATCATCGAGTTTCGGGTGGCGGAGATGCTGCACCTGATCCACGAGGAAATACTGCGCAAGGAACTGGACGTGGCGATTCCGGCGGGCATCGTGCTCACCGGCGGCGTCGCGGACATGCGCGGGATCGAGGAATTGGCCGAGGCGATTTTCGGCTGTCCGGTGCGTCTGGGCCGGCCGCGCCACGTCGGCGGTCTGGTCGACGTGGTCAGCAGCCCGATGTACGCGGCGGCGGTGGGCCTGGTGTTGTTGGGCTCGCGCGAAATGCTGCCGGGGCGCCGTTCGGTGGGGGAACGGCAGAACCTGGGCTCGGTCGTGGGCAAAATGAAGGGTTGGATGAAAAAACTTTGGACTTAGTCCGATTGTGCGGCAACGAGGCTTGGGGCCTCAGAAACGGAGGGAGCACATGGCATTGAAATTTGAAATCGTGGAACCCAACAGCGGCGCGCAGTTGAAGGTCGTCGGGGTGGGCGGCGGCGGCGGCAACGCGATCAACACGATGATCGAAGCGGGGCTGGCCGGCGTGGAGTTCATCGCCTGCAACACCGACCGCCAGGCGTTGGGTTCGAACCTCGCGGCGGTCAAGCTGCAACTGGGCATCGGCCTGGGCGCGGGCGGCCGGCCGGAAGTGGGCTACAAGGCGGCCGAGGACAGCCACGACAAGATCCGCGAAGTGCTCGACGGTGCGGACATGGTGTTCATCACCGCCGGCATGGGCGGCGGGACGGGCACGGGCGCGGCGCCGGTGATCGCCAAGATCGCCAAGGAACTGGGCGCGCTGACGGTCGCCGTGGTGACCAAGCCGTTCAACTTCGAAGGCAAGCGGCGGATGCGCCAGGCGGAAGAGGGTATCGCCAAGCTGCGCGAGAACGTCGATACGATCATCATCATTCCGAACCAGAAACTGCTGGCGGTGGCCGGCAGCGACACCACGCTGATCGACGCGTTCCGCAAGGCCGACGACGTGCTGCTCAAAGGCGTCAAGTCGATCGCCGACCTGATCGTCAACCAGGGCGCGGTCAACCTCGACTTCGCCGACGTGGAATCGGTGATGATGGCCACCGAATCGTCCGGCGAACTGGCCCTGATGGGCACCGGTTCGGCCACCGGCGAGGATCGCGCGGTCAAGGCGGCCGCCGAGGCGATCAGTTGCCCGCTGCTGGAAAACGTGTCGATCGAGGGCGCACGCGGCGTGCTGATCAACATCACCGGCGGGCCGGGCCTGAAGCTGTGCGAAGTGACCGCCGCTTCGGAACTGATCAAGAAGGCCACCGCCGAGGACGCGGCCATCTACTGGGGCCAGGTCGTCGACCACAGCCTGGAAGACGAGGTGCAGGTGACCGTCATCGCCACGGGCTTCGACGAGGCGCGCGAGCACGCCGCCACGCCGCCGGTGGTCGAGCGCAAGAAGGTCACGTATCTGAACAACGCCGTCGAGGACCCGCGCGCCGAACGGGAAAGCCGGCCCGAGCCCGAGCGCGACGAGCCGGTCGAGCGCGAACAATTCGCGCCGCCGCGCCGCAAGGTCGCCGTGCACACCTGGCGGACCAACCGCATGCAGGCCGACGACGACGCGTACGACGTGCCCGCGTTTCTGCGCTATCGCAAACCGGATTGATCCGGTTTTAGCGCGCGGAAAGGTTACGCCATGCGACTGTGTTTCGATCCGTTGACGATATTGCCCCCGACGATCGCCCGGCGATCGTTCAACCCGGACGTATGTCACCCTTCCTCTCGAACGCAGCGTCCGGGATAAAACCAGGTTACCCCAATGACTACGGCCGTCGGATGTGCCGCCCGACGGCCTCTTTTTTTTACTTTGATTGTAAAATGTAAAATAATTATAACTTCGTTATTGTCACCAACGGCGTCATCACAATCATTTTAAATCAGGGATGTTGAATTAAAACTTTGTTCTGATATAATCTATTTTTGGATTGAAGCGCCCAACGAAGGCAATAGTTTCAAAGGGCGAATAAAATTCATATGGAGGTTCCGATGTCTCACAAATTCCTGAAACCGCTCGGGGGGGTACTCTTCCTCCTAATTCCGGCAGCACTATTAATGTTATCGGGTAAGTTCCAAGTCGTATCTTCCTCTCCAAATTATTACTACGAATCGGAAAAAACAACTACATGTTCAGAAAACGAAGACGTATATCTTGGTGACGGCGCATATGCCGTTTGGGGTGGAACAAACTACACGGCTGTTGACATTTCGTCCGGAGTTCCAAGTGCGGAAGTAATACTCTTCGGCGCCGATGAACTTTACAAGACAATTCATCTGAAAGCCGTCATTGAAATCGGACATATACAGCAAATCGTATTGGAAAGGGATGTAGAGCTTCAACCGTTGGCTACGGTTTCCGTGCCTATTGTCGTTAATGACGCCTTTTCACTTCACGCAAGACAAAACAAGCATGTTACTCGTTTATGCGTGGAGATGAGCGCGACCTACGAAGGCGCCGCCAAGCCGAGATATTTTCAGAATTTACCTCTTCGCTATCTAGCGATGAATAGCCATACCAACCAATATGAAATTATGAGCGCGGAGGTAAAAAACGAAAAATATCCGTACGGATTGCTGGACGAAGATGAATTGCAGGAAGCGTTGTTGCTGGCCGAGGATCTGGCTGAACAGGGCATTCATTTGGACGGCGTCGGCTCAGGTGTGGAATTCTCAACAAACGACGCGCAACAGTTTGCCGAATTTCTTGCGCATCGCACAATCAATCAAAACGAATTGGAGGTCGCCGATGAATAGCCCAAAGCTCACAATAATAATGATTGCGGTAATCGCGTCGTTGTTTATTGCCTTCTCGGTCAATGCTGAGACAGTTACTTTTTGTTTTGGGTGGGATCAACAGTTGAGCGATAAC
>DAINPV010000237.1:0-6488 GCA_036743315.1 bacterium | reverse complement strand
GTGCGCGACACCCTGACCGGCGACAACCTCTACACGCGCGCCGGCAACTTTGCCATCGACAAGAACGGCTTCATCGTGCATCCCACCGGCTATCGTTTGCAGGGATTCTCGTTGGATGAAGACGGTTCGATCAGTGGCGTACCCACTGATATCCACGTGCCGCAGGCGCCGTTAGAGCCGAAACCGTCTTCCGAGGTAACGATTTACGCCAACCTGGATTCGAACTCGGCTTATGTCGGCCCCTTCAACTTGGCCGACCCGGTGAATACCTCGAACTTCACTTCGGCAATTACCGTGTACGATTCGCTGGGCAACGCCCACCAGGTGACCGCGTACTTCACGTTGCAGAACGCGCCCGGACCCGGCGGCGGTCAGGTCTGGGATTACAACATTGTGGTCGGGGCGGATGATTCGGCTACCGGTGCGGACGCCATTGCCACGGCCGGTACGCTGGAGTTCACTTCGGCCGGCGCATTGCAGGCCCACACGGTGACCTTGGCGCCGGCGTTCAACTTCTCCGGCAACCCCGCTCAGGCTCAGGCGATCGATTTCAGCTTCGGCACTTCGATCGCCGACGGCGGGACGGGCGTTGACGGCACGACGCAGTATGGCAGCACGTCCGCGTTGGTCTTCCAGAGCCAGGACGGTTACAGCTCTTCGTACATCGAGTCGATCGACATCGACTCCGACGGCGTGGTGACCACCAAGTATGCCAACGGCGAAAGCCGTGAATATGCGCGCATTGCGGTGGTTAACTTCACCTCGCCGGAAAAACTGACTCACATGGGCAGCAACATTTACGGCTCGACGGTGCCGTCGGGCGAACCGGTCATCTCAGTGGCCAACGAATCGGGCAACGGTGCGATCTTCGCCAACACGCTGGAATTGTCGAATGTCGACATCGCCCAGCAGTTCGTCGAAATGATCACAACCCAGCGCGGTTTCCAGGCGACTTCGCGTTCGATATCCACTTCCAACGAAATGTTGCTGGAAACTGTCAACATCACACGATAATTACTAGCCGATAGCAGTAAACGGCGGCCCGAAGCGGGTCGCCGTTTTTTTTCAAATGATCAAGTCGGCCGGGGAAGATGCCGATAATAGATGTATCAACAGGCGAGGGTGCGCGATGGCGGAAACTCCGGAAACAAATTCGATCGCGGAAAAAAAGAGTGCTCCTGAATTCGACGAGGTTGTCGATGCGGTGATGGGTACGCTTGACGAATTGCGCTTTTTCCGTCTGTTGATGAAAAGTTTGTTGCTGATGGCGTTGTTGTTCGGCGCCGGGGCGATCGTCAAAGGGTTGTTCGGCCTGGGTGTGCGCTTCTATCCCGTCTTGCTCGGTCTGATTTTTTCCTGAAGGTCAGTTGCCGAACTGCTGGAGAAAATATTCCAGGCGGTCGCGATGTTCCTGCGTGATGTGCGCGAAACGCACGCCGACGCCCGGCAGGTTGGGGCTGGCTGAACCGCCTTTGTCGGTCCACATGACCAAGCCGATCGCCTGAATCGGGCGCGGTTCGCCGGGCAGGGTCAGACGCAAATGAAGGCGATTGCCCAACTCCAACGCTTGTTTGGCATGGAGAAACAACCCGCCTTTGCTGATGTTCGTCGAGTAGTCGGCATAGACGTCGCCGCCCTTGGAATACTCCACTTTCAGCATCGTGGGCAGGCGCGGATGAACGCGCTTGTTGATCGGATTGGTTATCTTACTCATCACGACAACCTCCAGCCGTTAGCGTGCTCCCTTGCCCGTCAAAACGACCTCGACCGTCCGTAAAAGAATGAACAGGTCGAGCAGAACCGTTTTGTTCTTGATATAGTATAAATCATATTGCAGCTTTTTGTAAGTGTCATCGACACCCGCTGCATATTGGAACATCACCTGCGCCCAACCGGTCAGTCCCGGCTTGACATAATGCCGACAGACGTACATCGGGAGATCGTTGTTGAAGTTGCGAACGAACTCGGGCCGCTCCGGCCGCGGACCGATCACCTTCATGTCGCCGCGTAGAATGTTGAACAACTGCGGCAGTTCGTCGATACGGGTTTTGCGGAGGAATTTCCCCAACGGCGTCACTCGTGAATCGTTTTTGGCGGCGAAAACGGCGCCGTTTATTTCGGCGTCCTTGACCATGGTGCGCAGCTTGTAGAGGTTGAACAGCTTGCCGCCTTGGCCGACGCGTTGTTGACGGAAAAGAATCGGCCGACCGCTGGTCAGGAGAATCGCCAGCGAAGCGCCGAGCCACAACGGCGAGGACAGCAGCAAAATCAAACCGGCTACCGTGAGGTCGAAAACGCGCGCCCGTAGACTTTCCCGTCGGCGATAATACACGTTGTTGGTCAGGAAGTTGCTCTCCTTGTAGCGCAACGCTTCAATCGGAACACGACCGGCGCGTTCTTCGATCATTTTAATGCGATTCAGATGAATGGCTTCATGGTAGACATCCGCCAGTTTTTCGGCTTTGGACGCCCAGCCGAAACGCTTTTGAACCAACTCGCGGGCTTTGCGGCCAATGGCTTTCCCCTTTTCCGGATTCGCCAACAGGTCGCGAATGGCCGCGGCAAATTTGCTTCCGTCATTGGCGATGATGATCTCCTGACCGTCTTTCGCGCCGATGCCCGCGTTGCCGTAACTGGTGCTGACGACCGGCAGACCGCAGCTCATCGCTTCCAGTATTTTATTTTGGATGCCGGTGCCGGCTTGTAACGGCGCGACGAACAGACGTGCGCGGTTAAGATAGCCGGTCAGGTCGTCGACGAATCCGGTGACGAAAACGTTTTTGTCGTCTTTGAGCGCCTTTACGTCCTTGGTCGGGTTGATGCCGACGATGTAGAACCGATGGTTTTGATCGTGTTGCAGCAAATGCGGCAACACTTCTTCGTGATAGAAGTGAATGGCGTCGACGTTGGGGAAATAAGACATGTTGCCGGTAAAGATCGTATCGAATTTCTTTTCCACATTCTGCGGCGCGAACTGGTCCGTGTTGACGCCGTTGCTGACGACATCCATCCAGTGGTAGCCCAATGCGGCGGCGTCGACTTTGCTGGTGATCACGCTGTGCGTTTGCGCCAGTTCGCACTTACGCTCATAGCGTTCCATTTTCACGCCTTCCCACCAGATCGCCGCTTTGAGCAAAGGGTTGCGCGTCTGGCTCATGCGGCGCTTCATGTTCAAGCTCAGCGCATCGATGTGATCCACGACGACCGGCGTATCGCCGCATTCCAGCGCGTATTCCATCATGCGCACCAAGGAGATGTGGACGACGTCATAATTGGCGTCGCTCAGCATTTTCTTCAACGCCATGTGCATGCGCATCGAGCTGTAATAGAGAATCTGGAAGGGCACCAGACTGAACAAACCAATCAACATCTTGAGCAGCGACCACCACTTGGGCAGATGAATCAACTTAATGTTGCGACAGTGCTTGCTCAATTCTTCGAGCGAAGTGTCGTCGTCTTTACTGTCCGTAAAGGAAAGCAAATCGATCGTGTGTTCCTTCGCCAACTCCCGAATGAAGTGATATGTGCGCAACTGATCGCCCTTGAAAGGCGGGTACGGTAGCCGCGGGGTGACAAATAAAATTCTCATTTTCCTAATCCCTTAGGTTGTCGTCTAAGCCCATAGCTTGCGATACAAAGCTTTGCCGGCGGCTTTGAGGTCGCGGTAGCTTTTGAACCGATGGAGGTTTTTGCGAATGAATCGCGGGCTCAGAAAAAAACGGCGATTGGCACGACGCACTTCGGATTCCAGTGTAGCCTTGGAAAGGTTGGGGAAACTGGTAATCGCTTCTTTTTGCACGTCGACCGGTTCGTAATCGCCGTTGACGAACCAGTCGTTGGCTTTCGCCAGATCGTAAAACTCCGTCCCCGGGAAAGGGCTGGTGATCGAGAACATCACCTGGTCGACGTCCAATTCCTTAATAACCTTTTCATTGGCGCGAATGGTTTCGACCGTTTCCAGCGGGCTCGTGCCCAGCAGGACGTTGATCTTGGTGTGCATGCCGTACTTTTTCATCAGCGTGATCGCGCGGGTTTGATCCTCGACTGTCAGGTCCTTTTTCACGTAATCGAGGATCTCCTGGTTGAAGCTCTCCACGCCGATGTCGATGTACTTGCAGCCTGCCTCGGCCATCGCTTTAATGCGTTCTTCAGTCACGCGGTCCGCGCGGCTCTGGCAACCCCAGGCCATGCCCAGCTTGCCGATCATTTCCGCCATTTCGAAGGTGCGCTTGTCGTTCCAGATCCAATTGTCGTCCTGGAATGAAAATGATTTGTAGCCCTCGGCCTTGAGCATCTCCAGTTCCTGCCGCACGTGCTCGACCGAGCGCATGGAGATCGGCGGTTTGCGCTGGAAGTTTTTCTTGAACTCCAGTTCGCGGGCGAAGGTGATGCTCGACGGCACGCAGTAGATGCACTGGTTCGGGCAGTTGCGGCTGGTGGCCACCGCCGTGTACGGCGAAACACCCAGCTTCGGATTGGAAAAGCTGTAGCGGATCTTTTCCGGAATCAGGTGTCGTGCGGGGAAGGGCAGTTCGTCCAGATCCTTGATCAGCGGACGCATGCCGTTGTGACGAATGCCGTCGGCGGTGCGGTAACTCAAGCCCAGCACATCGTCCAGCGGTTTGTTTTGATCGAGGTGATGCGTCAGGTCGCGCATGGTGTGATCGGGTTCGCCGCGTACGGCGAAAGAGCGTTCATCGAGCAGGAAACGCTCGGGGAATTGCGTCGGCGCCGGTCCTTCGAACACGATGGCCACCCGTTCGCCGCGATGATGACGAATGATCCCATGTGCCACCAGATCGTTTTCCAGACCCAGGTTCACCGTGTACAGCGCGTAAACATCCGAATCGTCGCGGGCGAGCCACTGCTCGAATCCGGCGCGGTTGATTTCTTCGAGCACGCATTCCTTGTAGCGTACGTCGAAGCCTTCGCGCTCGATCAACGCGGCGATGGTCAGTTCGTAAATGTTGGGCACCGGGTAAAGCGTGTAGGTGCAGCCGGCAACTCGTTCGGTCGCCCGATCGCCGACCAGAACGGGCGGGGTGAGAAAGGTGATGCGCATGATCCAGGAGACTCCTTGTCCAATATGCCTAGCGGCTCGTTTCGGTGACTTCCTGCACCGTGTGGAAATAAAGGTTCTGCGCTTTGGCGATCTGCGGCTCACGGCTCGCTTCGGGCGTTTTGGCCGGCAGTTCGTCGATGGCGCGCACGATCGCTTCGGCGGCGAACGCCGGTTTGACCTCGGTCAAATCGTTATGCGGCGCCAGTACGCGAATGTGCGGACCAACCGGCGCGGTGAAAAACTCGTGGCGCGGATACAGCAGAATCGAACGCACGCCGATCGCGCCGGCGATATACGACGGTCCCGAGTGCAAGCCGAAATAGATATCGCAACGTTCGAGGAACGCGGCCAGACGCGGCAGGGACAGCAGCAATGTCGACGGTCGGCTGGTCATCTGTTTGGTGAGTTGATCGAGCTTGGCGCTGTCGCCGGGTGCGCCGAAGAACAACACTTCGGCATCGGGCCGGATTTCCCGGATGCGGTCGCCCAATTCGGAAAAGTAATTGTCGGGCCAGCGGCATTTGATATCTGCGGCATCGGCGCTGATTGCGACTAGAAATTTCTGGGCAAGATTCAGGCCGTTGAGCAGGTCCTGAATGTAGCGTTGATCGCTGTAGGTGAGTCGTAGCGACGGCAGGCTGTGCACCATCTTGGCGCCGGCTTTGACTGCCAGTTCCAACTTGCGGTCGGCAGTCGACATCTCCGTCGGCGGCAGCGCGACCTTGTGAGTCAACGTGAAATCGCTCTGCCCCACATGGCCCACGCGCACGGGTGCGGATACGAGACCGAGCATCAAACGATTGCCCGGGTTGTTGTCCAGGTCGATGGCGATGTCATAGGTCTTGGCGCAGAGCTTGGCCACGCTGCCGGCGAAGGCTTTGCGGTTGGCGGTGGAAAAGACCCATGGTGCAGCGACGGGAATCGTTTCGGAAATGCGGTTGTCGTGCCGCAACATCTGGCACGAAGCCGGAGTGGCGGCGAGGATGATTTTCGCGCCGGGGAAGGTCGAGAGCAACGCATCGATCGCCGGCGTGGCGGCCACCGCGTCTTTCACGCCCAGGGTTTCCAACAGTAAAATACTGGAAACGGTTTTTCGCTGTTCCGTGGGCATGATGTCCATAATCGCTCGTGCGGAGCGAATCAACCAAGGCCAGGTTCGCTTCATATCATCCTCCCATTCCCCTCATGCTGGGGAGCGGTGAGTTGTTGTTTCATTTTAGTCCCCAGAGCTTCCTCGTAAAGGTCCAGGATTTCCCTGATGTTCTTTTCCATCGTGAAAGTTTCGGCGACGCGTTCGCCGGCTCGTTGAGCCATTTGGGCTGCCTCCGCCGGATCGGCCAGAACTTCTTGGATTTTTTTTGCCAATGCCGCCGAGTTGCCCGGAGAATATAAATGGCCGGTTACGCCGTCAATCACCATTTCCGGC
>DAINPV010000236.1:0-6497 GCA_036743315.1 bacterium | reverse complement strand
CAATTTCTTGAACATCTTCTCGCATCGGTCAACGAACTCATCGGTCACCAAGGCCGGCAGCGCGTCGCGCCGCTTGTCGTGCCAGTATTCCTCGTACTTTTCGTCGTAGGCGGGCAGGTCGTCGGCCTGCGCGTACAGGTCGGCCAACTGGTCGCGGTCGGTGGTCAGGTCGAATTGGGCGTAGACGTCGTCCGGCGCGAAGCGCAGCGTCTTGAGATCCTCGTCGGCCTGCAACATCGTCGACAGGTGCAGCACGTTCTTGACGAAGTTCTGCACGTTGCCGAACTCGCTGAGCATCTGATGCTGCACCGCGTTTTCGCTCACCGCGCCGATGTGGCCGCCTTTGCGGCGCTGATTGTCCTTGCTCCGTTTCTTCATCGCCTTGCGCTGCTTGCGCTGCGCGGCCGCCTTCTCGTTTTTTTTGCCCATCTGTTTCCCCACATTGACGGTTGTACATCCAAAAAAATACCACGACCGGCCGCGGGAATAAAGCTTCGTTTGCCGCGGTCGCCCGGATGATGATTGCCGCTTATTTTTCGACCGCCGGATTGCCCTCGGTCAGGGTTACGTACTTGTTGACGTCCAAGCCGGTCCAGGTATCGGTGTCGCCGCCGACCCACTCGACCTGCACCTGATCGACCGCACCTTCCTTACCCAGGCCGAAGTGCGCGACCATCGTCGGTTGCGCGCCGTAGTGACCGCGCGGACCCTTCACGTAGCGCACCTGCACCAGGTCGCCCGCGGTGACGGTGATCTTCGCGCCGATGCCGTCGGCGTTGGCGTTCACGCCCACCAGCTTGATCGCCAACCAGTTGTTTTCCGTGCCGACGTCGTTGCGGAACAGCCGCGTGTAGCTGCCGCCGTCGTCGGCGCGCCGGCTGGCCGACAGCAGATCGAGATCGCCGTCGCCGTCGTAATCGCCCCAAGCGTTGCCGGTGCAGTCGTGCATCTCCACGCCGGCCCAGTAAGTCACGTCCAAAAACGCGCCGTCGGCCTGTTGCTCATACAGGCGGCTGTAGTGGCCTTCGTAGAGGCTGGACATGAACAGGTCCATGTGCCCGTCGTTGTTGAAGTCGATAAAACTCGGGTCCACGTCGCCTTCGTCGGGGTTGTAGTTCATTTCCTCGTTGACGTTGTCAAACGTGTAATCCGGCGGGCCCTGGTTGAGCTTCACGCTTGACGGGCCGCTGTCGGGCTGATAGCGCGGGTGCGCGATGTCCGAAAGCACGGCGTCGAACAGGCCGTCGTTGTTGATGTCGTCGAAATCCGCGCCGAAGGTGTTGCCGGCCATACGCTCCTCGTACGCATCCAGGCCCTTGTCGCGCGCGACGTTGTTGAACGTGCCGTTGCCCTGGTTCTCGAACAGGAAATTGTTCGTGCGCCCGTAGTTGGACACGAAAATGTCCTGCTTGCCGTCGTCGTTGTAGTCCACCCAGTTCACGCCGTAGCAGGGCGATTCGACCGCGTTGCGGACGCCCGAAGCTTCCGACACGTCGGCGTAGGCGCCCGCCCCGTCGTTATGCAGCAGGTAGTCGGGATCCGAGGGCGAGTACGGGTATTCCTTCAGCCAGGCGCCGATGTACAGGTCAAGGAAGCCGTCGCCGTCGTAGTCGCCCAGGCTGGCCGAGGATAACGTGCCCCACAGGTCGGGCAGCGCCTCCGCCGCCGGCGCGAAGTGACCGCTGCCGTCGTTGACCAGCAGCACGGAAAATTCCTCGCCCTCTTTGGTCGTGGCGTAGGGCTGCGGCTTGATCGCGAACACGTCCGGATCGCCGTCGTTGTCATAGTCGACGACCAGGGTCATCGCGTTTTTGTATTCGCCGTCCAGGCCCGTGCCGGCGGTGGCGTTGGTGAAGGTGCCGTCGCCGTTATTCTTCAGATAGACGATCGTCGCCGGGTAGTTGGTCGAATCCAGGTTGGTCAGAACGATGTCCTGGTCGCCGTCGCCGTCCAGGTCGGCCCAGCCGGTGCGATGCTGGCCGGTGATGTCGATGCCCGCCTCGGCGCTGACGTCGGTGAATTCCGTATCGCCTTCCCGCACGCAAAAGCGTTGGCCCTCGAGGTGGATCATGTAATAGTAGAACGCGGTGTCCCACTTGAAGCCCTGGCTGTTCGGATCGGCCGCCCAGCTCTCGTCCCAGATGCGGCTTTGCAGCGTCGAGTTGGACTTCGAGCCCATCACCAGCAGCGGACCGTCGTCGCTGGCGTGCTCGTACATGATCCAGAATTTCGTGCCCGGCAAAAACAGCAGGTTCTTGTCGGACACGTCGATTTCGGTCCAGCCGTCGCCTTCGACATCCACCGTGATCGGATCGATGAACTCGACGGTTTCGAAATCGTCGTCCCACGGGCAGACGCGCGGCATCGAGCCGAGCCAGTCGGCGTACACGTGGATGATCGCCTCGCCGCTGCCTTCGAAGTACAGCTTGATCTTCTGCACGTGGAACGGCGAATCCAGCTTGAACTGCGAGCCTTCCAACTCCCCTTCCAGCAGGTAGTCGTTGCCGTAGAGCGGCTCGTTGTCGTCGAGGTAGATTTCGTCCTCGCTCGCCGCGCACGGATCGTCGTAGTCCGGACAATACGACGCATACTTGTCCAGCAGCTCGTCGCCGCAAGCGCTTTCGTCGTCGTCGTCATCATCGTCGTCGTCATCGTCGTCGTCGCCGCTGTCGTCGTCATCGTCGCCGCAGGCGACCACGGCAATGGTCAGAATCAACAGCAGTGAAAAAAGTTTCCACCACATAGTCATCATGAAACGCCTCCCGCTTCGGGTTTGAGCGCCGATTATTACTGATAATCGCCCGCCTGTGAAGCCGGTTTTGCTTCGCGCCCGCAACGCGTAAAATCAGAGGGAAAATCTCCGGAATGGAGCGGAAAATGAACGCGATCCGTCTCAGCGAAATCGGCGAACCGACCCGCCTGGAATTGGTCGACCTCGATCCGCCGCCGCCGCGCGCCGGACAGGTGCGCCTCAAGGTCATGGCGGCGGGCGTGAACTTCGCCGAGGTGCTGATTCGTCGCGGTCTGTATCTGCCGATGCCCGCGCTGCCGTTGATCCCGGGCACCGACGCCGCCGGCGTGATCGACGCGCTGGGTGAAGGCGTCGCCGGTTTTACCGTCGGCCAACGGGTAGTGGCCACCGTGTCGCAGGGCGCGTATGCGCAGTACGTCGTCGCCCCGGCGCGGGCCGTCATACCGCTGCCCGACGACATCGACTTCGACCTCGCCGCCGGGCTGCCGGTCTCGGGCATGACCGCTTGGCACCTGACGCGCACCCTGGTCGAGCTGCGCCCCGGGCTGACGGTGCTCAACTACGCCGCCGCCGGTTCGGTGGGCAGCTTAATCAATGGATTGGCCGCCGCGCGCGGAACGACGGTGATCGCCATGGCCGGCGGGCCGGAAAAATGCGCGCGGGCGCTGTCCCTGGGCGCGACCGCGGCGATCGATTACCGCGCGGAGCGCGACGTGCCCGCTCGCGTGGCTGAACTCACCGGCGGACGCGGGGCAGATGTCGTTTACAACTCGGTGATGGGACCGACCGTCGTCGACGACCTGCGCCTGCTCGCGCCGTTCGGCCGCATTTTCTACTTCGGCGCGGCGGCCGGAATGCCCAACGCCAAGCATCTGCTCGTCGGCCTGATGCGGCGCTTCGTCGATTCCCCGACGATCACCATGTACCATCTGCTCGCGCACCTGCGGCACGATCCGGCCGCGCATCGCACCGCCTGGCCGCACTTGTTCGCCGCCCTGCGCGCCGGCGAAGCCCGCCTGCCGCTGCACGGCGTTTACCCGCTGGCCGAGGCCGCACGGGCGCACGACGACCTCGAACAACGCCGGACGATGGGCAAGTGCGTGCTGCATCCGTGGCCGGCCGAAATAGTCCAATGATTGAAATTATCCCCCTGGCGCGTTGCGTCACACGATGCTAGCATTAGCGCCCTGGCTGATTTGTATGAGGGGTTTATCTACCAAAGAGGAGAGTCATCCATGGACCGCGAACAGATTGTGGCACGGCTGAATTTACACGCGGTGCTTCCGGTCTTGGCTAAAATCGTGCGCTTCGATCAAGAGGCGCAGGACATCGTCAAGGATTGGAACGCCACCATCCAATTCAGCTACCTGGGCGGACCCACCGTACAGTTGAAGTTCAATGACGGCGCCTGCCGCGCGTATCGCCAGCCGGCCGCGCGCGCCGACGTCTCCTTCTGGTTCCCGACCGCGGGATTGCTCAACGCCATGTTCTCGGGCGAAGGCTTCACGCTGCCGTTGATCAACGGCTTCTGGAACGTGAAGCTGCTCAAAGGGTTCATGGCGCTGTCGAAACGGTTGGAGCATTACCTGAAAGAGTTGGACGGGCAGCAACTGAGCCCCGAACTGACCGAAAAGGTGCTCGAGTGCAAACTCTCGGTGGCCACCTGGGCCAGCGCGGTGCTCGCCGAATTCGACGACAAACTCAAGCCGATCGCCGATCACATGATCCCCGGTTGCGTCGTCAACATCGTCATCAAACCCAACGGCCCGAATTTCTACTTCAAGAAAACCACCGCCGGCTCCTTCCTGGCCGGCGACGGTCTGATGAAGGATCCCAGCGCCGAGCTGACCTTCGCTACGCCGGATGTCGCTTTTGATCTGGTCAACGGCACCCTGGACGCGATGGCCGCCACCGGCAAGGGCGAAGTCAGCATTCGCGGACTGGTGATGATGGTCGACGATTTGAGCGTCATCTTGAACCACGTCGAAGATTACCTGGCCTGAGAGGGAGGTTGCCATGACTGCGAAAATCGCCAAAAAAGCCCCGAAGAAAACCGCCGCCCCCAAAAAGGCTCCGGTGAAAAAAGACGCCGTCAAAGCCGAGCCCAAAGCGCCGGCGACGAAAAAACCCTACACCTTCGCCAAAAGCAAAGAGCTGTTCCTGCGCGCCGCCAAGGTCATTCCCGGCGCGATCTACGGACACCAGAGCCCCGTGCTCACCGTGCCCGGCAGCTTCCCCTATTACGCCGCCAAAGCCCAAGGTCCCTATTACTGGGACGTGGACGGCAACAAGTTCATCGATTACATGTGCGGCTACGGCCCGATGATCACCGGTTACAACAACCCGGTCGTCGACGCCGCCGCCCGCGCGGAACAGGCCAACGGCGACTGCTACAATCATCCGACCGGTCGCATGGTCGAACTCGCCGAATTCCTGACCGACCTGATTCCCTTCGCCGACTGGGCCGTCTTCGCCAAAAACGGCTCGGACGTGACCACCTGGGCCACGCTGGTCGCCCGCGAAGCCACCGGCCGCAAGAAGATCGTCATGTGCAAAGGCGAGTACCACGGCGCGCACGCCTGGTGCACCCCCGGCCACGGCGGCCTGCTCGACGAAGACCGCGCCCAGATGCTTTATTACAAATGGAACGACCTGGCCGGTCTGCGGACCCTGTTCGACCGTTACCCGGATCAGATCGCCGGCGTGATCATGACCCCGTTCCATCACCCGACCTACGCCGACCTGGAACTGCCCGCCCCCGGCTTCTGGCAGGGTGTGCAGAAGCTGTGCAACGACAAAGGCGCGGTGCTGATTCTCGACGACGTGCGCTGCGGCTTCCGCCTCAGCGTCAAGGGCAGCCAGGATTACTTCGGCTTCGAGCCCGACATTTCCTGCTATTGCAAAGCGATCGCCAACGGCTACGTGCTCTCGGCCGCGGTCGGCCGCGACAGCCTGAAAGGCGCCGCCGCCAACGTCTTCTTGACCGGCTCGTACTGGAACGGCGCGGTGCCCATGGCCGCGGCGCTGGCCAACATCAAACTGCTGCAGAAGGAAAACGGCGTCGCCCATATGTTCAAGATGGGCGAGTTGCTCATGAACGGCCTGGTCGAGCGCGGCAAAGCCTTCGGCTACGAGATGATCGCCAGCGGCCCGACCACGATTCCGTTCATTCACTTCGGCAACGAAACGAACTTCATGCGCATGCAGTCCTGGGCCGCGCAGATGACCGTCCGCGGTCACTTCTGCCACCCGAGCCACAACTGGTTCATCAGCGCCGCGCACAAACCGGAAGACATCGCCGCGACGCTGGACGCCGCCGAGGAAGCCTTCAAGGTTGTCAAAAAGGAATACGGCGACTAAGCCGTTATTCGCTCATTCGTCCAATCGCCCCGCCGGCCGCCCGGCGGGGTTTTCTTTTGTTTATTCCACTGTTCTGGCGTGCCGGTCGAAAGGGAGCATGTCGCCGACCGGTGGCGCTGACACACGAGCGAGCTGGTTGGTCCTTGTGCTTATGACAAGTCGGGTGCCACGATCCTGTTCCGCAAGAACATGGCCGTGTTTCCAAATTTAAACAAAACGCCGACTCGCCTCACCCGGTGAAACGAATCGGCGTTGCATGAACGAAAATGACTTGCTCAATCCTCGAAGCGCGGGGCGCGCGGCTGATCGCGGCGCGGACCGCGATTGCCGCCGCGGGGGCGACTGCCGTTGTGATCGCGATTGCCGCCTTCGCGCGGCGGGCGCC
>DAINPV010000235.1:0-6508 GCA_036743315.1 bacterium | reverse complement strand
GTAGGCGGTTAGCTCGTCTTGCGCCCGCCGCAACATCGCCGCGTCGAAAAACAGAATGCCGCCGATGCGCACGATTTCTTCCGCGCGCAGCAGCATGGACAGCGCCTCGTCGAACAGCTTGCCCGCGCCGTGCGCATCCTGCAATTCCTTGAGCGTCGGCGCGCTCATCCCTGCCAGGCGCACGCTCCCCTGGATCGCGTCGCGCATTGTCTGCAGATCCTCGTCGGCGGTGACCGAGTGGCTGGCCAACCGCGCGGAGCCGCCTTCGAGCGCCACTCGTCCCTCGGCGGTCAGTTCGTTCAACGCCCGCTGGAACACCTTCGCGTCGCCGCCCTTGAGCGCCTGCGCCGTCAGTTCCGCGCGGCTCAGCCCCGGCGCGCTCGGATGCGCCCGGTGATGCGCCTCCAGCAGCGTGACGATGTCGTTCATGATTTCGCGCAGCGTATCCGCGTCAATCACGCGGTCGGTGTCCTTATCGATGCGGATCATGCGCCGGTTGCTCAACAGTTGCTGGTAAGCCTCGCGCAACGGCTTGCCCGCCATGCCCAGCAGCGGCGCCAGATGATCGAACGTGATGCCGCGCCGGCCCGTGCCGCGCACCTGCACGGCCATGCGCTCGACCAGGTCGCCGGCGAAGAGTATTTCCAGATCTTCCATTGCCTGCTTGAACGGCGCGCGATGCTTGCGCGGATGCGGATTGAGCACGGTGCCGCCGCCGACGGTCGTCATCGGCGAGTACGAGCGCAGCACGAAATGGTCGCCGGGCAAGGCGATGACCGGCTCGACCAGCCGCAGTTGCACCATGCCGTGTCGACCCGGCTCGATCTGTTCGGCGCTCAACGGAACCGCGAAGGCCATCGCCTCGCGCGTGAAGCTGTGCAACCGCACGCGGCTGCGGCGTTTGATCGGCCGCGGCGCGTCCTGCTCGACGTGCAACTCGACGTCGAGCATCCGCGTGGGCAGCAGCATCCCCGGCGTCGCCAGCATTTCGCCGCGCTGCACCTCGTCGATCGCCACGCCCTGCAGATTGATCGCCGTGCGCTGCCCGGCGAACACGGTATCGGCGGCCTTGCCGTGCACTTGCAGGCCGCGCACTTTGCACGAGCGGCCCGACGGCAGAATCTCAACCTTGTCGCCGACGTTCATCTTCCCCGCGATCGTCGTGCCTGTAACCACCGTGCCGAAGCCGCGCATGGTGAACACGCGATCAATCGGCAGCCGGAAGATGCCGCTGTCGCTGCGTGACACCGCGCCGGCCGCGATCGCGTCGATCGCCGCGAGTAACTCGTCCTTGCCTTCGCCGGTGAGCGAACTGACCGGCACGATCGGCGCCTCGGCCAGAAACGTGTCGGCAATCAGGGCGCGCACGTCCTCGATCGCCAGTGCACGGATTTCCTCGTCGACCATGTCGATTTTGGTCAGCGCCACCAGCCCGCCGCGGATGCCCAGTAGGCGGCAGATGGCCAGGTGCTCGCGCGTTTGCGGCATCACCGCCTCGTCGGCCGCGATGACCAGCATTACGAAATCGATGCCGCCCGCGCCCGCGACCATCGTGCGCACGAAGCGCTCATGCCCGGGCACGTCGACCACGCCCAGCGTCGTGCCCGACGGCAGGTCCAGATGCGTGAATCCCAACTCGATGGTGATGCCGCGTTTTTTTTCCTCGGGCAGACGGTCGCAGTCATAGCCCGTCAACAGGCGGATCAGACTCGTCTTGCCGTGGTCGATGTGTCCGGCGGTGCCCATCACCAGGCGGCTCATGCTCAATCCTCCAGCGGTTCGAACACAGCGCCGGCGACGCGGAACGAACCCATGCGACGCCCTTGCATCGGCGCGAGAAGTTTGTCGATTTCCGTCATCAGGGAGCAGTCGATTTGCAAAGCCATGCCGCACTCGGGGCTGATCTGTTTGGGCGCCGGAATCAACCGTGCGCGCAACCCGGCGGCCAGCACCAGTTTTTCGGCCTTGATCACGTCGTGCACGCTGAGGAAGGTCAGGGCGCAGGTGTTCGCGGTCATGGTTGCGTCCGCAAAATGTCGGCAATCGCGCCGGCGACCTCGTCCACCGCCGCCGGCGGCGTGAACAATCCGGGCGACAGGCGCACTGTGCCGGTGGGAAACGTGCCCAGCGTGCGATGAGCGCGCGGCGCGCATTGCAGACCGGCGCGCACGGCGATGCCGTATTTTTCGTTGAGCACAAAGGCCATGTCCGAGGGCGCCATGGGGCTGGTGAATCCCAGCGTCGCGGTGGCCGGCCCCGCCGCGTCGCCGACAATCGTCACGCTCTTGAGCGCGCGCAAGCGGTCGATCATCGGCGCGCGCAACGCGCTTTCGTGACGGGCGGTTTTCTCGATTGTCTCCGCCAGCAGATATTTCACGCCGGCCAGCAACCCGGCCGCGCCGTACGTGTTGGGCGTGCCGGCTTCGAGACGATCGGGCAGAAACGCGGGCATGGCTTCCTTGTTCGACGCCGAACCGGTGCCGCCGTAAAGCAGCGGCTCGATACGCTCGGCGGCGCGTTCGCTCAACAGCAGCGCACCGATGCCCGTCGGCCCCAGCAAGCCCTTGTGTCCGGTCAGGCATAGCGCGTCGATACGCATGGCTTCCATGTCCAGCGGCAAGAGGCCGCCGCTTTGCGCCGCGTCGACGATGAACAGGACCTTCCGCCGCGCGCAGATCTCGCCGATCGCCGCCAGATCCTGCGCCAATCCGTGCACGTTCGAGGCATGCAACGTGATCAGCGCGTTCGCCTTGGTTGTGGCGAGAAACTCGTCCAGCGCGCTCGGTTCGATGCGTCCGTGCGCGTCGCCCGGCGCCTGCGCGACCGTCCAACCGTGTCGTGGCGCCAAGTGCGTCAGCGGCCGCATGACCGCGTTGTGCTCCAGCGGCCCGTGGACGATCGTCGCGCCCGGCCGCGCCAGCCCGGCCAGCGCGAGGTTGATCGCCTCGGTCGCATTTTTCGTGAGCACGACCCGGTCGTCGACTCCGCCGCACAATTCGGCCAGCGCCGTGCGCAACTCGAACAGCAGCCGCGCGCCGGCCTGCGCCCGCTCGTGGGCGCTGCGCCCGGCCGTGCCGCCCACGCCTCGCGCATAGGCGTCCAGCGCTTCATAGACCGGCGCCGGTTTGGGAAAAGAGGTGGCGGCGTTGTCGAAATAAAGCCGGCCGTCGTCCATCGGCTAAGGCTCCACCAGGTGGCCGGCGTCCATCATCGCCGAGGCGATGTCGTACATGTTGCCGACGCGGCCGACCTTCAGATCGTTCAGATGTCCCAAGTAGTCCAGGCAGGTGCCGCAACTGACGATCTCACAGCCTTGCGTTTCCAACTCGCGGCAATACTCGATCACCTGTTGATCGAAGCAGGGCAGCGTGACGCCCTCGTTGACGAACAAAATTTTCGCCGGTTTGCGATCGACGTTCAGCAGGGTTTTGAAAAAGGCACGGATCAGGATCGTGCCCAGATCGCCCGTGGCCGCGCCGAAGGTTGCGCGCGTGCACAAGACCACCGGCGGCCGGGCGCTCGCCGGGGCGAGCGGCAATTCGGTCGCGACCGCAGCGTGCGGATCGGTCTCGATGACGATCTCCCATTCGCCGTCTCTCCCGGTTTCGTGAAAAGAAAAGCCCTTCGTCGCGGCAAATTTGGCCAAGTTGTCGCGGGTCACGCGCGAGGAGATGGTCACACTCACCGCCGCTTCGCCTTCGTCGATCATCGCCTTTTTCACGCGCACGATCGGCTCCGGGCAGGCCAGACCCCTCAAATCCAATTTTTTCATTGCGGGTCTTTCACTTCGATGGCGTTGTCCAGTTCCAGGTAATGCTCGACCGGTATGTTGACGTTCTGCGGCATGCGCGCCGTGTTCTGGGGAATGACCTGTACCGGCACTTCCACCAATGCGTTGTGATGGCTCGTCGATTCGTCGGCTTTGTCTGTATAAGTTATCTTGACTCCAAGCTTGAGGACGTTTTTCCCTTTGGGCGCATTGCGGTCGACGGCGCAATTGATGATCATCGGAAACGAAGGCGTCTTCATATCGATCTTCTTTTCCAAAAACGTAAACCCGGGCATCGCCGGCGTAAACACCGTGACCGGCGAGTCGCCGCTCAAATACACGTAACGCGGATGGTAGACCGTCAACTCGACCAGGAGATGGTCGCCTGCCGCCACCTGCGGCAGACCGATACCCGTGTCTTCCTCGGTTGCTTCCGGTTTGGGCTCCATCGCTTCCTCGCCGGCCACTTCCGCCTTCTTGTTGCAGGCGGCGGTGAAAAGCACCAAAATCGCGAGACAAACGATCAGATAGTTACGCATTGCGTTTTCTTCTCCCCACAAGCCAGCGTCAAAAACTGCCGAATGATGCGCCCCGTTGCGCCCCAGATGATTTTATCGCGCCAATGGTAGTACGGCACAAGCGCCGATTTCCCTTCGTAATGGATTTCCGTTTCCTGGTAAATCCCCGGGTCCGCCAATTCCGCGATCGGCGCCAGGAACAGTTCCGCGATTTCTCCCTCGCTCAACACGAAATTATACGGATACGGCAAGACGCCGACAAACGGCGAAACCACATACCGTGTCGGCGTCCAGATGTCGTCCAGCCGGCCGATCAGCCGGATGTCCTGCGGTTGTACGCCGATTTCCTCGTGCGTTTCGCGCAGCGCGCACATAGCCAGCGTTTCGCCTTCGTCCAGCCGCCCGCCGGGAAAACTGATTTGTCCCTTGTGATGCTCGACGCTCTCGGTGCGTTGCGTGAACAGCAGGTGCGCACGACCCTCGTGATGCACCACCGGCACCAGCACCGCCGACGGTTTGAAGCCGTCAAGGTCCAGGCGGCGCGGCTGAAGACCGTCGAGCGTCGACTGCAATTGCGTCAAGTCCAGCATAGGTCCGATCGTTCCTTTCGCGTCGGCCTCGCGGCGGCGCGCGTTATTCGTTTTCTGCGTCGTCCGTCGGCAGCGCCTCCTCGGTATCGGCGGATTCCGGCTCGACTTCGTCCTCGTGCAGAATCTCCTCCGGCGCGGCGGGCGTCGCATCCTCCACCAGCCAGAACGCCACGCGCGCCGCCGGCCGGCCGTCGACCTGGATTTCCAACGTGTGCAAGCCCAGCGCATCGCCTTCGCTCATCGTCCAGTTGGCGCGGGCGATCCAGTCGTCGCGCACCTTCAGGTCGTTGGGCACAGTGGCCACGCGCCGGTCTGAACTGACCAGGTGCCGCCGTTCCAGTTCACCCCAATCCTGCGGCGGTTCGGGCAGCGCCAGACGCTCGATGATCCGCACGTGTTGGCGATGCGGTTCCTTGAGTTTCATTCGCCAGCCGAACTGCCGCCCCGGTCGGAAGGGGATCTTGCGCGTTTCGATCCAATTGGATACGTACGGCTCGTCTTCCCAGTAACCGACCAGCACGACTTCGACGAAATCGGCGATCATCGGCGCGGGTACGCTAGACGCCGGCGTCGGCGCGGCGGCATCCGGTTGCGTCGTTTTCACGTTGTAAAGACAGGCGGTCATCGTTGTTGCCAACAACAACATCGACCACAACCGAAAACTGCGGTTCATTCGCCTCCGTCCTTTACGCATCGGACCGTTACCATAACACAGTCCGTGCCGCGTTTCAGCCGCCCGGGCAGCCTCCTTCAAGATTTTTACCGTCCGTGATATATTAATTTGTTCTGAACAACCGCCCCCGGGGCGCACGAGGGATGAATCCGATGAAACGCACGCAAAGTTGGTTGTTGCTGCTGGCTGTAATGACGCTTCTGTTTTCGTTGCCGGTCTGCGACGACGATGACGATGACAACGACGATGATTCAATGCCGACCGACGACGATTCATCCGACGACGATGCCGGCGACGACGACACGCTCGACGACGACACGACCGATGACGACACCGGCGACGACGACACGCTCGACGACGACACGCTCGACGACGACACGGTTGACGATGATACGCTCGACGACGATACGACCGATGACGACACCGGCGATGATGACACATCGACGACCTGTTACGCATCCATCACCCGTCAGCCCTACCTGCAGCATGTGACGCAAACGTCCATCCGCATCATGTGGTTCAGCCGCAACGAGGGCGACACCAAAGTGGAATGGGGTCCGACCGAGGATCTGGGCCAGGAAGTGTATCTCGACGAACGCACCCATCATCACCTGGCGGAAATCACCGGCCTGGAGCCGGAAACCACTTATTATTACCGGGCGGTCACCTGCGACAATCCGTCGGCCGTCAGCACCTTCACCACCGCGCCGGCGACCGATACGCCCTTTACCTACGCCGTGTATGGCGACAATCGCACCTTCCCGGAAAATCACCGGGCCGTGGCCGAGCAGATGCTCGCCGCCGCGCCCGACATCGTTCTCAGCGTGGGCGACATCATCACCCACGGCTGGACCTTCAGCCAGTTCGATTCAGAATTTTTCGAGCCGCTGGCCGATCTCATCGACCATACGCCGATCTACATCAGCATCGGCAACCACGAAGGCGAGGCGCCCTATTA
>DAINPV010000234.1:0-6522 GCA_036743315.1 bacterium | reverse complement strand
CCGGCGAACTGTCCGCGCGGCCGCGCGATGGCCGGCGGTCGCGGCCAGGGCCGGTCTGGTCGATAACGGAAAGGAGGCAAGACAATGCCGGGATTCGATAGCACCGGACCGCAAGGATACGGTCCGATGACCGGGCGCGGCCTGGGGCGGTGCAATCCGCAATCCGGTCGCGGTTACGGTTACGGTCGCGGTTACGGTTACAGTTATGGACGCGGCTTCGGTCGTGGTTTCGGCCGCGGCTTCGGACGCGGAATGGGATGCGGTTTTCGCGGCGGCCACGGCTGGGGGTACAACGCCCCGGATGCTCTGTCGGCGGCCTATTCGCCCGAACAAGAGATGGCCGATTTGAAGACCGAAGCGCAGATGCTGCAAGCGACGCTGGCGCAAATCAACGAACGCCTCGCGGCGTTGGAAGCGAACAAAGCATAAACGATGCGAAACCGGTGCGCGGGGCTCCGGCAACGGAGTCGCGCGGCGCCGTTAAGAAAGCGGATGACGCATGATTGTCTCGATCGCCTCGGGCAAGGGCGGCACGGGCAAAACGACGGTGGCGATCAATCTGTTGCAGGTGGCGACGGGTGAGGCGGTGTACGCCGATTGCGACGTCGAGGAGCCCAACGGCCGCCTGTTCTTACGGCCGGAGATAGCCGGCGAATACGACTGCACGGTGCCGTTGCCGACGGTGGATTACACCAAGTGCACTTTTTGCGGCCGTTGCCGCGAGGCCTGCCGCTTCAACGCGATCGCGGTGCTGCCCAAATCGGTGATGATTTTCCAGGAGCTGTGCCACGGCTGTGGCGCGTGTACGTTGGCTTGCCCCGAGCGGGCGATCGGCGAACAAGGGCGGCCGATCGGCGTGATTGCGCACGGCACGGCGGGGAACGCGGGGTTCGTCGAAGGGCGCCTGAACGTCGGCGAGGCGATGAGCCCGCCGGTGATCCGCCGGGTGCGCCAGCACGTGGGCCGTGAGGGCCTGGTGTTGATCGACGCGCCGCCGGGAACCTCGTGTCCGGTCATTGCCGCGGTCAACAACACCGATTTTTGTCTGCTGGTCACCGAGTCCACGCCCTTCGGGTTGCATGACCTGAAGCTGGCCGTGGCGATGGTGCGCGCGTTGGGGCTACCGCACGCGGTGGCGATCAACCGCGCCGGCCTGGGCGACCGGCGGGTGCACGATTACTGCGCCGCCGAGGGCATCGAGATTCTGGCGGAGGTGCCCAACGACCGGCGCATCGCCGAGGCGTACGCGCACGGGCGCACGGCGGTCGAGGAACTGCCGGAGTTGCGGCCGTTGTTTGAAAATCTGCTGCGCGCGATCGGCGAACGCGTCGCGGCGCGGGGGGCGGCATGAACGACTGGAAGAATCTCTATCGACCCCGGTCGCAGCAAGAGGATTACACGCCCGCGACGATCGATCATTTCATGAATCCGCGTCAGGTGGGGCACATCGATGATGACGACGGCTGCGGCCGCCTGGGCGATCCGGGCTGCGGCGACGCGCTGGAGATCACGCTGCGCGTCGACGAGGGCGAGCGCATCGCGGACATCCACTTTTTGATCGCCGGTTGCCCGGCGGCGGTGGCCACCGGATCGGTGACCGCTGTGCTGGCGCGGGGCAAAACGGTGCGCGAGGCGTTCGCGCTGATCGAGGCTGACGTGCTGCGCGCGCTGGGCGGCCTGCCGCCGGAGAAGGTGCACTGCTCGCTGCTGTCGATCGGCGCGTTGCGCGCGGCGCTCAGCGATTATTGCCTGCGGCAGCACCTGCTGCGCACCGGACGGGTGCAATCGGCGGAGGAATATCGCGACAAACGCGACGGCGGCGGATTGTCGTTCACCCACGACGATCTGGCGGCGGCGGTGCGCGGCTACACGACGGACGGAGAATAACGTGAAGCAACTGGCGATCATCAGCGGCAAGGGCGGCACGGGCAAAACCACCTTGACCGCGGCCTTCGCGGCGCTGGCCGACAATGCCGTGCTGGCCGATTGCGATGTGGATGCGGCCGACTTACATTTGATTCTCGCCCCGGAGATCGGCGAGCGGTACGCCTTTGCCGGCGGGTTGACCGCGACGATCGATCCGGACACCTGCGTGAGTTGCGGGCAATGCCGCGAACTGTGCCGCTTCGATGCGATCGACGAAAGCTACGCGGTGGACGCGGCAGCCTGCGAAGGGTGCGGCGTGTGTTACGATGTCTGCCCCGCCGGGGCGGTGACGCTGACGCCCGAGGTGGCGGGCGAGTGGTACGTATCGTCGACCCGCTTCGGGCCGCTGGTGCACGCGGCGCTGCACGTGGCGCAGGAAAATTCCGGCAAACTGGTGGCGCAGGTGCGCCAGCGCGCGCGGGAGATCGCCGCGGCCCAAGGGCGCGAGCTGATCATCATCGACGGCTCGCCGGGCATCGGCTGTCCGGTCATTTCCTCGCTGACGGGGGTGGATGCGGTGCTGGTGTGCACCGAGCCCACGCTGCCGGGGCGGCACGACCTGGGGCGCGTGCTGGAGTTGACCGCGCATTTCGCCGTGCCGGCGCTGGTGTGCGTCAACAAGGCCGATCTGGCGCCGGACATGACCGAGGCGATTATCGCGCACTGCGAGGAAAAGGGCGCGCAGTTTGTCGGGACGATCCCCTACGACGAAACGGTAGTCGCCGCGATGATCGCCGCGCACGCGTTGAGCGAGCATGAGCCGAGCCCGGCGCGGGCGGCGGTGGAAACGATCTGGCGAACGGTCCGTCAATTTTTACAGGGAGAAACATGATGCCGTTGTTCGAGTTTGCCTGCACCAAGTGCGATTTTCGTTTCGAAGTGCTGATGCGTCGCGACGATCCGTTCCCGCCGTGCACGATGTGCGGCGCGCCCACGCGCAAGCTGGTCAGCGCGCACGGGGGCATCGTGATGAAAGAAGGCGGCGGGCACGTACACACCGGCAGTTGCTGCGGGCAGAGTCGTCAATGCGACAGTCCGAAGCGCTGTTGCGAACATTGAGCAGGAGGGCCGGATGAAGGTGGCGATCAGTTGCATCGGCGACAAGCTGGAGGCGGCGGTCGATCCGCGTTTCGGCCGGGCGCAGGGTTTTCTCATTGTGGACACCGCTGCCGGCACGGTGCGGTATATGCCCAACGACCAGAACCTGCAGGCGGTGCAGGGGGCGGGCATTCAGGCCGCGCAGCACGTGCTGAGCGCGGGCGTCGAGGCGTTAATCACCGGAAATATCGGCCCCAAGGCGTTTCGGGTCTTGCAAGAAGCGGGGGTCAGAGTATATACAGGCGCATCCGGCTCGGTTGGCGAAGCCTTGGAAGCGCTGCAGGATAACCAATTGCCGGAAACAGCCCAGGCCACCAAGCCGGGCCACTGGATGTAAGCAGAGACAGGAGAGTTCGATGGCACATCAGCACAACCACATGTCCCAACAGGAGCAGATGCAGAAGCAGGACGAGCGGATCAACGCCGCGCTGGGAAAGGTCAAACACAAGCTGCTGGTCATGAGCGGCAAGGGCGGCGTGGGCAAGTCGAGCGTGGCGGTCAACCTGGCCGTGGCGCTGGCCAACGCCGGGCACAAGGTCGGTTTGATGGACGTGGACCTGCACGGCCCGACGGTGCCGCTGTTGCTGGGTCTGGTCGGCCGGTTGCCCGAGTCGGACGGCGAAATGATGATTCCCATTTCCTACGACGAGAATCTGACCGTCGTATCGATGGGCAACCTGCTGGACGACAACGACCGGGCGATCATTTGGCGCGGTCCGCTGAAGATCGGCGCGATCCGCCAGTTCATTTCCGACGTGAATTGGGGCGAGCTGGATTACCTGATCATCGACTCGCCGCCGGGAACGGGCGACGAACCGCTGACCGTGGCGCAGACGATCCCCGGGGCGCAGGCGGTCATCGTGACCACGCCGCAGGAAGTGAGCCTGGCCGACGTACGCAAGTCGATCAACTTCTGCAAGCAGGTCGGCATGCCGATCCTGGGCTTGATCGAAAATATGTCGGGTTACATCTGCCCGCACTGCGGCCACGCCGAGGCGCTGTTCGGCGCGGGCAACCTGGATCGCACGACGATTAAAACCGGCGTGCAGGCGCTGGGCAGCGTGCCGTTCGATCCGAAAATCGTGTTGACCGGCGACAAAGGCGAGCCGTTCCTGGCCGAGAACGCCGACACCCCGGCGGGGCAGGCGTTTGCGAAGATCGTCGCGGCCATCGTCGGGCTGCTGCCGGACAAGCCGGCCGCCGCGCCCAAGAGGGAAGAGCCGACGACCGCCGCCGCGCCGCAAGCGGAAATCGGCGGCGATCATCTGATCGCCGTGCCCACCGCCGAGGGCATACTGTGCATGCACTTCGGCCATTGCCAGATCATGACGCTGATCGAGGTGAAGGACGGCAAGATCGTCAACAAGCAGGAACTGACGCCGCCCGAGCACGAGCCGGGCGTGCTGCCCGCGTGGCTGGCCGAGAAGGGCGCGACGGTGATTCTGGCCGGCGGTATGGGCTCGCGCGCGCAGGGACTGTTCGCGGAAAACGGCATCCAGGTCGTGGTCGGCTCGCCGGCCATCGCGCCGGAAGAAGCCGTGCAGCTTTGGCTGAGCGGCAAACTGGTCACGGGCGACAACTGCTGCGATCATTGATTGACGGCGACAATCCAAGGCCGGAG
Organism: bacterium; assembly: GCA_036743315.1. GTDB lineage: Bacteria > Lernaellota > Lernaellaia > Lernaellales > Lernaellaceae > CALBTQ01. The sequence goes on along the minus strand of DAINPV010000234.1, from coordinate 1,877 downwards.
GCTGAATCAGAGCCCTCCGGCCTTTTGCTTTTAAATTACGAAACGAGCGGCAGACCGAGGAAGTTGTCGTAATAGACGTCGCCACCGAACCCGGCATTGGGCGGATCAGAGATGATCAGCGCGGCCAGCGGCATGCCGTCGCCGATGGCGAATGCCAGATCCTTGCAGTATTCGTCTTCCTCGCCGTCGAACAGGAGCGTATAGGTAGCGTTCGTCCAGTCGATCACGAAGGTGATTTCATTCCATTCGGCCGGTTTGTACAAATCGCAGACCATGCCGTGTACGAAACCACCCATGCTGGCGTGCAAAATATTTTCGAAGGGATCGATCTCAAACCCGAACTCCGGATAGATGCTCAGGCCGTTTTTCTGGTAGAGAGTCAGGGAAGTGTAAGTCGACAACAGGGCCTTGAGGTCGAATTGGATCGTATAATCTCCCATGATCGGATGGAAAGAGTACTTGAGGTTGATCTGATCGTCGGCCGCCGTGCCGCCGAAGATGTGCAAAATATTGCCGTCCGCCTTATCGTTCAGGGCGACAATTTCGGCTGACGAGGCGCCGTTTTGGTCGAGAATGATCCAGTTCGGATCGTCGAGCGGACCGAGTTGATGATCCTCGAAGTCTTCGATAAAGCCGTCGGTCGTGTCGTCGTCGGCGGTATCGTCGTCGGCGGTATCGTCGTCGCCGGTATCGTCGTCGGCGGTGTCGTCATCATCGTCATCATCGTCGTCATCATCGTCGCCGGTTTCGTCATCGTCGTCGAAGAAATCGTCGTCGTCGCCATCGTCGTCGGCGTCCAGATCGTCGTCATCGCCGTCGCCGTCATCGTTGCAGGCCGTCACCAGCGCCATGGCGCAAAAAAACGGCAGTATGATCGGCAACACTTTATACAAAATGTTCATCCCGCTCCTCCCAATAAACATAATCGCCAAAATGTACTGGAAAGGATTGGCAAAAATTGTACCATTTTTACGGAAAATTCGGATAATTAGAATACTATAGGTAAGTCGCTGCAATATTCGAATCCAGCAGCGGTTCATCTCCCCGGAACGTCGGTTGCGGATCATAAAAAACTGATTCGCCATCACAAATTTTCGTGGCCGATTTTCAGCGCATCGCATGAAATTCGAGCGGAATTATCAGGATTAAGGATCTAAGAATAAGGGCAATCTTGCTTTTAATACTTCTTTATTTTCCGTCAGTTAATGAGGATCAGCACCATTTTGGTGCACAATCCACCAAGCATTCAAAATCATTGGCATAATCCTTGCCCTTCATCAGCCTAGAAGGATGGAAAGAGGCAGGAGGCAAAGAAACCCATGGTTGCCGCAGCGGAAAAAAAACAGCTTCAAGGATCCCTCGACACGCTCCGTCTGCGACAGATCCTGTTCGAGACCATCAGTTCCTTGCCATTTGCCGAACGGAAAGTGCTGGTTGAAGAACTCAGACTTTGTATTTTGGGCGAGCGCCGACCTGGGATTTCCCATCACTTAGGCGCCTTGGCGGAAGCCTGGGCGGTCTATTTCGAAGCATTACCCAACCCTGACAGAATGTGGCTGATCGATAATCTCATGAAGGATGACCTTCCCGCCCAGTAGGCGCTCGCCCGACACTTTTTGCCGCGCATGGAGCGCTCCATTGCTTGACATACACGCCGGTTAACGTTCTTATCGAAGTGCAACCAATAAAATAAACGTAGATGCAACCGTCAAAAAAACAGACGAATAGCGACCGGAAGATTGTGCATGTGGTGCGTTGGCCGCTGACGCACTGGAAGCTGTCGCTCGCGTTTTTGCTCGGCGTTTTCGCCACGGTGTTTTTCATCGGCTTCACGCACTTGAGTTTCACCTTCACCGGCACCAACGAATTTTGCGGCA
>DAINPV010000233.1:0-6531 GCA_036743315.1 bacterium | reverse complement strand
TAACGTTGTCAACCTCAATCCTGTCGAACCTAACCCGAACGAAATTGGCGATTGATCCGTTGCGCTCTTTAATCGACGAGGCGCTGGCTCGGCTGGAGTGCGCCGGCGCGCGCGTGGAGATTTCGCTGGTCGACGACGCGTCCATCCGCGCGGTCAATCGCGATTTCCTCGGCCGCGATCGGCCGACCAACGTGATCTCGTTTCCCGACGATGCGCCTGCAGCGCTCGGCGAGTTGATGGTCAATGTCGATTACGCCCGACGCCAGGCGGAGGAGACAAAAAGGGATATTCACTACATCCTCGGATATTATATAATTCACGGGTTGCTGCATTTGGCCGGTTACGATCACGAGCGGTCCGGACCGGAAGCGGCGGCGCGCATGCAAGAACGCCAGGACCAGATGGAGGATTTGCTGGTCGCTTTGGATAGGGGTGAAAAGAGCGAATGAACGACAAGGACGACGGCATACGACCGCAGTTGCGCAGGTTCTTTGCCAAATTCCGGACGCGCAAAGATCAGGAACAAGCGACCGCCGAGGCGCTCAACGACTTGGAAAGCGAAGGCCTGATCGATCACGATGAAAGCGAAATGATGCAGGGCATCCTGTACCTGGACAAAACCGAGGTGCAGGACATTCAAGTGCCGCGCACGGAAATCGCTTACGTCGATCTCAACGACGATCTCCGCGAAATTGTCAGGACGATCATCAATTCCGGCCACAGCCGCTTGCCGGTGGTCGAAGGCGATCTCGATAACGTGTTGGGCTTCATTCACGTCAAGGATCTGCTCGCCTACTGGGATAAGCCGGACGAATTTTCCCTCGAGCGCGTGCTGCGCCGGATTATGATCGTGCCGGAAACCAAAAAAATCGACGCTCTTCTGCGCGAATTTCAGGAGCGCCACGAACAGTTCGCTCTCGTGCTCGACGAATTCGGCGGCACCAGCGGTCTGATCACCATCGAGGACATACTCGAAGAGGTGTTCGGCGAAATCGAGGATGAATATGACCGGCAGGATCCGCGCGTGTTCGCCAACGGCGAAAACAGCGTAACCGTCTCCGGGCGTTTCGAAATTGAAAAGGTCAGTGAAATTCTCGCCCTGGAAGTGCCCGAGGGCGATTACATCACCGTCGGCGGGTGGATCGTCGACCGCATCGGCCGTATGCCCCGTGACAATGAACAATTCATGCTCGACGGTTTCGACGTGAAGGTGGAGGCGGCGTCGGACAAAGTCATCCGCCGGGTGCGTATCGGCAAACCTGTTTCCGCACAATAATCTATCTGGTAATGACCACGGCGACGTCGGCGACATTCGTGCCGGTCGGACCGGTGTATAACAACGCGCCGGCGGCGGCGAGAGCGGTGTACGAATCGTTGCGCGCCAGATGGTCGCACGCGTCCAACTGCGCCTCGTGAATGCGTTGCAACGTTTCGCCGTGCACGTATGCGCCGGCCGCGTCGGACATGCCGTCCACGCCGTCGGTGGAGAAGGCGAGCAACGCGACGTCGTCTTGGCCCGCCGCTTCGATGGCGAAGGCCAGCGCCATTTCCTGGTTGCGGCCGCCGCGTCCTGGATTTTCCGACAGCGTCACTGTGGTTTCGCCGCCGTAGATCCAGCAGGTGGGACGGTGCACGTCGGCGCCCATTGCCTGCCGCGCCAGCTTGACGCCGATTTCCCGCGCCTCGCCGACCAGCGGTTCGTCTTGAATGATGGGATGCAGGCCGTTTTCGGCCGCTTTCAACGCGGCGGCCACCACCGCGTCGCGGTTCGAGCCGATCTGATAGTGATGCACGTTGGCGAACGTCGAACGATCCGGCAACGGCGGCGCGGTGCGGATGAGGTCCGGCAGCCAGGCCGGCGGCGGCAGCTCCGCCTCGGCCAGATACGACAAGGCTTGCTCGTTGCTTGACGAGTCGGGATAAAACGGGCCGCTGCCCACGATATCCAACCGCGTGTCGTCGGGCACGTCGGACAAGACCAGAATGTGCGCTTCCACGCCGTTGAGCGCCCGCGCCAACTGCCCGCCCTTGATTGCCGACAAGCGCCGGCGAATGGTGTTGATTTTATGGATCGGCAAACCGCTGGCCAGCAACCAGTTGCCCGTTTCGATTTTCTGTTCCAGCGTGACGCCCTCACGCGGCACGCACCACAGTGCCGACGTGCCGCCCGAGATCATGCCGAACACGAGCGGATCGCGCTTGGACCACACCTGCGCGATATCCAGGGCTTCGGATGCGGCGATCACCGATCGCTTGTCCGGCAACGGATGACCCGCCGCGCGCGCCACGCACCCGGGCGCGCCTACGACATAACCGTCGGGCGAAGTGAGGCTGCCCGCGTCGTACCCGCGTTCGATAATGTGGGCCAGCGCTTGCGCCATGCGCGCCGAGGCCTTGCCCGCGCCCAAGCACACCAGTTTGCGCCCGTTGAAATCAACATCCTGATGGTCGATCAACAGCTTTTCAGCGGCGATGCGAACGTGGCGTCGGACCATCGATTCGGGGGCCACCGACGCCAGAATGGAGAGTAGGATGGTTTCCGCGGTGGATCGAAAATAAATCATGATATGTCCATTATAACGGAACTGCCGATTTTACCTATCCGTCTAACCGCATTATCGGCTTTTTTTTCCGAAAACTCGATAATTTTTCGAATAATGTACGGTGAGTACTGGACAACAATCGGTTTTACGGACCAAAATGGCACGCCCTGGAAGTCGCTCTTTACCGTCATCGCCCTCAACGGATTGCGCGCCGTCAACGTGACTTGTTACGCCGGCCGGCGGGGGAGTGAGCGGTCGTGGCGATTCGCCTGGGGTGAAATTGACGGATCAATGGTTTTTGGATGAGGATATGTGATGGGTGTGAAAGAGTTCTTCCTGCGTAGCTTGGCGAAAAAATACGGGTTCACCGACAGCGTCGAGTACCTCGAGGCGTTGGGTAAAATCGGCAGCGAAGCCGATGTGCCTTTCCCCACCGACCTGGCGCCGATGGCCGGGCGTATGTTCACGCGCGGCGTGTTTACGCAAATGGCGATTCAGCCGAACCTCGACTGGGTGCTGCCCTATTGGGCCGAGCGTCAGTACGATCCGCACGACGTCAGCTTCATTCCGCGCATGACTTGGGTGCAATTCAACCTGACCCATCGCAATTGGACCGCCGTGGGGCTTCCCGGCTCCACGCGTGAAGTGGTCGTCGATCCGCGCGGGTGGGTGACGCCCTGGTTCGAGGGCTGGTCGCTGGACGCGTGGCTCGATTACGAAGGCCAGATGCTCTATCCCAGCCGGGAAAAAGAGTGCCGGCAGCGCCAGGTCGAAAACCTCCCGTTGGTGACGACCGTCTTTGACAAGCCGGACTTTCGCTTCGAGTTGGAAACCTTCGTCACCACCATCGACGGCATCGAAAGCGTGCTTGTGCGCGCGACCGTGGCCAACAAAACGAATCGCACGATCAGCCCGGCGCTGTATTTTTCGGTCCGCCCGTTCAATCCCGAGGGCGCGAGTCTGGTCAAATCCATCGAAGCGCTCGACGACCGCACGCTGGCGATCAACGGTGCGCTGGGCGTACAGTTCCACACGCCGCCGCAACGCATCCATTGCAGCGACCGCCGCGACGGCGACTGTGCTTTCTATCGTTCGCTCGAACCGCCGCGCACGTCCGTCAAGGACGAGGCCGGACTGGCCACTGCCTACGCCATGTACCCGCTGCGCCTGGAGGCCGGCCAGGAGCAGGATTTCGTCTGCATCGCCACCGTGCGACCCGAAAAAATCACCTCCGGAAAAGCGACGCGCCTGCGTGCGTTCGACTACTACGACATGCGCGCCGACGCCAAGGCCGTCTGGCGCGAAAAGCTTCACCAGGGTATGAACCTCGAGTTGCCCGACAAAGCGATGACCGACCAGTTCTATCTGTGCAAAAGCCATTTGATGCTCGCCGACGACGGCGACAGCATCACGCCCGGACCGATGACCTACCATCACTATTGGTTCCGCGACAGCGCCTATATGATCACCGCGCTCGATCGCATGGGCCTGCACATCGATGCCCGCCGCAAGTTGATGGATTACCCGCACCGGCAGCTTTCCGACGGCTTTTTCCAATCGCAACCGGGCGAGTGGGACAGCGCCGGGCAGGCGATCTGGACGCTGGTCGAACACTTCCGCATCACCGGCGACCGGCCGTTCCTGGAAAAAATGTTCATACCCCTCGTGCGCGGCGGGCAATGGATCGTGCGCACGCGTAAAAAACAAACGACCGAGCCCGCCAAGGGCCTGCTGCCGCCGGGCTTCTCCGCCGAACATCTGGGTCCCAACGACTTCTACTATTGGGACGATTTCTGGGGTTTGGCCGGCCTGCGTGATGTCAGCCGGGCGGGGGAAGTGCTCGGCAAGCGCGACACCTGGGTGACCTTCGAACGCGAGGCGGAGGCTTTTCTCGAAGATATTCGCACCAGCCTGCAACACGTCGAGCGACGCCTCGGCATCGCGGCGATGCCCGCGGGACCGTATCGCCGGCTCGATTGCGGCATCATCGGTTCGATCGCCGCGCTGTATCCGCTACGGCTGCTCGATCCCTTCGATCCGCTGATTACCAATTCGCTTGAGGCCTTGCACGACGGCTGCATGTTTGAAAACGGCTTCTTCTCGCAAATGATTCACGCGGGCATCAACATGTACCTCACGTTGCATATCGCCCACTGTCACCTGCTGCGGCGCGAAACGCGCGCCTGGCCGTTGATTAAATACGTGCTGGGCAAGGCGACCTCGGTGGGCACGTGGCCCGAGGCGATTCACCCGGCGACCGGCGGCGGTTGCATGGGCGACGGCATGCACCTGTGGGCGGCGGCCGATTGGCTGCTCACCTTGCGCGACCTCCTGTTGTTCGAGGACGGCGATCGTCTCGTGCTCACGCCCGCGCCGCTCTACGATTGGTTCGAGTGGGGCAACCATTTCGAGGTCAACGACGCGCCGACGCACTTCGGCATGGTGTCCTTCCGGGTGGAAGGACGCGAGGGCGATGTCGTTTTGAACGTCGACGCCGCGTGGCGGCAGGCACCGCTGAAGATCGAGTGGAATCTGCCGTTCCCGATCGGCGAAGCCCTGGTCGACGGCAAGCCGGTCAACGTGAACGACACGCGCATTCTCGTTCCCGGCGGTACGCGCGAAGTGCGCGTCAAACGGGTGTAACCGGCATGGGCCGCGCCGTTCTGGGCTTTAATGCCAACATCCACGACACCGCGGCCGCTCTCCTCGTCGACGGCAAACTGACCGCCTTCGTCGAAGAAGAACGCTTGCGGCGCGAAAAGCACACCACCGCCTTTCCCGACCGGGCCATCGCCTGGTGCCTGCGCGAACACGGCCTGACCGCCCGCGATCTGGCCGGCGTCGGTTTTTACTGGCGGCCGTGGGTCGGGCTTGCTCGGCGCATCGGTCAAACGTTGCGCGGGCTGCCCGCCACCTGGGAAAACGTGCGCCGTCTGCAGGGCGGCAACCTGCGCGGCATGTTCGCCACCGCCGGCGATTTCCGCCGCCGCTACGGCTACGCCGGCCCGTTCCGCTACGTCAATCATTACTTGGCGCACGCCTATCATGCCGCCTGGCAAACGGACTTCGATCGCGCGTTGATCCTGGTCGTCGACGGCAACGGCGAAATCGCCACCACGCTCATCGCCCTGCTCGAAGGGGAAACGATCCGCCCGCTGCGTTGGATTTTTTATCCGCATAGCCTCGGCCTGCTGTGGTGCACGACCACCGAATGGCTCGGCTATCGGCAGAACTTCGACGAGGGCAAGGTGATGGGTCTGGCGCCCTGCGGCGACGCGTCGGCGTTGCCGGCGATGCGGCGGATCGTCGCCTATCGCGGCAGCGGCGAGTTCCGCCTGGATATGAGTTACTTCGATTATCATTTGGCGCGCCGGAACTGGTACGGCGAGCGATGGATCGAGACCTTCGGCCCGCCGCGACGTCCCGGCGGAGAATTGACCGACCGCCACCGCGCCGTGGCGTTCGCTGTACAAAAAATCACCGAGGAAACGACGGCGCGCCTTGTCGAGGAGATGACCCGGAATCTCAGTACGCGCAACCTCGTGCTCGCCGGCGGCGTCGCGCTCAACTGCGTGATGAACGGCGCGCTGGCCGCTTCCGGGCTGGTCGACGGCCTGTATGTGCCGCCTCCCGCCCATGACGCCGGCGCGGCGATCGGCGCGGCGATGTGGGTCGACCGCGAGGTGTTCGGCGCGCGCGGACGCGACGTGGCGCCGTCCGTTTTCTGCGGTCCGCGTTATACCGACGTCCAATGCGAACTGGCGTTGCGCGAGGCGGGGCTGACCTACCGCCGCGAGGAAAACATCGGGCGCGCGACGGCAAAGCTGCTGGCTGCGGGCAAGTTTGTCGGCCGGTTCGCCGGCGCGTTGGAAGCCGGACCGCGGGCGTTGGGCCATCGCAGCATCCTGGCCGATCCGCGCACGGTCGCGATGAAGGATCGCCTGAACGCGCGCGTGCGTGGCAGCCGCAAGCCCATCCATCGTTTCTG
>DAINPV010000232.1:0-6570 GCA_036743315.1 bacterium | reverse complement strand
GTAGCTGTGCGGGCTGAGGAAGTAGTTGACCACCGCGTTATGCGTGCCTTCGGTGATCGTGTAATTGTCGGTGCTGGCCATGAAGGTGGCCGTCTTGAGGCCCGCTGCCGCCTCGTAGGCGGCGGTTTTGGCGACCATGTTGGCCAATTGCGCTTCGGTCCGTGCCGGGAAACGGCCCAGCAGCAGGTCGGGGAAATAGTCGTTCGAATTCATGCATGAATAATAAATGTCGGTCGCCGGATAGTTGCTGGCAAAACCGGAAGCGCCGGCGATCGTGTCGGTGTCGCCGACCAGCAAAACGAAGGTCAGCGAGGGAAGGTCATTGTATTTCTGCAGAATGAAGTTACGGATGCCGACCACCGTGCTCGAGCCCACGTCGCTCATGCTGGCCGTGTAGACCGTCCACCCGTCGTTCTGTTTCAGGGTTTTAAACTGATTGAGCGCCGACGAACTCGCAAAGGTGTTGGCGTAGATGATCAGATACGCCGCGCCGTTGACCGGCTGCGAAAAGAGGTTCCACGTTTTGCCGGGGTTGGCCGTTTGGTTGCCCAGGATCGCGTCGAAGGCCGGTACACCGTATTCGCGCGCCAATTCCTGCGTGGCGGCAATGTCCGCTCCGTTCAGTTGTACGGTGACGCGCAGTTCGCGCGCGATCAGCAATTCGCCGCTCACCGGGTTGTAATCGATCGGGGTGATTTCCAGCAAACCGATGCGGTGGTTGCGCATCATACCTTCTTCCGCCATTGCCGCAAAACGGCCGACGGTGTAGGCATCGACGCCATAGGCGTCGGCGTCATAGACGAACTCTTGGTTGGCCAACGCCCCCGGCAGCTTTTCCACCGGCGGCTGGTTGGGCAGCACCGGATGATCCAGCATGATCGTCTCGACCAACAGCGGCTCGGCGGTCACGGCCACCTGCGCGCCCAACGGCAGTGAGACGATCTCACGCAGCGCCGGCAACGCCGGTTCGCCGACCGGACCGTAATACGGATAGCCCGCCGTCTCCAGACGCGTAAACACGCCCAGTTCGGTTTCCGCCTCGGTCAAAGTCAGCTCGGGCAGCACCACGTGGAAGACGATTTCCTGCGCGCTTTCGCTCACCAAGGATATCGCTCCGCCCGCGAGCGCGGCATTATCGTTCGGGGTATCCTCGCCGCTATCCGCGCAGCCGCTCAGGGCAAACACCAGGACGACGGCAACGTAAATAAATTTGCGCCACAGCATGGAAAACCTCCCAATCGGTCGGGGTTGTTCTGAACGGGGGGATTGTACGGCAGGGGCGGAGAAATCACAAGGCTTTCTCCAGTTTCGGAGACAAAAATGCAGCCGTGAATTATTACCACAATTAGTGGATTTTTCGACAAAATGCACAATATTTAGTTGTTAAATGCATTGAAGCGCGGGGGCGAATCTGTTAGCGTAGCGGCTCGGAACAACTACCGAGACAGCGAGCGGTGCACGATGAATAATGGCGCGAAAATTACGCCGATGATCCGGCAGTACCTGGATATCAAGCAGGAGTATCCGGATCATCTGCTACTGTTTCGGATGGGCGATTTTTACGAGATGTTTTTCGAGGATGCCCAACGCGCCGCGAAAATCCTCAACATCGCACTGACCAGCCGCTCGAAAGGCACCGAGGATCCTATTCCGTTGTGCGGCGTGCCGCATCATGCGCTCAACACCTACCTGGCCAAGTTGATTCAGGCGAACGAGAAGGTCGCCATTTGCGATCAGCTCGAGGACCCGCGCCATGCCAAGGGGATCGTCAAGCGCGGCGTCACACGGGTGGTCACGCCCGGGGTGGTCATCGAGCAGGACGAACTGGAAGAAAAGGCCAACAACTACCTGATGGTCGTGTGGCTGGAGGACGACAAACAAGGCTTCGCTTTATGCGACTTGTCGACCGGCGAGTTCCGCCTCGGTTTGACCGAGACGGTCGACGCGCTGGTCGACGAGTTGGTGCGCGCCGAACCGTCGGAGTTGATCGTCCCGCAAACGTTGGCGGACGATCCACGCGTACGGCGGTTGCTCAACTCCCTGCCCGGTCGATTTCTCACCTCGCTACCCGAGAACGCGTACGATCCTGCCGGCGCCCGCGAGGCGTTGGCCGCGCAGTTCCCCGATTCCACACCGGCCGCCCTTGCCGACGAGGCCTACGAAGCAGCTCTGCGCGCCTCGGGCGCGGCGTTGCACTATCTGATCATCACGCAAAAGCGCGACCTGGGGCATCTACGGCGCATCACGCTCGATCGCGCCGACGCTTTTCTGATTCTGGACGAAACGGCTAAACGCAACCTCGAACTGACCGCGAACATGCAGGACGGCGGGCGTAAAAACACGCTGCTGGCGGTGCTCGACGAAACCTGCACGGCGATGGGCGGACGGTTGCTGCGCCGCTGGCTGTGCTATCCGCTGACCGACCGCACACAGATCGAAGCGCGTCATGAGGCCGTCGCCGAATGCCTCGACCGCGTCAACGACCGCGAACATCTCATCGAGGCCATGGGCGCGATCCACGACCTGGAGCGGCTGGCCGGACGCATCAGCCTCGCCTCGTGCAACGCGCGCGACCTGATCGCCCTGCGCAACTCGCTACGCCAGTTGCCCGCGCTTAAAACGGCGTTGGAGCAATTCGGCAATCCGTTATTCGTCGAATTGGCCGGACGGCTCGACCTATTGACCGACGTGGGCGATCTGCTCGAACGCTCCATCGACGACGATCCGCCCCTCGCCTTGCGCGACGTCGGCTTGATCAAGGCCGGTTTCAGCGCCGAGGTCGACGAGCTGCGGCACATTTCGCGCAGCGGCAAGAGCGTGATCGCCGAAATCGAGGCGGCCGAACGTAAGCGCACGGGCATTCAGAAACTGCGCATCCGCTACAACAACATTTTCGGCTACTTTATCGAGGTGACCAAATCCAACCTCGACCTGGTGCCCGCCGATTACCTGCGCAAACAAACGCTGGTCAACGCCGAGCGGTTCATCACGCCGCAGCTCAAGGAGATCGAGGAGAAAATCCTCACCGCACAGGACAAGATCGTCGACCTCGAATACGACCTGTTCGGCGAGGTTCGGCGGCAAGTGGCCGACGAAGTGGCGCGCATTCAGACGACCGCGCAGGTCGTGGCGCACGTCGACGTGCTGACCTGCTTCGCACGGTTGGCCGAAAAACGCGGCTATTGCCGGCCGGAGGTCGGCGACGACGATCGGCTCGACATTCGCGACGGTCGTCACCTGGTGGTGGAAGTGGCGGTCACCGACGAGCGCTTCGTGCCCAACGACACGCTGTTGGACACCGAACTCAACCGCCTGCTGCTGATCACCGGGCCGAACATGGCCGGTAAATCGACCTACATCCGGCAGGTGGCGCTGATCGCAATCATGGCGCAGATGGGCTCGTTCACACCCGCGTCGGCGGCGCATGTCGGCCTGGTCGACCGCGTGTTCACCCGCGTGGGCGCCTCGGACAACCTGGCGCGCGGCCAGTCGACCTTCATGGTCGAGATGACCGAAACGGCGGATATTCTGCGCAACGCCACGCGCCGCAGCTTGATCATCCTCGACGAGGTCGGACGCGGCACCTCTACCTTCGACGGGCTCTCGATTGCCTGGGCCGTCGCCGAGTACGTGCACAACGCCGAACGCATCGGCGCGCGCACGCTGTTCGCCACGCACTACCACGAGTTGACCGACCTCGCCCGCACCAAACCCGGCGTGGTCAACTACAACATCGCCGTCAAGGAATGGAGCGACCGGATCCTTTTCCTGCGCAAGATCGTGCCCGGCGCGACCAGCCGCAGCTACGGCATCCAGGTCGCGCGGCTGGCCGGACTGCCCGAAGAGGTGCTCGCCCGCGCCAAGGAAGTTCTGAAAAATTTGGAGGCGGCGGAGTTCGACGAGGTGGGTCAGGTGCGCCTGGCCGAACACGCGCGCAAGAAGGCTGCGCCCAAAACCGGGCAGCTCAGCTTCTTCTCCGCGCCGGCGCCCTCGCCGATCGAAGAGGAAATCCGCGCCCTCGACATCGCCGGTTTGACGCCGATCGAGGCGCTCAACGCGCTGTCGCGGTTGCAGGAGAAGTTGAAATGAGGCGCCGTTTCGCCATCGCCCTGATACTCATTCTGTTACTTCCCGCCTTGGCTTGGGCCGATCCGGTCGAGAACCAATACCAGAAAATACGCGGCGATTACCAAAATTTTTTAACCGACATCGCGGCGCAGCATCAGCGGGTGAATTGGCAGCGCTACATCCGCGCGTTCATTCAGTTCGCCGAAGATCACCCGGAGCATGCGCGCGCGGCCGATGCGCTGTTCATCGCCGGCGACGGGTTCGTGCGCATGGCGCGTTGGTCGGGACAAAAGGACGATCTGCGCGCGGCGATCAAGGTGTACGACCGCATGGCCCGCGTCTACCCGGAAAGCAATCTGGCCGACGACGCGCTGTTCAAAGCGGGCGAAATTCTGGAAAAGAAATTGGAGATGCCGGCCGAGGCTTATTTGCGTTACCAGGGCGCGGCGGGCGGCGTCGGCAACGGCGATCAGAGCGCTGTAGCGCTGGCGGGCATGGAGCGACTGGCCGCCCATGCGCCGCAAGCGCCGTTGCAAGCCGATACGGCCGCGCCGCCGGTCGACAACGAAACGTCCCCGGTGACCGAGCCCGTCGAAACGACGCCGGAGCCGACCACGCCGGCGCCCGAGCGGACATCGACGCCGGAACCGGCGATACCGCTGCCCGCCGCTTCCGCACAGGTGCGCAGTTGCGCGGCATGGGCGGGGAAAAATCATCTACGTCTGGTGTTCGTGCTGAGCGCGCCGGTGACGATCGAGCAGACTTGCACGCAACCGGCGGCGGACCGGCAAGAACCCGGCGAGCTGCGCTTGTCGTTTCTCGACGCCGCGCTGGCCGCCGATTTCAGCCTGCCGGCGATGGACGATTCGCTGGTGCGGCAGGCCGAGATGACCGACGACCACCACGGCTCGGTCACGTTGCGCTTGCAGTTGGGCGAATTCTCCTCGTACCAGATCAGCCGCTTGAACGATCCGCCGCGGGTGATCGTCGACGTGCAGACCAAGCATCCGCAGGCGCTGTCGCCCGCCGCGTCGCGCAAACGGGTGATCGTCATCGATCCGGGGCACGGCGGCGACGATCTGGGCACACACAGCGGCACGCTCGTGGAAAAGGACATTGTGCTGGCCGTAGCGCGGCAGGTGAAAAAGGAACTGAGCAAGCGTTCCGATCTGGTCGTCGTGCTCACGCGCGAGGAGGACGTCTACCTGCCGCTGGACGTGCGCACGGCGATCGCCAACGAACTGGCGGCCGATCTGTTCGTTTCGCTGCACGTCAACGCCAGTTTCCGCCCGGTGAGCAACGGCATCGAGACGTACCTCTTTGCCGGCGACAGCCAGCCGGACGACGCGGAGATCGTCGATTTCGAAAACAAGGCGGGCAACCACACCTTTCATTCCTCGCACAATTTGCTCAATCACTTCGCGACGGCAACGGCGCGCGAAGAATCGCGTCACCTGGCAAAATCGATGCAGAGCAAACTGCTCGCCCGCGTACGCACGGTGCGCCAAAACGCGGCCGATCGCGGCACCAAGCAGGCCCCGCTGATGGTGCTCATGGGCGCGCACATGCCCGCCGTGTTGGTGGAAATCGGCTTTGCCACGCACAGCGGCGAGGCTGAACTGCTGCCGCAAATATCCTACCAACAACTGCTGGCCGACGGCGTCGCGGCGGGGATTTCCGATTACCTGGACCGGAACGAGCGACGGAGTCAGTAACGTGGACGAGTGGATCGACCGTTTTCTGGCGCACAAGAAAATCGAATACGGCGCGGGAAAGAACACGTTGGACGCTTACAGCCGCGATCTGGCGCTGTTCGCCGCGTTTTGCGAAGAGCGCGGCATCGACCGCGTGGAGCGCATTGCGGCCGCCGACGTGCTCGGTTTCGTCGTCCATCGGCGCGAGCATGACGACGTATCCGCGCGCACCGTCGCGCGCAACCTGGTGACCGTGCGCAACTTCCTTAAGTTTTTATACGAAGAGAACGTCATCCCGGCCAACCCGGCCGAGTTGGTCGATACGCAGAAAGTCGGTAAACCGCTGCCCAAGGTGCTGACCGAGCAAGAGGTCGACGCCCTGCTCGCCGCACCCGACCTGACGGCACCCCTGGGCCTGCGCGACAAGGCGATGCTCGAAACGCTTTACGCGTCGGGGTTGCGCGTCTCGGAACTGGTCAACCTGCCGTTGCGGGCGCTGAATCTGGAGATCGGCTTGCTGCGGATTTTCGGCAAAGGCAACAAGGAACGCCTGGCGCCCATCGGCGACGAAGCGGTCGATTGGCTGACGCGCTACCTCCAGCAGGCGCGCCCGGTGTTGCTGAACCGACGCACTTCACCCGCGGTGTTCGTCACCAATCGCGGCGGGCCGATGACGCGCCAACATTTTCACCTGTTGGTGGATCGCTACGGCAAGGCGGTGGGCATCAAACGCAAGATTTCGCCGCACGTGCTGCGCCACAGCTTCGCGACGCACCTGCTCGAACACGGCGCGGACCTGCGTTCGGTG
>DAINPV010000231.1:0-6572 GCA_036743315.1 bacterium | reverse complement strand
CTTTCGAGATGTCCAAACCGCGATCGTAGACTTCGAACATCTCGAAAGCCATCGAACTGCCCAATTCGATGGCTTTCGAGATGTTCGAAGTCTACGATCGCGGTTTGGACAAGTACAACGTGGGCAAAGGTTTCGTGGACATCAGCTCGATCAAGATGCAGACGGGCGGCAACTACCTGTACGAACTCATGGAGTTCGACGTCGCCATCGTCCAGGCCTACTTCTGGGGCTTCTCGCAAACCGACAAGTTCATGGATCTGACCTGGGACAACATCAACAAGTTGATCTTCACGACCACGCACGACACCCGGAAAACGAAGTATGACGAGACCGACGACATCCAGGCGATGGCTTTCTACATCGACCAGCCGATGAGCGCCGGCCTGTTCACCTTCTACGGCGACGAAGGCTGGAACATCTATCCGAAGTCTCCCTACGGCGACAACGAAGAACAACCGTTTATGCGCGGCGACTTCGAGACCACCAGCATCAAGATCCCGTATTGGCCGATTTACGAGGTCAACACCCAGTACACCGGTTGCGTGGTGCCCTGCGAATACTGGATCGACTACATTTACGACGAAGCGCGCAGCTCGGTGCGCAGCTTCGGTTCGCGTGAAGAAGCCATCCAGCATTGCGAAGCGCACAGCGCCGATCCGTTCTGGCTGGAAACGTTCATGTGTTACAAGAAAGCCCAGTCGCAGAACAACGGCTGCGTTTCGCTGAGCAGCTGTCTGGATCAGGTGTCCGATCCGAAGAACAACGCGCCGAATCTGTGCGAAGTCATCGACGATGTGTACCTGAAAGTGCGGGTCAACGTCGACCAGGCCTACCTGGCCAACGAGACCTATGCCGATGTGCTTAACAAGACCGGCGACGAGGCGCTCCGCCTCGGTCTGTATGCGCCGACCGATCAGTGGAAACTGGTGCCCGGCGGCCATGTGGAGTTCAACCTGGCGCAGGAGAACTACAAGCTGTCCATGCCCTACATGCCGCTGGTTCCGGACGAGTTCATGCAGATCCTGGAACCCGACGGCTCGATGCAGAGCCAGATCTACCTGGCGCTGGTCGGCGAGATCTCCGGCACGACGGTGGTCTACGGCACCGGCTATTACGAGCCGAATGACGACGTCGACGGCGACTGGTTCTGGCTGGTTATGTACAGCTACAACTGGGTCGATCCCCAGTCCGAAGGCTGGACGCTGGGACCGGTGTCGGCCAACACGATTTACGGCTACTACAACTTCTTCGAACCGATCATCGACATCAACTTCGGTGACGCCCGGGCGACCGGCGGTTCGATCCTCGAGCCGTAACATCTCAGTTCGTTCGCTAAAAAAGGGCGGCGCTTGCCGCCCTTTTTTTTATGTGTTATCGCCCTAGCAAACCGGTTAATCGACGGGCGAAACGATGGCAGATGCGCACACCACATCAATCCGGCGCACGGCGGCCTTGTTCGTCGCCCTGGGCGCTTATGCGCTGATCGGGCAAACCGTTCTGCTGCGGCAGTTTCTGGCGGTCGTGCAGGGCAACGAAATGGCCGTCGGGTTGCTGTGGACGGCCTGGTTCGCGGGCATCGCGGGCGGAGCGTCGCTGGCCGGTCGATCGGCCGATCGTTTGCGCCGGAAAACGCTCTGGGGCGTGGCGGTTTTTCTTTCCGGGGCGCTCCTGCCTCCCGCCTCGTTGGTCGCCATCAAATTGTTGCCGCTGATCTTTCCGGCGCTGCCCGGATTGGCCCCGGGGTGGTCGGCCGTGGTCGTCGCGGCGCTGTGGTGTTCGCCGGTGGGCTTCTGGATCGGCGCGGTCTTCGCCTATTTTGCGGCCTTGCATGGACGCGACGAGCGCATTGTCGGTCGTTTATTCATCTGGGAAGCGGTGGGCAGCCTGGCCGCCGGCTTGTTCTTCGCCTTTGTGCTGGCCCCTTACGTGCCGCCGAGCGGGGCGATCGCGGTCGCCGTCGGCGTTTTATCGTTGGGTCTGGCGTGGTGGAGCCTGCCGCGCATCGGCGGGTGGATCGGCGTGGCCGGCGCGGTGTTGGTTGCGCTGTTTGTGTTAAGTTCGGCGGACGATCGCGTCGAGCAAGATTGGGAACGCCTCCGTTTCGCTGCGCTACAGACCGGGGCGCAATTCGAAAAGGCGATCCAGACCCGTTACCAAAACGCGGTGTTCGCCGGTGCGGGGCGCCAGACACAGCTTTACGGCGACGGCGGTTACCTCGACAGTTTTCCGGATCCGTATGTTCACCGGCAGG
This sequence comes from bacterium, assembly GCA_036743315.1. Taxonomy (GTDB): domain Bacteria; phylum Lernaellota; class Lernaellaia; order Lernaellales; family Lernaellaceae; genus CALBTQ01. The sequence goes on along the minus strand of DAINPV010000231.1, from coordinate 4,321 downwards.
AAGCGGCGTTGCTGTTGGCGCAACAGCCGCAAGCGGAAAAAATCGTGCTGCTGGGCGGCGGACTGACCGGCCTGGGCGCGGCGTTGCTGGCCGGATCGCACGTGCGGCAATTGGATCTGGTCCACCTGGACGCGGATTTGTCCCGCGAGATCCTGGCTCGGCTGCCCGACGAGGAGTTCCGGACATTGGCCGGGCCGCGCGTGCATTGGCAGACGATGGATGTGCGGCGGTTCGTCAAGCAACGAACCACCGCTTACGACCTGGCGGCGATCGTCGCCCCCGATCCTTCCACCGCGTGGCTCAACCGCCTGTACACGGTGGAATTTTTCCGCGAGGTGCGCGAACTGCTGACCGAGCGCGGCGTGTTGGCGCTGACCTTGACCGGAGCGGACAACCTGATCGGCGAGGAGGTCGGTCCCTACCTGGGTTCGATCGAATCCTCGTTGCGGCAGGTGTTTCCCCAGGTGCTGGCGTTGCCGGGAGACACGACCCATCTCTTTGCGGCCAAAAGCGACGGCGTGCTCGGCGCCGAGGCGAAGTTGCTGAAGGAACGGTATCTATCGGCCTTCGACGGGCCGCCCGCCGTGCCGCCCGAGGTGATCGACCTATGGGTCGTGCCCGAGCGCATTGCCGCCATGCAACGGGAACTGGCCGCCTATCCGGTGCGGCTCAACCACGATCTGCGACCGGTGTCGTACCTCGCGTTTTTGCGCGTCTGGGACAAATTCTCCGGCGGCGGGATCAGCGGCTTCGTGACGTGGTTGAACGCGACCGGCGACGCGTTCTGGTGGACGGTCTGGGCGGTCGTTTGCCTGTTTGCGGCCTTCGCGCCGCTGCCGGGCGCGCCCGGCCGGGCGCGGCAGCGCTATGCGTTGACCGCCGTGGTCACCAGCGGGTATGTGGGCATGGCGGCGGTGATCGTCGCTTCGATCGCTTTTCAATCCCTGTTCGGGCAGATGTACCAGAAAATCGCGCTGTTGATCGCGGCTTATATGGGCGGGTTGGCGGCGGGCGGCGTCTGGGCGACGCGTCGGGTTCATCGACCGGGCGCGGATCCGTTGCGCGTCTTGTTGATCGGCGACGCATCGCTGGCCGGCGTCGGGTTGCTGATGACCGCCTTTCTGTGGTGGATCGGCGACAAGGCCGGTGCGTTGTCGCAGGCTCTGTTGGTGTTATTGGTGGCGGCGACGGGTGCGGCGGCGGGTACGGCGTTCCCGACGGCGGCGGCGTTGCTGGCGCACAGCGGCGTCGGAGCCGGGCGGCGGGCGGGGATCGTCGATGCGCTCGATCATCTGGCGGCGATGATCGGCGCGGCGACCGTCGGGGTGGTTTTATTGCCGGCGATCGGCCTGCCGGGCGTCTGTTTGCAGTGGATCGCGTTGAAATCAGCCGGTTTGGCCGGCGGATTGCTGGTGAAAAAAGGGCGGGGAAATGCGACTTGATTCTTGCACTTTGCGCTCATTTGCTGTATTAAAGGTCCACTTTACATTTTGGGCGGTTAACTCAGCGGTAGAGTGCCATCCTCACACGGTGGAAGTCGCTGGTTCGAATCCAGTACCGCCCATCCATCCTCCTGTTCACCCGGCAAACGGGTCCCGCCGTTCGTATCCAGGTTCGAAGGAGGTTTGATGCGTCACTGGCTGACGATTTTCTTGTTAATACTTTTCCTGGCGGCGCTTTCCGGCTGCAGTTGGATACGTACCACCGAACCCGAAACCGTCGACGAGTCCGAAGAAGTCGAGGCCGCGCCGCCGGAAGAAGCAACGGTCGCCGCCCCCCTGAAAATCCCCGAAGCGCCGGCCCTGCCGCCGGCGGAATTGTACGAGCGAGCGCGGGAACTGTATGTCGCGGGCGTCGAGCAGACGCAGGCCGGACGCTTCGACGAGGCGCATACGACCTACAACGCCGTGTTGCAGATCCTGATGAAACCGTTCAACCGCAAGAAAGATCCGGAAGCGACCAAGAAGCTCGATTCGTTGTTTTTCGAGGTCTGCCTGGCGCAAGTGCGGGTCGGGCGGCTGACGGGCCGGTTCCAGCCGACGCGCATCGAACGCACGCTGATCGGCATCGATTTTCATCCGTCGGTCGAGAAATGGCTCGGCTATTTCACCATAACGGGCCGCGAGAGCATGCAACGCTACCTGGCGCGCTCGACGCGCTATCTGCCGATGATCCGGCGCGTGCTCCAGGAAGAGGGGTTGCCCGAAGACCTGGCGTATCTTCCGATCATCGAAAGCGGCTATTCGCCCTACGCCTACAGCCCGGCGCTGGCGGTGGGGATCTGGCAGTTCATTCCGTCGACCGGCAAGAATTACGGATTGAGGATCGACGAGTGGGTCGACGAACGGCGCGACCCGGAGAAATCGACGCGCGCCGCCGCGCGGCTGCTCAAAGATCTGCACGCAAGCCTGGGCGACTGGGCGCTGGCGCTGGCCGCGTACAATTGCGGCGAGGGTTGCGTGACCCGGGCGATGTCCAACGGCGAAAGGTGTTACTGGAATCTGGCGTTGCCGGCCGAGACCGAAGCCTATGTGCCCAAGTACTTCGCCGCGGTGCTTATCGCTCGCGAGCCGGAATTGTATGGATTGTACGTGGCTCCGGAACCGGTGATGGACGTGAAACAGGTCGAGCTCAAGGGCGTGGTCGAGCTGAAAAAGTTCGCCGAATTGATGCAGATCGAGTACGAAGAACTCAAGGCGCTCAATCCGGAACTGTTGGGCGCGACTACGCCGCCCAAGATGGAGAGCTACCGGTTGAACGTGCCGGCGGACAAGCAGGAAGCGGTAGCCAAACTGCTCCAGGAAACGCCCGCCGAACAGCTCTATCTGGCCGAAGCCGATTTGAAGAAGCTGCAAAGTCCGCAGGCGCCCGCGGGCAAGATCATCTATTACCGCGTGAAGAGAGGCGACACGCTCGGCAGCATCGCCAAGCGCTACCGCACCAGCGTCGCCATGATCAAACGCTACAATCCCAAAGCGCGCGGCAGATACATCAGCGCCGGCATGACGCTCAAAATTCCGGTCGGCCGCAAGCGCTGATCAACGATTGAACGAGAAAGTCGCCGTCGCCGCGTTGCCCGCGCGGTCGTTTACCGTCACGTCCAACCGATGCGCGCCCGGCGGGAGCTTGTTCCCGATTTCCACCACAAACTGATTTTTAAAGGGCATGTATTCGAAGATTTGCGCGCGGCCGTCGAGCAGGACGCGGATGCCGTTTTCCTTGATGCCGCTGCCTTGGTCGGAAACCATGACCTTGAGGCGCTTTTTACCGGCAAAAAATTTTCCGATTTGGGGCGGGGCGATGTCGCGCAGCAGGGCGAAGGAGCCGAGGGTGGGGATTCTCGCCCGCGGACCGGCCTCCAGGTGCCACCAGGTGCCGTTATCGTAAAGGTAGACGCCGGTGTGCGCCGCGGACGTGCCCGGCGGCGGATTGATCGTCAGCGCCAGCGTGTTGCGCAAGGGCGTCCATTGGCCGGAGAAAGTGTAGAGCGGGCTGACCGCGCGCAACCAGGTCGGCGTAGCGGCGGCGGATTGTCGCACCGCGACCGGCAGCGGGCGGAACATGGCGCCGCGCGGAATGTCGATCGTCGCGCCGCCGTCGTCGCTGATCAGTCGCCGGCCGCCGTCGGCCGTTTGAAAAGGCAGGTCGAGGCTCTGCACGCGCGGGGAGCCGTCGTTTTCGGCCCAGAACCAATCCACGCGCAGGGGCGAAGCGACGCCTTTGTCCAGCGGCACGGTGAGAGTGACGCGGTTGTTGTCCACCCGCAGCCAATGACGCGGCAACGGTTGACGGCCGGCAAAGACGCGCACGGTGGGCATGGCCTGATTGTACGGCCCGCCATCAGCCTCGATAAGCAATCGATCTTCCTGCCAATCGGTGCGGAAGTTCGTCAACACGTCCAGCGGCACGGGCGGGCGATCGGTGCGCGGCGTACGCCAGCGGTAGTGTTGCATCGCGCCGGAGGCGTCGACCGCGTCGATGCGCAACAGCGTGCCGGGCGGGACGTGGCGCAATTCGGCGCCGAAGAGGCGGTTGTCGCCGGTCACCTGCAGGGGCCACTGGCGCCCGTTCTCGTCAAAAAGAGCGATGGTGCGGCAGGCGGCGGCGGCGAAAGTCAGGTGCGGACCGGTTTCGTTGGTGATGAAGCGTACATCCTCCACCCGGCAGGCCGGCCGCACCAGCAGCGGGAAACGCGCTTCGCTCCGGTTGCCGGCCTCGTCGCGCACGACGATGTGCGCTTCGTGTCTGCCGACGGTCAGCGTCGAGAGATCGCCGGTTCGGTCGGTCGGATGAAACACAGTGCGTTCGTAGCGGCGAAACA
>DAINPV010000230.1:0-6598 GCA_036743315.1 bacterium | reverse complement strand
TGCAGATCGTCGTCGGCTTCGTCGTCGGGCCCCTCCAGGTCGAGATCTTCATCGTCATCGTCGGATTCATCGCCGCTGTTGCAGTTACACGCCGCCGCCGTCAAAGAAATCAGAAGGAGAACCGCCAGGAAACACCACAAACATCTCGTCATCGGCCTGCTCGTACTTGAAGTTTTTCCGCATTATAAACGGATCGTCCGCCAAAGAGAAAACCCCTCCAGGGGAGGGGCTTTTGACGATCGAGTATGGGCGAACGATCAACGCGACGGCGTGAGAACGATCGAGCCGGCGGCGCGGCTTTCGATGACGCGGAAGTCCATCTCCATCGAAACGCCGTCCCCGCACAAGAACAGGTCGAGCTGATCGTCGAAATGCGGCGACGCCGGGCGTCCGCTTTGCCCGCCGGGCAGCGACATTTTCGAGCCGGGCAGGTCGTTGAGGTCGACCATGATGCGCAGCACCGGGCCGTATTTGACCGGGAACGAATGCATCTGCAAACGCTGCGACTGGTGCTTGAACAAGGTGGTGTTCACGCCCTGCGTGGGCACCGGGCGGTTGACCAGATCGGCCAGCGCTTTCTGCGAGCCGAAGGGATGCTCGATGACCGTGGGCGCCACGCGGTTCCAGGTCCAGGCGGCGATGTCCTCGCCGTAGACGGCCTTCATCGCGGTCACGCCGTCGACGAACGCGGCGGCCAGTTCGTCGTTGTACGTCTCTCGCGCCGGCGTGCGGCGGTCGTCCCAGGCGGGGTTCGAGGCGTCGGTGAGCAGATCGAACACCAGCGGTTCGAGGTTGAAGTAGCCGAGCATGAAGTGCATCGTCGCTTCGCTGATTTCGTCTTCCATGGCCCGCTTGAGCGCGTAAGCCTGCAGCGTCTGGTACAGACCGGCGGCCACCGAGTCGCCGTCGCTGCGCCCGTCCCAGGCGAGCAGCATTTCCGCCGCGCGGCGCACGTGCTTGTCGGGGTGCGTTTTCAGCGAGGTCAACGCGGGCGCGAACATCTGCTGCACGGCCTGCCAACCGGCGTCGATGTTGTCCATCTGCAACGCGCCGATCTGGGTGGAAATCGGGCGGCCGTCGCTGCCGCGGCCGAGCACGTCGTAAATGCGCACGGTGCGGAAGGGCACGTTGCCCTCGAAGTTGATCGGGTAACCGGTCGCCTCGGGCTGCACCACCTGACTGTTGGCGGTGCCCAGGAAGTTTATGCCGGCGGGATTCTCGACATAGGGCAGTTGGTCGACCGGCACAAAGGAAGTCCACTCGTAATCGTCGACCCAACCGGGCACGGGCACTGTGCCCAGGTGTTTGCTGCGACGGGGCAACTGCGCCGGGCCGCTATAGGCGATGTTGCCGTGGCGATCGGCCAGCGCCCAATGGCCCACCATGGCCGAGAAATCGTTGAGCGCCAGGCGCGCCTGCGTCACGGTGTCGGCCTGATACAGGCGGCGGATGGCGTCGATCGGCTTGCCCGGCTCGCGGCTGCGTTGGAGCGCCAGCAGCGGGAAATCGGCCGGCAGACGGTCGATGAAATCGTTGACGATCACCCCGTGACGCGTTTCACGCACGGTGAAGGTTTCCTCGGCGAACGACCCGTCGGGTTGACGAATTTTAAAAACCTCGCTCCGGACGGTGAAAGGCACGGCTTTGTCGCCGACCAGGTAGTGGTCGGGTTTGCCCGGCGCGATTTTCTCGACGTACAGGTCGGTGATGTCGGCCCAGTTCGAGGTCGGTCCCCAGGCGGTTTTGCCGCTGGCGCCGAACGAGATGGCAGGCAAACCGACGAAGCATGCGCCGATCACGTCGAAGTCGCCGTTCTCGCAGCCGGCACAGCTCAGGTGCGCCAGATAACCCAGCGAGGGCAGCATGTGCGGCATGTGCGGGTCCATCGACAACGCGCTTTTGCCCGTGCCGGTCCACGCGCCGTTCATCGCCCAGTTGTTGCTGGCGGACATGCCGTGGCGGAAGCCGTCCAGCGGCAGCCATGGTTCGTCGATCACCTGCGCGGACTGACCAAGCTTATTCTTGTACGTCGCTTCCAGATAGGCTGCCAATTCGGGTGCGACAGGTGGAATGTTCTCGAACGGATCGGTTTTCGGCGGATCGCCGATCAGGTTCGGGTGGAACCAGTAGCGCGGTTCGTAAATGTCCAGCGCGCGGGCGATCGTGCCGCCGGTCTGCAACTGATGGACGATCACCTCGAGGCGCAGCAGTTCCATCTCCCAATTTTTGGTCAGACCGAAGGCGGTCAGGGCGATGATCGCACCGGAATCTTTGGGCGACCATGGCTGTGGCGTGTAGTCGAGCAGGCGGAATTCCATCGGGCGCGGTTCGCGCTCGGTGGCGGCGTTGATGCCGTCGGCGAAGGCCTGCAGCACGACGCGATCCTTGGCCGACAGCGAGTCGACGAAATGCTCGGCGTCCTGGTGCAGGCCGATCATGCGGCTGAAGATCTCCAGGCGCTTCATCACGCCGCTTTTGTCCTCAGAGCCGATCATCTCGCGCATGCGCCCCAGGGCAAGGTTGCGCAGCGCTTCGAGCTCGAAACGCCGGTCGCGCGCCTGCATGTAGCCGAAAGCGAAATACAAACCGTATTCGCTGTGCGCGCGGATGTGCGGCACGCCGTATTCGTCGAGCAGGATCTCCACCTGCTCGGGCAGGCCGGGAATCTCGACGACGGTTTGGCCTTTGATGGGCGTGGTGTCGGGGTTGAGGCGATAACCCAGGTAGCGCGACGCGGCGCAGGAACACAGAACGATCATCAACAATAACGACAAAATAATGAATAGAATCGGGAGTTTTTTCTTCACGATCGGACCCTCAACGGCTATTCGAGATTGAATAGTATACTTATCGGCAACCGGCGAAAGGCGCAAGGGGGAATTGCGATTGGCGCCGATAAGCTAGACCTACAGGCGCCGCAATTTCTATCATAAACGATGGATAAGGGCGTGCCGTTTGAGCACGCCCTTTGTGTTTTATCGTCAGTAACTAACAGCCGCAGCCGTCATCGTTATCATCGTCGTCGTCCGCATCGGCGTCATCGTCGTCATCGGTGGCGTCGTCGTCGATGGCGTCGTCATCCACCGTGTCGTCATCGTCATCGGGCGTGTCGTCGTCATCGGGCGTCGTATCGTCGTCATCCATATCGTCGTCGACAATGTCGTCGTCGGTGATATCGTCGTCGATCACGTCGTCGTCGACCACGTCGTCGTCGGCGGTGTCATCGTCAGCGACGCCGCTCACGCGGATGTACCGGAACTTGAAGTTATCGTCCTCGCCGCCCGGGCCGCTGACTTCCAGTGTGACCGAGAATTTGCCTTCGTTCTGATAGGTGTGCAGCGGATTGACTTCGGTGCTGGTCTGCCCATCGCCGAAGCGCCACAGGTAGCTGTCGATCATCCCTTGCGTTTGCGCGGTGAACTGCACGTTCAACGGCGCGCCGCCGGTGCGGGGCGTGCCGTTGAAATCGGCGACCGGCGGTTGCTCGGCCACCGCGATGTAATTGGTTTTCGTCAGCGACTTTTCACCCAACGGACCGTCGATCGTCAGCGTCACCGAGTAGGTACCCAGATCGGTATAGGTGTGCGTCGGATTCTGCAGGGTCGAGGTCGCGCCGTCGCCGAAGTCCCAATCCCAGGAGGTCGGGTTGCCCGAGGAATGATCGGTGAAGTCGACTTCCATCGGCCGATAACCGCTGGTCGGGCTGGCGCTGAAGGCGGCCAGGTAAACGGCGGTGCCCACCGCATCCAGATCGAAGCCGTCGTTCGTGGCCTTCTTGCCGGCGTCGATGACCTTGACGTAGCGCGCGTTCGGCAGACCGACGGGCAGGTCGAAGGCCGTCGTGCCCGAGCCGGCGCCGATCTGCACCCACGGTCCGAAAACGCTCGCGGCGCTGCCGTACAAGGTGAACGCCTCGTCGCCGTCGTCGCCGCTCTCATAGACCATGATCTCGCCGCTGTAGCCTTCCTCGCCCATGTCCAGAATGACGTAACCGCCGTCGCCCAGGCCGACGAAATCGCCGTCAACCGGTCCGAGCACGTTGGTGGGCGGGTAGGTCGATTCTTCGGCGTTGTCCATCACGCTGGACACCCAGCGGAAGGCGAAATTCGTGGATTCGGTCGCCGCGGTCAATTCGATGTCCAGTTGCGTCGCCGCGTCGTTGGCGATCGTCACCTGACCGGTGGCGTCATCATAACCGTCGGCGAACACGCGATAGTTGTAGGTTCCCGCGCGCAGGTATTTGTGGAAGTCGCCGACTTCCGAATCGGAGAAGGTATACCACTTGCCTTCAATGACGATGTTCGCGGCAATCGGATCGCCGGTGGACGAGTCGGTCACCATACCGTGCAGACCGTAGCTCAGTTCCTCGACCAGCCAGGTGAAAGCCGGAATGTGGTCTTCCCAGATTTGCTCCGATTTGGAATACGGGCACTGTTTGGTCATGTTCATTTCGAAGGTGATGCCCATTGCGCCGTGCGCGCCGTAAAGCTCGTCGCCGGTGACGCCGGGCGCCTGATAGAGCACGTCCCACACCGAGCCCTGGGTGTCCATTTCCGGATCGAGACAGCGCGGATAGATGTACTCGCTGCCCAGGTAATCGAACTCGACGTCGTTGGCGGCGTTGGCGCCTTTGTAGCCCCACGGGTACAGGAACAACACCGCGCCGCCGTGGCCGGAAATGCCGACCGTCAACGGCTGGCTGCGCTGCCAGACCGAGGCGATGGCCTGCGCTTCAGGTTCGCTGTAGGGCGCGCTGCCCGGACTGTAGTATGGATTGGAATTCCACATGAAGCCGAAGTTGCGGTTCAGATCCACGCCGTTGTCGTTGTAGCGGCTCGGATACGAACCCGCATTGCCGTCGGGGTTGCTCAGCGGCACGAAATAAAATTCGTTGTTGTCGACCAGTTCGGTGATCGTCGCATCGGCGCCGTAATTGGTAACCAGCCATTCGATCGCTTTGAGCGCCCAGATGTAACCGGCCAGTTCGTCGCCGTGGATCGTTCCTTCGAAGAAGATGCCCGGCTCGGCCTCGTTGTCCGTCACGTTGTCGGAAACCTTCACCAGGTACATTTCACGCTCGCCCACGCTTTCACCGACCACCTCGACGGTCATCAGGTCCGGATAATCGGCGGCGAGGTCGTTCAGGAAGATGCCCATTTCCTGGTGGGTGAGGTAGTGGTCGAGTTCTACATCGGTCGGCGCTGGCTTGGTGGCCGCTTTTTCGACGGTCTTATGACGTTCTTTCACCCAAGCGTCCAGATCGTCGATCAGCACATCCACCTCGAAGCCGGAACGTTTCAGCTCCGCCAACGTGGCGGGCGAGCAGACGATCTGCGACCACTCGGCGCGGCCGGATTCCTCGAAGCCGACCGGGAACGATTCGAGCGCCAGGAACGAATCCAACGTCGGCGTATATACCTGCGCCACACTGCGTTGCGCGGCCCAGGAAGGTGCGGCCAGCGCAAAAACCATGACCAGCAACAAAGCGATTTTCTTCATATCGTTCTTCCGTAATAAAGTTAATGCGCGGATGCGCTTTTTCAGCAGCCGCACCCATCGTCATCATCATCGTCATCAGCTGACGAGGAATCGTCGTCGTCGTCGGTCGTGTCGTCGTCGACCGTGTCGTCATCACCCGTATCGTCGTCGATCGCATCGTCGTCAACCGTGTCGTCGTCGACGGTGTCGTCATCGATCGTGTCATCATCGACCGTGTCGTCGTCGGTCGTGTCGTCGTCGACCGTGTCGTCGTCGGCCGGGTTGGTCAGGTCGTCGTCACCGTACGGACCGCCGCCGGGTAGGATGCCATAGTAAACGCCCATCCAGTAGGCGATCAGATAATCGGCTCCGTGCGCGACGTGCGCCGGATCGTCGCCGATCTGCGCGCACTCGACGTGATAAGGCGTGCGTTCCCACATTACCGAGCACCAGCAGCGATCCCAGATTTCATGCGCATCTTTTGTGCGCAATTCGAAATTGAGCCCGAACAGATCATGCAGCCAGGGGAAAGTTTCCTGCAGATTGACCAGGAGTTGCGAGAAGGGATCGATCTCCATGGTCGTGCAGGTCACTTGCCGCTGGTAGTTGGGCGCGTCGACAAACTCGATCAGGCTTTGGTACGCGTCGGCCTCGATGGCCGCGAGTTCGTCCTCGTCGCAAGTGCCCAGGCGCAGGCAGCCTTGGTAATACACCGCGTCGAAGAACGGATTATGGCCGTCGTCGGACCATTGGCGCACGTTGAAGTTCCAGACCTGCCATAGGTATTCGTAGCGCGGACGGTCGGGCCAGTAGCGCCACATGGGTTGCGTGTTCGAGTAGTTGTTGATGAACGCGTAGTAGTCGGAGTACAGGTTGAAAAACGCGATGGATGACAACCAGAGATAGATGCGGTTCTGCTCGAATTCCTCGTCCATGATCGTTTCGATCTGCGCGTCGCCGGTGACGTGCAGCGTCTGGGCGAGAAACGAGAGGCGTAGATCGGGCGTTATTTCGGCCGCGCTGTACACCGCGCCCCACGGATCGATGATCGTCCAGTTGTTGTTGTGCAGCGTGTTGATGATCTCCAGCATGTCGGTGCGAATCTGCGCCTTGAGCGTCT
>DAINPV010000229.1:0-6607 GCA_036743315.1 bacterium | reverse complement strand
AGAAGGTGCCATGGTGAATCTGGCGACTCCCGAACGGCTGGCGATCAAACGAGCCAACATGATTGAGCATCAATTACGCCGACGCGGCATCACCGATCAACGCGTGCTGGATGTGATGGCCGGCGTACAGCGGGAGAAGTTCATTCCCGAGGATTTATGGTCCGACGCCTATGCCGATCGTCCGTTGCCCATCGGCAAGGGACAGACGATCAGCCAGCCGTACATGGTCGCGATCATGAGCCAGGCGCTGGAACTGCAAGGGAACGAGAAAGTGCTGGAGATCGGCACCGGCAGCGGTTACCAGACGGCGATTCTTGCCGAATTGGCCGACAAGGTGTTTACCGTCGAGCGCGTGCGCGAGCTGGGGCGCGCGGCGGAAAAGCGCCTGGCCGAATTGAACTACTACAACGTGCTGGTGCGCATCAGCGACGGCACGCACGGCTGGACCGAGGAAGCGCCTTTCGACGCCATTGTGGTCACCGCCGGCGCGCCCGAAGCGCCCAAGACGTATTTGGAGCAATTGAAAATCGGCGGACGCCTGGTGATCCCCATCGGCACGCGCCAGAGCCAGACGCTGTATTGCTACATTCGCGAACGAAACCGGATCGTCAAAGAGGACTACGGCCGCTGTGTTTTCGTGCCGCTGGTCGGTCATTACGGATGGGAGGATTGATGACGGAAGCATCCGTCGCCAAGAAACGCGGGTTGATGAAACGACTGCTCGATTGGGTGCTGCATTGGGCCGAAACGCCTTACGCGGTGCCGGCGCTGTTCATTCTGGCGCTGGCCGAATCAAGCTTTTTCCCCATTCCGCCCGACGCGCTGTTGATCGTGCTGTGCCTGGGGCTGGCCCAGAAAAGTTTTCAGTATGCGGCCTGGTGTTCGGTCGGCTCGGTGTTGGGCGGCGTGGTCGGCTATTTCATCGGCTACCTGGCCTGGAACGCCATCGGCGTACCGATTATCAACGCTTACGGCTACTGGGGCGCGGTGCTCAACCTGGCCGGTAAGTACAGCGAATACGGCGTTTGGTTTTTAGCCGCGGCGGGATTCACGCCGATTCCCTACAAGGTATTCACCATCACCACCGGCGCTTTCGATGCCATCGCCAACAACAAAGAGTTGATCGGCGGATTCCTCGACGCGGCGCTGCAATCGGGCTCGATCGCGCAGGAAGCGATCGCTGCGGCGCGCGGCTATCTGGCGTCGATGGAAAAGATGGGCTTGCCCGTGTTCGTGCTGGTCTCAGCCATTTCACGCAGTGCACGCTTCTTTTTGGTGGCCGGGTTGATTTACCTATTCGGCGAACCGATCCGCAAATTCATCGAAAAGTACTTTAATTTGCTGACGATACTCTTTATGATTTTGCTCGTGGTGGGCTTCGTGCTCATCAAGTATGTGTTCTAGGAGGGAACCGCGTGGCCATCCAGCTTGCCGTGATCGGCGCGGGCGACTGCGATGCGCAAATCGCGGCGCGCGCTGAAGCCGTCGGGCGGGCGATCGCCCGGCGCGGCGGGGTGCTGCTGACCGGCGGCATGGGCGGCGTGATGGCGGCGGCCAGTCGCGGCGCGCACGAAGCGGGCGGGCTGATCGTCGGCGTCGTGCCCGGCGGTCGGCGGCATACGGCGAACGAATACGTCGCCGTGGAGATCGTCACCAACATGGGCCACGCGCGCAATGTGATCCTGGCGCACAGCGCCGATGCGCTGATCGCGGTCAGCGGCGGCTACGGCACGCTGTCGGAAATCGCGGTCGGCTTGAAAATGGGCAAACCGGTGATCGGCCTGGGCTCGTGGGCAATCGAGGGCGTCGTCTCGGCCGATTCGCCGGAGCAGGCTGTGGAACTGGCCGTCAGCAAGTGCGGAGGTTGACCTTGCGATATGCGATTTTGCCGGCGTTGCTTTTGCTGCTTCTGGCGCTGTCCGGATGCGCCTATTACCATGTCATCGAAACCGGCGACACGATGTACGACCTGAGCAAGGAGTACGGCGTGTCGGTGCAGGAAATTCAGGAAGCCAATCCCGGCGTCGATCCATACAACCTGCAGATCGGCGAAAAGCTGAAAATCCCCCGTTTCCCGGAAGATCGCGTCAGCGACATAACCGGCCGTCATCGCACGCCCGAACCGACGAAAACCCCCAAGCCCGTCGAGCGTACGCCCAAACCGACGCCGACCCCCAAACCTTACGAAAAACCCGAGCCCACGCCGGAGATGAATTCGCGCCCCGAGCCGACGCCGCAACCGACGCCGGCGACCGCCCCCGAGGAGAATAGCGGCGAAAACAAGTTCGTCTGGCCGGTGCAGGGCAAGATCGCAAATAAATTCGGCGACCGCCAAGCGGGCGTGATTTTGCACGGGCTGGAGATCGCAGCTCCGGTCGGCACGCCGGTGTACGCTGCCGAAGCGGGCACGGTCATCATGGCCTCCAATCGCTTCAAGGGCTACGGCAACATGGTGATCATCAAGCACAGCAACGGTTTCGTTTCCATCTACGCCTACAACCAGCGGTTGTGGGTGAAAAAGGATCAGCGGGTCAAACGCGGACAAAAAATCGCCGAGGTCGGACAATCGGGCCGCGCGGAAAAGCCGATGCTGCTCTTCGAGTTGCGCATCGGTTCCCAGGCGGTCGATCCGCTCAAATATTTGCCTGCTCGTTGAGACGTATTGAAAGGAGAGGGTCGGATGGACGTAAAGCAATTGGCCGCGACGATTCGCGACGTGCCGGATTTTCCCAAGCCGGGCATCTTGTTCAAGGACATCACCACGCTGATCGCCGATCCCGAGGCGTTCAAGGCGGTGATCGATCTGCTGGTCGCGCGTTACCGCGACAAGAAAATCGACAAGGTGCTGGCCATCGAATCGCGCGGTTTTATCTTCGGCGGCGCGCTGGCCTATCTGCTCGGTTGCGGCTTTCAGATCGTGCGCAAGCCCGGCAAGCTGCCGTGGAAGACGCGCAGCGCCTCCTATGAGTTGGAATACGGCTCCGACACCCTTGAAATTCATGAAGACGCCGTCGCCCGGAGCGAGCGCGTGCTGCTGTTTGACGACCTGCTGGCGACCGGCGGGACGATGGATGCCGTGGCCGACATGGTCGAGGGCATGGGCGGCGAGGTGGTCGAATGCGCATTTGTCGTCGAACTGGATTTCCTGAATGGACGGCAGAAACTTGGTGAACGCGACGTCTTCAGCCTCATCCATTTCTAAGCGCCTGCTGATCTGCGAGACTTTCGCCAGCCTTTGCGGCGAGTCGACGCGACAGGGGTTGCCCGCGTTCTTTATCCGCCTGACCGGCTGCAACCTGCGTTGCGCCTGGTGCGACACCGCTTACGCGTGGGACGGCGGCGAAGAACGCACGATCGCCCAATTGCTTGCCGAAGTGCGCGCGGCGGACTTGCCGCTGGTGGTTGTTTCCGGCGGCGAACCGCTGGCGCAACCGGATAGCGCCATATTATTAAAGGCATTGGCTGACGACGGTCGGATCGTCCTGCTGGAAACCAACGGCACGCTGTCGATCGAAAACGTCGATGCGCGTGTGCGGCGGATCGTCGACGTCAAACCGCCCTCGGCGGGTGCGGAAGCACCTTTTTTGTTGGAAAACCTGCGTTTTTTACAGCCGACCGACGAGCTTAAGTTCGTCGTGGCCGATCGCGCCGACTTCGATTTCGCCGTGGATTTCATAAATGGCAATCGCCTGGTTGACCGGTGTCCGTTGTTGCTGTCGCCGGTGGCCGGCCGGCTTAACCCGATGGAGGCTGCCGAGTGGATCCTCGCCGCCGGTTTGCCGTTGCGCCTCCATCTCCAATTGCACAAGATTTTGTGGGGCAACGCCGTTAAGGGGCGATAGATTGTTGATAATCCAAAATTTTCGTGCTACCATCCACTCGCTTTAGACCAATTATTACAACGATGAGGGTGCGATGCGGATCGTAATCGGCAGCGACCATGGCGGATTCGACCTGAAAGAGGCGATCAAAACGTGGCTCGGCGACTGGGGTCACGAGGTGATCGACGTGGGGACGCACAACCGCGATAGCTGCGATTATCCCGATTATGCCGAGAAAGCCGCTAACATGGTCATCGCCGGCGAGGCCGACCGCGGTGTGCTGGTATGCGGCACGGGCATCGGCATCGGCATTACGGCCAACAAAGTGCGGGGCATTCGTTGCGCGACCTGCACCGACACTTACATGGCCGCGATGTCCCGCGCGCACAACGACGCGAACATGCTCGCATTGGGCGCGCGCGTCATCGGCCCCGGTCTGGCCGAGGTCATCGTGAAAACCTGGTTGGAAACTCCCTTCGAGGGCGGCCGGCATCAGCGGCGCCTCGATAAAATTCACGCGCTGGAGTAGGCGAATGGAGCGTCCCTCCTGGGATCAGTACTTCATGGAATTTGCGCGGTTGGCGCGCACGCGCAGCACCTGTTTGCGGCGCGGCGTCGGCGCGGTGCTGGTCAAGGAGAAGAACGTGCTGGCCACCGGTTACAACGGTCCGCCGCGCGGCGTGCCTCATTGCGACGAGACCGGCTGCCTGCGTGAAAAAATGCAGGTGCCCTCGGGCCAGCGCCACGAGTTGTGCCGCGGCCTGCACGCCGAACAGAACGCGATTATCCAAGCGGCGTACCACGGCACATCCATTCGCGGAGCGGATCTTTACTCGACCACGTTCCCCTGCGTGATTTGCACCAAGATGCTGATCAACGCGGGGATTCAAAGGATCTTTTACGCCGAAGGTTACCCGGACGATCTGGCGCGCGAAATGCTGGATCAGGCCGGGGTCGAACTGATTGAGTTAACCGAGTAAAGGAGCTTTCCATGCGCTGTCCGTATTGCCATTCCGACCAAAACAAAGTCGTGGATTCGCGGTACCGTGAAGTGGGCAACGTCATTCGGCGCCGGCGGTTGTGCCTGCAGTGCGATCGTCGCTTCACGACCTATGAGCGCATCGAGGAGATGCTGCCGCAGGTTATTAAGAAGGACGGGCGGCGCGAGGCCTTTGATCGCGATAAAATCATGCGCGGCATCGACAAGGCCTGCGAGAAACTGGAGATCTCCGCCATTCAGAAAGAGGCGATGGTCGACGACATCGAACGTCACTTCGCGGACTTCGGCGAAAAGGAAATCAAGGCCGAACTGATCGGCGAAGCCGTGATGAACAAGCTGCGCGAAACCAACAAGGTCGCTTACGTGCGCTTCGCGTCGGTATACCGTTCTTTCAAAGACACGAAAGATTTCTATTCCGAACTGGAAAAAGTCAACAATGAAGAAGACACCTCCGGATGAAAACCTGATTCGCCGGACGATGCAACGAGCCCTGCGCCTGGCCCGTCGCGGTGAAGGATGGACGAGCCCCAACCCCATGGTTGGGGCCGTTTTGATAAAGAACGGTCGGGTGATCGGCGAGGGCTGGCACCACGCCGCCGGACGCCCGCACGCCGAGGTCGAGGCAATCAACGATTGCCGTCGGCGCGGTCACAATCCGCGCGGCGCCGCGATGGTCGTCACCCTTGAGCCCTGCTGCCACTTCGGCCGCACGCCCCCGTGCACCGAAGCCATTGCCGCCGCCGGCATCCGCGAGGTCTATGTCGCCCATCGGGACGTCAACCCGCTCGTGTGCGGCAACGGGGTGGCCTGCCTGCTGGACGACCGGATTACGGTGGAAGTCGGCATCATGGCCCGCGAGGCGATGATCCTCAACGAAGTGTTCACCAAATGGTCCCAAACCGGCGAGCCGTTCGTCGTACTTAAAGCGGCTTCGACGCTCGACGGGAAAATCGCCACCGCGTCGGGCGACAGCCAATGGGTCAGCGGTGCGCAGTCGCTGCGTTTCGCCCACCAACTGCGCCATCGCTACGATGCGATCATGGTCGGGGTGGGCACCGTGCTGGCCGACGATCCGCAACTGACCTGCCGCCTGCCGGGTCGGCAAAAGTTCAAGCACCCGCTACGGATCATCGTCGACTCCCAATTGCGCACGCCGTTGGAGGCCAAAGTCGTTTCCGGCGGCCTGCCGGGCCGGACGATTCTAGCGGTAACGGATCGGGCAAAGCGGAGTAAAATCAAAAAGATGGAGCAACTCGGCGTCGAGGTGCTCGTCCTGCCCGCCGACCGGCAAGGATGGGTCGATCTGCCCGCCTTGACGAAGACCCTGGGAAAGAGAGATATAACGAGCCTGTTGGTCGAGGGGGGCGGCACCGTTTTGGCTGCTTGCCTGGCCGCGGGAGTGGGGGACAAACTGTCGCTGGTGCTCGCGCCCAAGATCGTCGGCGGCACCCGGGCGATCTCGTCGTTCCAGGGCGAACTGGCCGCCACGATGGATCAGGCCCGGCGATTGCACGATATGTCCGTGCGGCGGCTGGGCAAGGATTTTTTACTCGAGGGGTACTTTCAACCGCGATGTTTACCGGACTGATCGAAAGCATCGGGACTCTCCAGGCCGTCGAGCGGCGTGGCGCGAACAAGTTGTTTCGCGTGCTGGCGCAACCGGCGTTGACCGCGGTGCGCCTGGGCGATTCGATCGCCCTGGACGGTTACCGCCAGACGGTGGTGGAGATCCGGGGCGCCGTTTTCGCCGTCGAGGTCAGTCCGGAAACCCTCGCCGTGACCACCG
>DAINPV010000228.1:0-6612 GCA_036743315.1 bacterium | reverse complement strand
GTGCCACGAGATGCTGCCGCAGGTCAATTCATGGCGGATGTCCTCGCATGCGGCCAACGACAAGGGCGTGGTCTGCAACTGCGTCGATTGCCACCTGCCGCCGTCGGGCGTGCGCCACTACACCTACAAGGCGTGGTCGGGCTTGCGCGACGTGGTCGTGCATTACCTGGGCGATCCGGAAAAGGTCGATTGGGCGGGCAAGGTGCATCGCAAGGACAAGTATCTGTTCGCCGACGCCTGTCGGCGCTGCCATCAGGATTTGATTCCGCCCGGGCTGCCGCGCGGCGGATTTCTCGCCCATCGCGAATACGAGCGCGGGCGAACGGTCAAACAATGTTTCGACTGTCACGAATACATGGTCCATCACCGGATGCCGGCGGTCTATCAGGCCGCCCGCTGAGGGACCGGAGGGGAGAGCCATGAGAAAAGTTCGTTTGCTGCTTCCGTTTACCGTGGCGTTGTTGTTGGGCATGGCCGCCTGGGCCGTCACCGAAACCGGCGGCGGGCTGGGCTCGCTGGCGGGCAAGGTGATCAAGGTCGAGCGCGGCGTGGCCGAGGTCGAGAAATCGTGCATCGAGTGTCACCTGCGCGAAACACCGGCGATCGTCATGGATTGGAAAAACAGCATGCACGGCCGGGCCAACGTCACCTGCGGCGATTGCCACCGGGCCGCCAAGCAGGATCCGGACGCCTTCCAGTGCGAGGGCTTGCGCGGGAAGAACATCTTCATCTCGGCGATTCCCACGCCCCGCGATTGTTCGCGCTGCCATCCGGTCGAGGCCGAGCAGTTCGGGCGCAGCGATCATGCGGTCGGGTACGATTCGGTGAAGAAGCTCGAATCGATGTCGATCGTTTGGGAAGGCAAGGGCTCGCGCGCGGCGGAGGCCTCCGGTTGCGTGCAATGCCACGGCGGCATCGTCGAGTTCAAAGACGGACGGCCGGGCGGATTGCATTATCCGCAGGAAGGCGTGGGGCGCATCAATCCGGATGGCTCGCAGGGCAACTGCGTTGTCTGCCACACGCGGCATCGTTTCAACCTGGTTGAAGCGCGCAAGGCCGAAACCTGCGGCGCGTGCCATATCGGTCCGGACCATCCGCAGATCGAGATCTGGGAAGAGTCCAAACACGGCAAGCGCTACGCCGCCGACGGCGACCAGTGGACGTGGGACAGCGCGCCCGACGCGTGGGAGCCGGGAGATTATTCGGCGCCGACCTGCGCGGTGTGCCACATGTCGGGCATCGGCGAGCTGACCACGACCCACAACATCAGCGAGCGGTTGTCGTGGCAGGCCGAGCGGCCGCTGACGATCCGCACCGACAACTGGGAACAGGAACGCGCGAAGATGAAATCGGTATGCGCCAACTGCCACGGCCCGTCGTGGATCGACGGTTTCTACGCGCAATACGACGCGGTGATCGCGCTGTACAACGAGCAGTATTACCAGCCGGCGAAAAAAATGATGGACGAGCTGTACGCGGCGGGCAAGATCACCAAGGACAATCCGTGGGACGACGAAATCGAGATCGTGCTCTATTACCTGTGGCACCACGAAGGCCGCCGGGCGCGCATGGGCACGGCGATGATGGGCCAGGATTATGCGCACTGGCACGGCTTCTTCGAGTTGGCGCAGGATCTGGACAAGCTGACCAAAATGTACAACGAATTGATGGGTAAATAACGGCTATTTCTTCCAGAGGCCGGTGGGGTCGTCCGATTCGGGCAGGTCGATCGGCTCGACCGGTCCGCGTTCGTCGGCCGGCAATTCCGGTTCGGGAAAGAGCGGGCCTTCCGGCGTGGCCGCCGCCGGCGCGGGGAAGAAGCGGCGCTTCGCCCAGTCGCCGGCGAAGAGCGCGTCGTCAATCAGGTACGTGCCGCCCAAATAGAGGAAATAGGTCAAGAAAAAGTGCGTGGGGATCATGTAATAGGAATAGGGATCGCGCTCGACAAAGCGGAACGTATAGAAAAACACGATCGAAGCGAGCAGGATGACGTCGCCGAACAGGTTGCGGAATCCCATCCGTTGTTCTTGCTTGAGCAGGAACATCATCCCCAACAACGCCCAGTAATATCGTGAGAGCACCTGCAAGGGGAAGATAAAGAAAAATCCCAGTAACATCGCGTCGTCGTAATTGCGCCGCCAGATCATGAGCAGGAACATGGCGAACATCATCAGTTGCATGGCGCGGTACGTGGTTTCCTGATCGCTGAACGAAAGTTTACGTGGATCCTTGGCGATCTTGGGCGTGCTCAGGTCGTCGATGAACAGGTGCTTGAGGCCCATGCGCTTGGGACCGAGAAAATGCTTGGCCGCATGTTGTTTGATGTCGGTGAAGAATTTTTCCCAGGCGCCGATGCCGTGCCGGTTGAGCAACCCCAGGCTGAAAAACAAGGCGCAGCAGACGGTGAAAATGACGAACATGGAAAACAGCTTGCGATCCATCCGTTTGGTGCGGATCCACTCGACCAGCCACTTGAGGTCCGGACCCAGCAGCAGCACGCCGGGGAAGATGCGCGTCATCGCGCCGAAGGCGAAAAAGGGCGCGGCGAACGCGTACTTCTTCTTATGGAAGAGCGCGAAGCCGGTCACCGTGGCACAGAACCAGTCGTAGCGCAGGTAGCCGGCCACGGTGTAATTTTCGTTGCCGTAATAGATCAGGAAGAACAGCGCCGAGACGATGCCCCAGCGCAGGCCGAAGGCCCAGCCGACGACCGCGAACGTCGCCAGCAGCAGGATCATATCCAGCGAAAGGACGAAGGTGCGCGGCCAGCGTTTGTTGAGCGGGAACAAATCGGCCAACGCGCCGCCGAAGGTCGACCAGAACGGCGTGCCGTTGTAGCCGTGATCGCGCACCATCTCTTTCCAGAAGCGGGGCGAGATGTGCCTGGCGAGGTATTTCAGCTCGCGCTTGAATTGCTTCCAGCGTTTGGGCGTGAAATCGTTGCGGCCCTCGACCATCTTCACGATTTCTTCCCGCGGCTTGATGCGCAATTCGACCAGGTCGTTGGCGGCTTTGACGTAATCGATTTTAAACGCGCCCTCGTCGGCAGCTTTGAAGGTATAGGCATACTGATACACATAGCCCATTTCATCGAAGTATTTGGCGCCGAAATAGTAGTGGTAGACATTCCAGAACTGAACGTATTTGCCCTGGGCGAATTTGAGGAAGTCGCTCCTGGATTCCGTGTGAAACGCCGAAAGCGTCAGCAGCGCCAGGAGAATCGTGATCGTCCACTGCGCCGCTTTTTTCCGTTTGGGAATCAGCCGGCCGGCGGCCAGCAGCGCGACGGTGAAAATGGCCAGCCCGATTTTTTTGCTGTTGCGATCGATATTGCGGTCCAGCAGATAGTCGGTGACCGGGAACTGCACGGCGCGGACGATCCGGTGGATGGTGGTGTCATGCGACCGCAAATGCCGCGACTGCATGTACAGCGGCCAGGCCAACGCGGCGATGAACAGGGCGGTGGAAACGAGAAAGATCACCCACCAATGCCGGCGCGAGCGCGGCAGCGACGGCGGTTGCTCGTCGGCGCCTGATGGAATGGTATGGTTGCTTTCGTCGTCCATCGCTTATTAAATATCTTCTGTTAAACGTCCTTTACCAGCGATCGAGAGCGTAGTCTAGCACATCCGCCCCGTACATCGTCAAGGGATGTGCCGGATCACGGCCGGCGCTTCATTTGCCTTGCAGGTAGCGGTCGACGCCCGCGGCGGCGCGGCGGCCGCTGTCGATGGCCCGCACGACCAGCGAGGCGCCCATGACGGCATCGCCGGCGGCGAACACGCCGGGCGCGGAGGTCATCATGTTTTCGTCGACCGTGAGACTGCCGTTGGCGGACAGGCGCAGTTGCAGCGCTTCGATCAGCGGACCGTGCGTGCAATGCACGAAGCCCATGGCGATCAGCACGAGGTCGGCCGGCAGGGTGAAGGTCGAATTCGGCAACTCGCGGAAGCGGCGCCGACCGGCGGCGGGATCGTCTTCCCAGGCCACCTTGGCGCAACGCAAGCCGGACACGCGTCCGTCGGCGGCGAGGATCTCGTCGGTCGTCACCGCCCACAACCGCTCGCATCCTTCCTTCTGCGACGACGAGGTGCGCAGAATGTTGGGCCAGGTCGGCCACGGATTTTCCGCCGCGCGCTCGGCGGGCGGACGGGGCAGGATTTCCAGCTGCGTGACCGAGGCGGCGCCCTGGCGGTTGGCAAAGCCGATGCAGTCCGAGCCAGTGTCGCCGCCGCCGATGACCACCACGTTTTTGTCGCGCGCGGATATGGGCTCGGCCAGCGGGGGCAGGCCGGCGACGCGGCGATTCTGGCCGACGAGAAATTCGAGCGCGTAATGCACGCCGGCCGCGTTGCGGCCCGGAACGTCCAGTTCGCGCGGCACGCGGGCGCCGTGCGCCAGGACGATCACGTCGAAGCTGCGCTGCAAGAATTTGGTGGACAGGTCGACGCCGACCTCGACTTCGGTTTCGAAGATGACGCCCTCGCCGCGCAGTTGTTGGAGGCGGCGGTCGAGAATGTCTTTGCCCAGTTTGAAATCGGGAATGCCGTAACGCAGCAGGCCGCCGATTTTATCGTCCTTTTCGAAGACGGTCACCTTGTGTCCGCGACGCGCCAATTGCTGCGCGGCGGCCAGTCCGGCCGGACCGGAGCCGACGATCGCCACGTGTTTGCCGGTGCGGTACGGCGCCGGCTCGGGAACGATCCACCCTTCGCGGAAGCCGCGTTCGACGATCTGCAATTCGATGTGGCAGATGGCGACGCCCGGGTCGTTGATCGCGACGGTGCAGGCCGTTTCGCAGGGCGCGGGACAGATGCGGCCGGTGATTTCCGGGAAGTTGTTGGTGTCGTGCAGCAGGTCCAGCGCCTCGGCCCAGCGGTCGAGGTAGACCATTTCGTTCCACTCGGGGATGCGGTTGCGCAGCGGGCAGCCGTGACCGTGGCAGAAGGCGATGCCGCAGTCCATGCAGCGCGCCGCCTGGCGTTTGATCTGCTCGGGCGACAGCGGCCGCTCAAATTCACAATCGTCGCCGAGCCGCTCGGCCACCGGGCGTTTGGTCGGGTCCTCGCGTTTGATTTCCAGGAAGGCTTTCGACCTAATCATCGAACACCTCCTCGGAGGCCGACACGCTGTCCTCGCGGTACTCCTCCTCGATGCGCATGCGCACCAGGGCCTTGCGGTAGTCGATGGGAATCACTTTGACGAACAAGGGCAAATGCACCTCCCAGTTGTCGAGCATCGTTTCGGCGCGCGGACTGCCGGTGTGGCGGTGATGGTCTTCGATCATCATGCGCAGCAGGGCGACGTCGTCCTCGCGCCAGACCGTTTCGAGCTCGACCATGTCCAGGTTGCAGCGGGTGTCGAACAGTTGGTTTTCGTCGAAGACGTAGGCGATGCCGCCGCTCATGCCCGCCGCGAAGTTGTAGCCGACCGCGCCGAGCACGACGACCACGCCGCCGGTCATGTATTCGCAGCCGTGCGCACCCAGGCCTTCGACCACGGCGCGCGCGCCGCTGTTGCGCACGGCGAAGCGCATGCCGGCCACGCCGCTGATGTATACCTCGCCGCCGGTCGCGCCGTAGAGCACGGTGTTGCCGACGATCGCGTTTTCGTGCGGCAGAAATTTCGCGTCCGGATGCGGCGCGAGCACGATGCGTCCGCCGGACATGCCCTTGCCGAGGTAGTCGTTGGCGTCGCCGCGCACGGTGAGGCACACGCCGGGGGCGAGGAACGCGCCCAGGCTCTGGCCCGCCGAGCCGGTGAGGCGAATGTCGATCGACTCGGGCGGCAGGCCCGGTTCGCCGAAGCGTTTGATGATTTCGCCGCTCAGCCGCGCGCCCACGGCGCGATGGACGTTGCGCACGGGCAGGTCGATCAGCACCCGCTCGCCGCGTTCGAGGGCGGGCGCGGCGCGCGTGAGCAATTCGTCGTCGATGGGCGTATGCACCGGCGCGACGGTCGGATGGGGGCAGCGACGGGCGAGCGTTTTGTCGGGCGATTGATAAAGAATCGCCGCGAAGTCCAGTCCCTTGGCCTTCCAATGCTCGACGGCGTCCTGCATCTGCAGGCGGTCGACGCGGCCGACCATCTCCTCGACGGAGCGGAAGCCAAGCTCGGCCATGATCTCGCGCATCTGTTCGGCCATGAACAGCAGGAAACGCTGCACGTGCTCGGGCTTGCCGGCGAAGCGCGCGCGCAGCTTCGGGTCCTGCGTGGCGATGCCGACCGGGCAGGAATCTTTGTGACACTTGCGCATCAACACGCAGCCCAAGCTGACCAGGACGGTCGTGCCGAAGCCGAATTCCTCGGCGCCCATCAACGCGGCCACGACCAGGTCGCGGCCGGTTTTGAGCTGGCCGTCGACCTGTACGCGGATGCGGTCGCGCAGCATGTTCTGGGACAGCGCCTGCTGCGTTTCGGCCAGGCCCAGCTCCCAGGGCGTGCCCGCGTGCATGATCGAGGTCAGCGGCGACGCGCCGGTGCCGCCGTCCGCGCCGGAAATCAACACCACATCGGCCAGCGCCTTGGCCACGCCGGCGGCGACGGTGCCGACGCCCACCTCAGAGACCAGCTTGACCGAAACGCGCGCCCGTGGGTTGACCGCCTTGAGGT
>DAINPV010000227.1:0-6637 GCA_036743315.1 bacterium | reverse complement strand
CCCCCGCGCCGCGTCTGCCGCCCTGAAGGGCTTGGTTATTCTTCGTTTTAATCCTGGGGCTCACGCCCCAGGCTACATTCTTTCGCCTCTGACGAGGCTCATAAGGGTACTTCGAACAATATCGTTTTTTCATTCTTCCGATGATGGGGGAGCCGTGTTAACCTGGGCAGGATAAAACCAGCCGCAAGGAGTCGGGCCATGAAGATCCGGATGTTTTCCCTCTTGCTGATCGCTTTGCTGTCTTTGTTGTTGTTGCCGGCCGGCGGCTGCGGGGACGATGACGACGACAACGACAATGACGACAATGATGCCGCCGACGACGACGCCGACGACGACACCGGCGACGACGACGCGACGCCCGACGACGACGATGACGACGACGCCGAGTGCGCCGAGGGCGAGAAGCGCTGCACGGACGACATCCTGCAGCGCGAAGAATGCGTGAACGGCCAGTGGCAGTTCGCCGAAAACTGCATGGCCGATTACGGCCGGGTGTGCGAAAACGGCGCTTGCGTCGATCCGTGGACCTACGGTTCGCCGGTCATCGACGATTGCGCGGACGACCCGCACGCCACCGCGTCGTCGCTGGCCGAGAAGGCCGCGCACTACGACGAACTGGCGACCCGGCTGCATCTGCATCCGGACCATGGGCGCATCCATCACGCGACGCTGCCCGCGCCGTTGACCGAGGAGGACGGCACCTACGACGACGTCATCGACTGGCATCCGGGCGAAAACGACGGCCTGTGGACCGGCCTGTATATCGCCTCGCAGGCGTTCCGCTACGCGGTCACCCAGGAGCCGGAGGCGCTGGACAACCTGCACGTGCTGATGGACGGCCTGGAGATCGGCATGCGCATCACCGGCGTCGACGGCGTCTTCACGCGCGAGTACATCACGCCGGGCATCACCGGGATGAACTGCCCGAGCGATCCAATGCAATACACCGTCGATCCGGAGAAGGACGACAACAAGTGGGTGAAAGTCGACGCCGACGGCACGATCCTCGTGTACGACGTCGACGAAGCGGCGTTCGTGCGCACCGCTCATCAGGTGTCCGCCGAATACGCCGGCTATTGCTGGCTGGACAACGTCAGCCAGGACGAGTACGCCGGGCACATGCTGGCCCTGGGCGCGGTGTACAAACTGGTCGACGACGAAGGCGTGCGCAACCGCGCCGCCGCGCTGCTGGAGGACGTCGCCGAGCACCTGATGCAAAACGACATGGCCTTCGTCGATTGGGACGGACGCATCACCGAACACGGCCGCTTCTGGCTGCTGGCGCTGACCGACTTCCCCGGCTTCAACGCGGTGATGGGCTTGAACATGATGCTGCAAGGCGCGATCGCCTCGGGCCGCGCGGACCTGCGCGACTACTACGACAATTGCCTGCTGCAAAAGGAAGGTCCCAACGACTGCATCGATCAGTTCCTCACCCCGCCGATGCCCTACCAGAATTGGCTGTGGCTGATCGGCCTGTACCTGGGTCCGCGCAGTTGCAAGTCGAACTGGAACAACATGGCGATGGCGTTCTGCCACATGTTCACGCTGATCTGGTTCGAGCACGACCCGGCGATGCGCGCGACGTACCAGCAGGCGCTGGAGGACTATATGTTCCACTTCAAGGACAACGAGCGGCGCATGGCCGTGCAGCATAACGCGGCCTGGTCGCTGATGTACGCGTCGATGAAGCGTCTGGGACCCGATTCGACCGGGCAGGACGTGGCAGCGATCGACGACGCGGTGTGCGGCCTGCGCCGGTTCCCGGAAAGCAAAACGATGATCGACCTGGAAGTGGGCGAGGAACTGTTCCCGACCGACCCGACCTGCGAGAGCCGCTTCGACGGCGAGTACCTGACCTTCGATCCGGTGCCGGTCCATCAACGCTGCCCGCGGACGTTCACCTGGTGGGCCAACCCTTACGAACACCAGTCGTGCACGGCAGACGAGCAATACGTGATTCAGCCGGCCGACTACCTGCTGCCCTACTGGATGGCGCGCTACTTCGGTTACATCGACGAACAGGATTGAGGAATAACGTTCAGTTCGTTATTCCTTGATTTCCGGATTGGGACGCCCGACGCCGACCGGCTCCGCAGGGGCGGACGGTCAGTAGCGAAGGGCGATAGCCCTGGAAATTATGGCCCATCCAGACCAACCAACCCCTGACAAGGGGTGGAGGAATGTTGGATAATTCATATCAACGAGCTTACCGGCACCCCTTTCAGGGGTTTGCTTGAATTTTCCCCATCTTATACCAGGGCTGAAGCCCTTCGCTATTGACCTGCGCCCTGCGGGCTTGAGGGATCTGTACCGTCCCGGGCGGCAATAAAAAGTTATTCGGCAGGCTCCGTTTGCATCGGAATGCGCGGGTGTGCTATCGGTGACGTATCAACCTCAACGATGACGCCCATATTCATTGACGGAAAGGAGCTGTCCGATGAGCGTTAAAAGTTTTTTAAACCAAAATTACAGAATTATTTTTAGTTTCATTGCGCCGGCGGCCTTCCTGATCGCCTTGACGGTCTTTTCCGTGCACGTGACGAATTGTCCCGCCGTCTTCCTCAACATCACGGTGATTATTTGCGGCATTGCGCTGGGCTGGGCGGCCGGCATTTTAATCTCGCCGTATGATACGGAAGAAAAGATCCAATTCGGGGCGATCACCAAAGCGGTGTCGGCTTTTGCCTCCGGTTATCTATTGGCGAAGATCGATCCGCTGGTCGCCAAAATTTTGGATCCGGCGATTTTGGCGAGTTCGCTGGCCATGTTTCGGCTGATGGCGTTTGTCGCTTCGTTTCTCTTCGGCGCGATCATCGCTTTCGTTTTTCGCAGCTACGGTCTTTCCACGGAAAATAAGAATCAGCACGAAGACACCGTAACGGGCGTACCGAAGGTAACGGCGGAAACGGACGAGGCAGGCAAAAAGGTTGCGGGACAATAAAACGGTCGAATTCGTTATCGGCGCGTAACGCCGCTTTTCAGCTCGGCATGTTCTTGCGGCGGCGGTCGGCTTCCTGTCGTTCGCGGCGGCGGCGGTCGAAGCCGCAACGGCGGTCGGGCATGGTCGTGGGATCGTAGGCGATGTCCTCGTCGTAGCGCAGCATCCAGCGCGCTTGATCCCGTTTCGACAGATACAGCTTAATGTGGCTCATGATCACGCTGCGGCTGGTGCCGACGGTGCGGTGGAATTTAAAGCGCTGGTCCGAACCGACCTTGATGCGTTTTTTCAGCAAATCGAAAATTTGCGCGGCGGTGAGCATCGTCCCGAAGCTCAGGTAGGCCGAGCCGACCTCGGAAACGCGGTGCGCGTCGGAGCCGGCGCACACCGACTTGTCCAGGATCTCGCTGAGCAGAAACGCCTTGAAGTTGCGGTTGTCGGGAATGTGGCTGTTGATGACTTCGATCAGGTCGAGGTACTCCAGGAACGAGGGCTCGAGCAGCTTTTCCTTGCGCTTGCGGTTGAAGTTGAAATTCTTCCAGCCCGGCGCGAAGGGGTGCGGTAGGGCGACGATCGCGCCGTACCGCTTGGCCGCCGGAATCAGCTCGGTGAACGATTTGCTGAGCTTCGCGTAGTAGCGGTTGACCTTGTAGGGCTCGACCTCGCGCACGAAATACTCTTCGAGGCCGCCCGGATCGTTGAAATAGCAGAGAAACTCGAGGCGCTCGGCGCTGCCGATTTCGATGCCCGGCAGCGTGACGATTTCGTTGCGTTCGTACAGCTCGATCGCCCCGCGGATTTCGTTGTGGTCGCATACGCAGATGCCCAGCCGCCGGCTCAGCGACAACTCGACCAGTTGCGGCACGGTGATCGACGCGTCGGAATACCTGGTGTGCACGTGCATGTCCATCGCCGGCGCGCGCGGCGCGACCGCTTGGTTCGCTGGTTCGGATTCGCTCATTGCACGGTCCAGTAATACGTAATTTGCTCGGGCATGATATTTTCGGTCAACGGACCCCACATGTCGTCGCCGCGCAACGACCAGGCCAGAAACGCGGTGACGTAGTAGTTCATCAGGTTGTACATGACTTCATTGTCGACGAACTCGAAGACCGAATCGTCCTTCAGGCGATGCCCTTCGCCGCAACCGTCGCCGTTGCCCATCAGCGTGGGCACCAGGTCGCATACGTCGGTCCAGGAATAGTGTCCGGCGTCGCGCACGCTCAGCCACAGCTTGGTGGTGGGGATCTTTTCGTAGTTCTGCATCGCCTGCACGACGCTCAGATCCTGCAGCGTGTGGTCTTCCCAGCCCCAGAAGCACATCACCGGCGCGCGGTAATTTTCGAAGGCCAGCGGGAAGGAGAAGCCCGCCAGCGAAACCACCGCGTCCACGCGCGGATCGTATTTGGCCGCTTCCAGCGCGGTGACCGCGCCGAAGCTGTGCCCGGCCAGCGCGACCGTCCCGGCGTCGATCTTGCCGACGAACGTGCCCTGTTCGTCGAACTCGTTGAGGTAGGCGGCCGCGTCGATGAGGAACGAAAAGTCGGTCTGCCGCCAGAAAAACTCGAAGAGCATGGCGAGCGGATTGAAGATGATCAATTGACGCGGCAGCGGCGTCACCGCCGCGTTGCCGGTGTGATCGGGCGAAATGACGATGAAACCGTGGCTGGCCAGATGTTCGCACAGGTGCATGTTCTGGAAGCGCACGCCGCCGTTGCCGTGCGAGAAAATGACCACCGGCCACGGGCCGCCCGCGGCGATGGGCGCGTCGCGCACGCTGCGCGTTTCGTTCAGGAAGTTGGCGACTTCTTCGGCGGGCAGGAGCAGGGCGAAGATCTGCTCGACCAGCGGATACCATTTGCCGAGGAACTGGTCGACGGTGTCGGGCGGCATGGTCGCCGTTTCCGGCGCGGCGGGGTACCAGATATCGCAGATCAATTCGCGGTTGCCCCACAGGTCGACCTGCTTGTCGTCGATGAAAATGCGCGTGGTGTTGCCGACCTCGTAGGGCCCTTTGGCCGCCGGGTCGAAGGTCGTGCCCGGCTCGCCGGAAGTGTCGTCGTCATCGTCATCGTCGCCGCCGGTCTCGTCGCCGTCCCACGGATCGCCGCGGTCGGCGGGCGACCCCGGATCGGCGGGGCGCTCGTCGCCGTTGTTGAATCCGTCGCAGGCGACGGCGAAGAAAAGAATCGTCAGCACGCTCAACAACAACGCAAGATGTTTCACGGCTTGCTCCAATCGCTCAGACCGCCGGGATACAGGCGTACGTTTTTATAACCCCAGGCGCGCAGGCGGTCGGCCACGTGATACGCGCGCCCGTCCCACCGGCCCTGGCCGAAAACGATCACCGAATCGTCGAGGCTCGGGGGCATGCCCTCCGCCTGCGGACGACAGTTTTCCACCGTCAGGTTGACCGCGCCGGGCAGCGAGCCGGCGGCGAATTCCTGCGGCCCGCGCGCGTCGAGCAACCGCACGATCGCACCGGCGGCGCGCAGAGCCTGCAGATCGGCTTTGGCCAGCACGGGCAATTGCGCATGACGCGCGGTGATGGTCATCAGGCCGATCTTGTTCCATTCCTCGACGCCGCCGTCATAGACGAACACGCGTTCGTAGCCCAGGTCCAGCAGCCGCTCGGCGACGTACCAACTCACGCCGCAATGGCCGCCGCTGCAATAGCAGACGATCGGCAGCGTGCGGTCGGCGGGCAGGCCGGGCACTTCATCCCGATCGAACAGATAGCCGGGAAGGTTGACGGCCGTGGGAATGCAGCCCTGGTCGTAGGCGGTTTTGGTGCGGTTGTCCAACAGCAGCAGGGGCTTGCCCGTGTCGATCATCGCGGCCAGCGCGCGCCAGTCGACCGGCATCGGTTTATCGGCCGCCGGCGCGGTTGTTTCGTCGGCGTACGCGACGGCGATCGGCAGCAGCAACAACAAGAGCAGAAGCCACGGACGCATCACGATGCAATCTCCCCCTACGGTCGTCAAAACCATCGATACGATAGCCTTCTCGATCAAGTCTTGACAAGGCCGCGAGCCAAAACTACAATTCGAGCCCTTTTTCGACAAAATCGATTCCATAGGGGAAGATGATGGATAAAGAAACATTGCTCAAATTGACCGTTCCGAAGTTGCGCGAAGAAGCGTTGAAGATCGAAAACATCGCGGGCGTCCACGGCATGAAGAAAGAAGAGTTGCTGGACGTCCTGTTCGATCACTTCAACATCCCGCGCGATGTCGAGAAGAAAAAGCAACCGACCAGCGACGTCAAGAAGAAGATCGCCGCGCTACGCGAGGAAAAGGAAAAAGTCCGCCAGGCGGGCGACGCGAAGAAGGTCAAGGTGTTGCAGAAACGGATTCACGATCTGAAGCGCGACACGCGCAAGTAAACGAATCCAAGGCGGCATGATCCGCCGACTCACCGCCGGACATTAAAAAAGAGAGGGCGCTTGGTGCGCCCTCTCTTTCTGCGTTTAAGCGCTGTGTGCCTCAGCACCCGCACCCGTCGTCGTCGTCATCGTCGCCGCCGTCCAGATCGTCGTCGTCATCGTCGTCGATGTCCAGATCGTCGTCATCGTCGTCGGTTG
The DNA here is from genome assembly GCA_036743315.1 of bacterium. Taxonomy (GTDB): domain Bacteria; phylum Lernaellota; class Lernaellaia; order Lernaellales; family Lernaellaceae; genus CALBTQ01. The sequence continues at coordinate 113 of DAINPV010000227.1, read as the reverse complement.
CGTCGTCGTCGGCCGCATCGTCGTCGGCGGTGTCGTCGTCGACGGTGTCGTCGTCGGTGGTGTCGTCGTCGGCGGTGTCGTCGTCGGCGGTGTCGTCGTCGGCGGTGTCGTCG
>DAINPV010000226.1:0-6678 GCA_036743315.1 bacterium | reverse complement strand
GGGCGCAGCCACCGATACGGGCGATTATGTCATCTACCGGATCAACAAAGTCACCGCTGCGCCAGCGGCCAAGCCGGAAGTCCATGTCCAGAATGCGCCCGGCCATCCGATCGGGGTGGAACACCTCGAAGGCGTCCATCTTTTCGCCGACGCCGATCAGCTTGATCGGCTTGCCGGTCACCGACTTGATCGACAGCGCCGCGCCGCCGCGGGCGTCGCCGTCCATCTTGGTCAGCACCACGCCGGTGATGTCCAGCCGGTCGTTGAACGTCTTGGCCACGTTCACCGCGTCCTGGCCGGTCATCGCGTCGGCGACGAACAATATTTCCGCGGGCCGGATCTTGGCCTTGATCTGTTCGAGTTCGGCCATCATCGGCTCGTCGATCTGCAACCGGCCGGCGGTGTCGATCAGCAGGACGTCCTGCCCGCCGGTCTCCGCCTGACGGTGCGCCTGCAGCACGATATCCACCGGTTTCATGCTCGTGTTCGAATCGAACACCGGCGCGTCGATCTGCGCCGCCAATTGCTTGAGCTGCGTGATCGCCGCGGGACGATACACGTCGGCGGGCACCAGCAGCGGCCGCCGCCCTTTCTTGCGCAGCAGCACCGCCGTCTTGCCCACCGAGGTGGTCTTGCCGGAACCCTGCAGGCCCACGAACATCACCGGCACCGGCGGCTTGCCGCCCAGCGCCAGTTCGCTGGCCCGGTCGCCCATCAGCGCGACCAACTCCTCATGCACGACCTTGATGAACACCTGACCCGGCGTCAGCGAACCGAGCACCTCCGTGCCCAGCGCCCGATCCTGAACCTGTTGCAGAAATTGTTTGACGACCCGGAAGTTGACGTCGGCCTCCAGCAGGCTCATGCGCACCTCGCGCAACGCCTCCTGGATATTGGCTTCGGTAAGCTTGCCGTGACCCCGCAGGTTCTTAAAGACGGTAGTCAGCTTATCTTGCAGGTTATCGAACATGAAGCGCCTTGTTTCCTCGTCTCCGCTATCGCCGCGTCGAGCTCCCGAGAGTACTACCGCACATCATCAAAATACACGTGCATCAAGATCCCCGCCTGTGCGGGGGAAGTGCGCAATATAGTGAAATCCATCGATAAGTCAAGTACATAATGGGCTTCGTTTCCGTTCTTCTTTCGTTCACCATACGCCAAACCGCCCGGCCAACGCAAGAAAAATATCGATTGTTTGCAATTAGTTATAAATTTCAGGATCCAATGGGTTCATAGAAAATTTTCCGGACAATCCCATCTTGTACTTTTCAATATCGGCCTGTTTGAGATTTTCTATATTTCACGCTTGGTTAGCCAATTACCTCCGTTGCACGTCAGCTGATTTCTGATCAATTCCCTTTAAAACCGAATTGGCTAGGTAGCTTTTAAACGCTTCCGCCGCTTTTCGTCACGCACCGGCGCAATCGTCAACGTGTTTCCATCCGTGACGATTTCCAACGGCGTTTCGGCACGGTCGGAAGATTGGGGACGCCGGATCGAAGACTTCAATCGCGCTTGTGGTGCGCCATCTCGTCCGGCAGAGGCAGCGAGATCTCCACCAGGCCCATCACCTGCCCGTCGCGCTTCCAGGGCGTCTGGTAGATCAACTTTTTCTTTCCGTTCTTTTCGATCGTGTACGCGTTGGTCGTTCCCTCGGCCAGCATCCGCGCCAACTGCGTGCGCGCCGGCTCCGGGTGGCAGTCCAGCACGTTCGCGCCCAGCAGCGCCGCCCCGCCGTACTTGGCGAACACCGCGCGCGACGCCTCGTTCATCTCGACGATGATCCCCGCGCGATCGCACACCGTGATCGCCACGCCCAACTCGTCGGCCCATGCGTGATCGCCCATGCGCGCCCTCCGTGGTTGCTCGCCCGATGCTACGCAAAACACCGTCACGAAAAAAGAGTGTAAATACCCCCCGCGGTTGCCCCTTCGTCCAAGATAAAAAAACGGGGACGCGTAACGACCGCCTCCCCGTTCGTCGCCCCCAATTTTTAGAAGCAGTGATGCCCCGCGGTGCCGTCCTGGATTTCCGTGTCGTCGCCGACGTCGAACGTCTCGTCCTCGCGGTACCAGGTCGCCATGCGCGTGGGCGCGAATTCATCGTTGAAATCGATGCCCGCTTCGTCGTTGTCGATGGTCATGGTCAGATCCTGCCCGTCGACCACCACGGTGGAAGTCGTCGGCGTCAGGATCCAGTTGTGCTCGCCGAAGTTGTACACGAACAGGAACATCTTCCACTGACCGTTGAGGAACTGCGCGATGTACGCGGTGTCGCCGTCATGGGTGACGCCCTCGCCGTCGTAGTTGAGCAGGTCGGTGTCGAAGACGGCGTAGTACTCATGGAAGCCGGTGTCGGCCGCGCCGGGCAGATCGGTCGCGGTGCGGATCAGCGCGTGGAAGCCGCCCGCGAAAGGCACGATGCCGTACTCGATGATATCCAGCCGGCCGACATAGGTCGGTTCGCCGACCACGTACCAATAGATCAGATCGTCTTCCGGATCGGTCCACGTCCACCCGGGCGTGTTGCAGACGCACTCGCAGTCGGCGCCCAGTTGCGAACCCGCGCCGGTGTCGGGGCCGCCGTGGTTGTTCTTCGCCCAATCCATGGCCTCTTCGGCGGAAACTTCGCCGTCGCCGTCCCCGTTGGGCGGATCGTCGGCCTGGCTGCCTTCGTAAGCGTCGAAGTAGGCGTCGCTGACGTAGGCGCCTTCGCCGTCGGGCCGGCCTTGCGCGAGCGTGCTTTTATCCGACGCGGCCAGCACGTTGACGCCGGCCTGCGCAATCGAGTGGTCGCCGGAAGTAAAGTTGCCCGCGTAGCAACTGATAAGCACGACGTTCAGATTGCAGAAGCCGGGCTGCCGGCACTCGCCGGCGTAGTAGTCCATGGTGGTCGGACAATGCGAACCGGAGCCGATGGCGTTCTGCAATTGTTCCGGCATCAGTTTGCCGCGGCCGTTCTGGGCGCGGATGTAACCGCTCTTGCCGCCGTGACCCACCAGGTAAATGTACAGTTCGTCCAGGCAGGCCGCATCGGCGATGAAATCCTGAATGGCCTGCAACGCTTCGGCGGCGGTGGGCTCGGTGAGCGACTCCACGTTCCCCGCCCCCAGCAGGTCTTCGTAGAAGCCGACGGCGCGCTGGGCGTCGCGCATCACGTGGCTCTGGCCCGGGCGGTCGCCGAAGTTGATCACCAACGCCTTGCAGGCGATGGGAATTTCGATCATGTCGGCTTCGCAGATGTATTTGCAATCTTTGGGGTCCGGATTCGGCTCGTCGCCCGCGGGATCTTCCGGCGCGGGATTGTTGTCGTCGTCATCGTCATCGTCATCGTCGTCGTCGTCATCGTCATCATCGGCCGACCAGGGCGCGAAGTTGAAGTAGTGGTCTTCGATTTCGCCGGACTCGAACTGCCCCGAGCCGTCCCAGCCGTCGTCGCCGAAGGTCGCCGCGTCGATGCTCTCGCGCGTCAGGGCCACGCGCATCCAGCTTTCCCACCCGAAGGTGTTGGCGGCGCTCAGCGGCATGGTCGCCGCCTCGGTCCAGACCCGCTCGGATTTGCCGGGCGGCACGTTGACCGCGAAATTCTGAGCGAGCCACTCGGCGCCGCGATCGTTCTTCTGCCATTGCCCGTCGCGGTTGTTGTCGACCAGGATGTTCAAGTAGCGCGGGACGTCGGGAGCGGCGGCGGCGACGGACACCTGCACCAAAAAGCGCACGGTGAGCGTGTTTGCCGCCAGGTTGGGATAGAAGACCCAGAACACGCCGTCGTCCAGGTCGCGGTCGACCAGGTTGGGCGCGCCGTCGGGATCGGCCGCATCGTCGGCGTCGACCTCGACGGAGACGGTTTCGCCGATCGTTTCCTCACCGGTGGTCAGCGCATGGCCGCCGGGTCGACTGTCGACCGAGTTGGCCGTTTCGTAGAGCGTCGGGAACCGCCCGGAAACCGCGCCGCCGTAGTAGACCTGGTCGGGATCGTCGTCGACCGTGTTGTCCGGCGCATCGCCGTAATCGCCGGAGGGCGCGGTCGCGGCGGGTTGGGCTTTCGCCGCCTTGGTCATGCGCCAGGACATGTTGTTGGGCGCGAACACCTGGACGATCTCGCGGCCCGAGCCCAGGAACGATTCGCCGTCGATCTCCGGCCACCAAGATTGGCTTTCCACCGTCACCGCGCCGGTTTCGGCGGCGATGAAGACGAACTTCACCGCGTGCTCGAAGTAGGCGAAAGGCTCCTCGTCGACAAAGGCGAACCAGTACGAACCGGTCGGCGCGTAAGCGCTTTCGCCCTCGGCCGGCTGAACGTCGACGTCGGCCGCCAGCGGCGAGGCGGAAACATAGGCGACCCAGGCGCCCGATTGACCGCCGGTGTCCAGCTCGTCGACCAGCAAGGCGATCGCCTGCTCGACCGTCTCGACCGGACCGGTCGCGTCGTCATCGTCGTTGTCGTCGTTGTCGTCGTTGTCGTCGTCATCGTCGTCATCGCAAGTGCAACCGGCCCCGATTAAAAGCGTCAGCAGGGCCAGAACAAGAGCAAGGAAAACCCATGGCTTCGTTTTCATTGTTCTCTCCTGTCTTTTCTTTATTTCGGTTGCCGCAGCGCATCTTGGCGTGAAGAAAGCGTTCGCCAAGAGACGCTTTCCCTACGTGAACAATTTCACAGTCCCTTGTTTTGCCGATGGAGTCAAGCGACTACTGAATTTTTACGAATAGTCGTTCGTTTGTGGATAGTTAGTTTTATCGTACAGCTCCCAAAGGTGGGTTTTTTTATACACAAATAAATACAGTTTTTATCGGCTGCTCCCATTCCGCATTCCGCGATCGTCATGCCGAATTGTCAACACCCGCAACAGCCGTCATCGTCGTCATCGTCGTCATCGTCATCGTCGTCATCGCCGCCGTCATCGTCATCGTCGTCGTCGGCGTCGTCGGTGTCGTCGTCGTCCAAATCGACGTCGTCGGCGTCGGAGGTGCCGCTGATGTAACCGAAGGACAGGCGCATGAACGTGCCGGCCGGGTGGTGCAGCACAAAGATGGGATCCTCGATGGCCGGATCGGCGGTGGTCCAACCGAAGTACGCGGCGCCCTGCGGCGGGTACTGGTCGAGCTGCAACAGCAACACGTCGGTTTCCTCGGAGTGCACCAGGATGTCCGAACCTTCGGTGTAGGTCGTCACCTGCTCCCAGGGCAAGGCCGTGCCGTTGCACTGGTCGGTGTACCAGAAAAAGGAAACAAGCAGCGAGTCGGCGGCGCTTTGGGTGTCGAAGCAGTGGTTAGCGGTGTAGAAGTACGGGGTGAAGGTTTGCGCTTCGTCCAGGATCATCGTGCCGGTGCACACCGCCTGACCGTCCGGGATTTCAAAGACCATCTGCCCCACGCCGTTCATGAGTTGGTCCAGACCGGTCATTTGGTCGACGAAGCAGTTCGGGTCCAGATAGCAACTGCCTTCCTTGCCGGCGGCCGCGGCGAGCGCCGGATGCGCCAAACCATAGCTGATTCGATCGAAGGCCACGTCGGGCGGCGTGTTCGCCGCGGTGACGACCTCGACGAACACGGTGTCGCCCACCGTCAGCGGGCCCCAGAAGGCCGCGGCGGTGGCCGTCGGCGAGGGCCGCACCGGCAGGCCGGTCGCGGCGGTCGGCGAAGCGTACACGACGACCGGATCGTCGGGCCCGACGTTCAACCGCGCGAAGCGCAGGCGCAGCGTGACGGCCCCGGGCGCCCGCACCGCCAGACGCCAGGAGGTCGCGCCGCTCGCGTCGGTCAGGCGCTCCCACATCTCGGCTTGGATCGCCGGGGCGTCAAGATGCACGCCGGTCATGCGGCGTTTCTCATTGTGCCGCGCGAGTTCGGCGAACGTCTCCCGCGCCTGGGCCACGGTCCGTTCGTCGAGCGTCAGCGTGTGCGCGGCCGACGCGGGCAGTTGCCGCGCCAGGCCCGGGGTGACGATCGGTGCGGGCGCGGACGCCAGCGCGTCGGGGATCGTCGCGCCCAACGGACCGGCGGACTTGCCGCCGCCCAGGTACTGCGCGAGACCGACATCCCACGATTTGGCGAACATGCCGTACAGGTCGTAGTAAGCCGGGTCGTTCAGCGGCGCTTCGCACGAGGCGTTGCCGCCGGTGAGCTGGCCGATGATCTGGCCGTAACCGTTGAGCAGCGCCGAGCCGGACGAACCGCCTTCGGTCGAGCTTTCCGTGTAAACGACCGTCCAGAAATTTTCCTGCGCGGCGAGCGGACCGGCGCCCAGGGCGAGCGTCGCGAGGGCGACGAATAACAGGAGCGCGAAACGGGGCATTTTCATTTCCTCCCGGGGAAAAACGGTTTGTCGTTCGCGTCGATTACTTGCAGCAGATGCATATGCCGCTGAGGCATTCGCTGGACCAATAGTAATAGCCGCCGCCGCAGTAGGCATCGCATTCCAGGCCCTGGGTGTCGTGCCCGTAGTGCGACAGGTCGGCGTCCATGCCCACGGACTCGCAAGCCTCTTGGGCGTCGAGCTTGGCCTGGGCGACGCAGGGATCCTCGTTGTCGTTGTCGGCGGCGCTATCGTCATCGCCGTCATTGTTGTCGTCGTCGTCGTCATCGCAAGCGACGACCATCGCGGCGGTCGCCAACAAGGTCGGCAATAGAATCGCGAGCAAGATCAGCTTCTGTTGCATTGAATGCTCCTTTTTATACA
>DAINPV010000225.1:0-6692 GCA_036743315.1 bacterium | reverse complement strand
AAGCCGACTTCGACCAGCCAATCCCAGTTCATGGTTGCGGCCAGCGGTTTGCCGATCGAGGTCTCCTGGCTGATCGGATCGGAGAACGGCACCTCGGCAATCAAGGCGAGATTCTCGGGAGAGATCCGCTTGTCGATAGTATAAGCCTCTATTATCCTTACGTTTTCGACTTCGAGGTTGAGATCCTCACGAATCCGCTTCACAACCTTGGCGCCTAAAACGTCAACCAGGGAGTCTTTGAATTTAACTTCAATCCGGTGGGCCATGTAGGATCTTCCTTCGAAATTATCTCCTCAAACCCAAAAAGCTATTAAGCTTGACTTTTCAGTTGTTTGTTTATGAATGTCGTTCTGTTCTGATTACCGGACGCGCTAATATATGCAGACAACCATAAAAGGTCAACGAAAAAATTCCCGAGACTAATGTAATAAGTAACTACCGCTTCTCTTGGTCAATATAAAGTTCTTTATTATCAACGAATTATAAAAATTCATTTTTTGACCTTGAATTATAACCACCCCTATTTTCCACCGGGCTGACAAGCACAAACACAAGCAAAAATCGTGACTTCGCAATACTTCATCCAACTATTGGACCAATGTTGTGGCCGAAGGTTCCAGGGGAGCCTTTTCTATCATCCCTGCTCCATCAGGTAAGTGGAGCAGGCCGATAACAACTGATGCTCAGGACCGATTTTTATCGAATCGATCACCTGATGCAACATTATGAACAGACGTTTTGCGCAAAATTTGAATTGGTGCTATAAAGGGACAACTAGACGTGAGGACGCTGGGAGACGCTGAATGTTTAAAGTTGGCGACAAGGCCGTTTATCCTGCTCATGGCGTTGGGGTGATCGAGGGCGTCGAGCAAAAGGATATCGGCAATACCGTATATACTTTTTTCATGTTGCGCATCATCGACAACGACATCACGATCATGGTGCCGACGAACAATGCCGAGAAAGTCGGACTGCGTCCGCTGATCAGCAAGGGCGAAATTCCCAAGGTCTGGAAGATCCTGAAGGACAAGGATGTGACCATCGACAACCAGACCTGGAACCGTCGGTACCGGGAGTATATGGAGAAGATTAAGACGGGCAGCGTAATGGAAATCGCCGGCGTGCTGCGCGACCTTTATGTATTGCGCAAGGACAAGGAATTGTCCTACGGCGAGCGTAAGATGTTGGAGACCGCGCGCAATCTGTTGATCAGCGAGTTGGCGTTGGCGACCTCCAAGACTCAGGAACAGATACTGAAGCAACTCGAGGCCATTTACGCGGACTAGTCGCTTCCTGCTGCAATAAAGCTTTTTATTCAACACCACCGCGAGGGGAAGTTCATGCGTTCTCGAATTCTTATTTCGCTCCTTATCATCGCCGTCGCCGCTTCCATCGCTTTGGCCGCCGGAATTAAAATCTGGCCGCAGTTGGCCGGGCAACCCAACTACGGCGTCGGCCTGCCCGCCGATGTCTACGGTTTGCATCCACTGAATCGGGAAACCTACGGCGAAGGGTATTTTTTCCTGGCGCGGATGAACGACGGCACCTTCACGTTCACCAATTATTTCGTAACCAACATCGGTCCGGGCGACCAGAAATCGAATATCGATTTTTCGATTTGCGAACCGGGCAAGGAATGCGTGTTCGCGAAAACCGAATTCGGCAAGGACCCGTTCCAGGGCGCAACGGGCAAAATGGATTTCCGTTCGGGCAACAGTCGCGCCTGGGGCTCGTATCCCAACTTCCAGATGACCGCCGCGGCCAACGGTTTGAAACTGGACCTCAAGTATCAGGCGCAGTTGCCGGGCTTTGCGATTAACAGCGGCAAGGTGACCTTCGGCAGCGACGAGGATTTCTACAGCAATTATGTAATCATGCCGCGCGCCAAAGTGTCTGGAACGATCACCACGGCGGCGGGCGCGCGACAAGTGTCGGGCTACGGCTATTCCGACCACGGGTTCGTGACGATGATGCCGCATAAATACTCGAAGCGCTGGTTTTCGCTCCGCTGCTTCCATGAGAAATACACGCTGGACATTCTGGAGTTCACCGTTCCGCCGGAACACGGCGGCGCGACTGTGCCGATGATCATTTTCGGCAAAGACAACAAGATTCTCTACGGCGGCACGCGTTATACGCTCAAACCCAGCGAGTGGAAGACCGAGCCGAAATTCAACAAACAATATCCGGCGCGCTTCGATTTCGTCATCGACCAACCCGGCAAGGTGAAGGTCAACGGACACTACAAGGTGATCAAGATCATCGAGCAGATCGATCTGCTGAAAACGATGAGTTTCCTCGAACGGCAAGTGGCGCGGTTCTTCGCCAGTTCGTTCGTGTATCGGTTTCTGGTGCAGGTTGAAGGCACGGTGACGCTGCCCGACGGATCGACCGACACCTTCAGCGCCCCGGCCGTTTCGGAAGTGTTGTACGTAAACTGAGGTACGTTTGAAGAGTCTGATTCCGCCGCCGGTGCTGCGGGTGTTGACATTGCCGGTCATTCGCCGGCTGGCCGCGCGTCGGCTGCGCAAATCGCTCGACCGCATCCGCGAAATGATCCCCACCGAACTGGGGGCGATCCTCGAAGCTATTTTCGTCCACGACCTGATCGGCAACGTCGACCTGGGCGGCGACGGCGAACCGGACGCTTTCCGCTTCGCGATCACCAATTGCTGGTTCTATCAACGCATCGTCAAACTTAACCTGCGGCTGGACGGCAAACGGCTGTCGCCCGAGCACATCCGCCTCGACGACGGTTACGGCGAGTTCACCGCCGCGCAATTGCATCGCGCGCACTTCGAGCCTGGCGTGCCGTTCATCGTCACCCTGCCCGGTCGTCCGCTGAAAAACGGACTGCATTTCATCGACCTCGAACTGGTCGGCGAGGTCGCGCCGCTGTACGCTTTGTCGGTGCCCATCCGCATGCAGGACGGCGTGGGAACGATTGCCATTTGGGACGATCCGCCGGACGTCGAGTTGCGCGTCAGCCTGCCGCCCGCGGCCGACGCGACGATGCATTACGTGCCGCACGTACACTTCGATCTGGAGTGGCTGCGCGACCGCGCGACCTTCGGCAAGCTGGCGGTGGGCAATCTGCTCGAGGCGATCCGCAATCTGGAAAACGATCCGCAGGCAACCTTCGTCATCGACCAAATGCCACAACTGGAGGCGCTGGCCCAGGCCGATCCGAACGCCTTTTCACGTTTGAAAAAGCTGGTCGACGACGGGCGCATCGAATTGCTGATGGGTTTTTACGCCGAACCGGACGTCAACTTGATCGGCGGCGAGTCGCTGGTGCGCCAAGCCATCGCCTGGCAGACCTACTGCCGCGAAAAATTCGGGCGCCTCAGCACGGTGGGCTGGCTGCCCGACTCTTTCGGCATGTGCGCCACGCTGCCGCAGATTCTTTTGAAGGCCGGTTGTAAAGGTTTCGCTTTTTCGCGCGGCGTGCACGATCCCGTCACGCCCGCCGCCTTCATGTGGGAAGGCTTGGACGGCAGCCGCATCAAAACGCACTGGATGCACGAGATGTACTTCGCTGGCTATCCGCTGCCCAATGAGTCGCGCCGGGCAATGTACAAACTCGGTCGCGTTTACACGAAGCTGGCGGCCAAGGCGAGTGACGGACATCTGTTCTGCCCGGCGGGTATCGACCACGGCAAGCCGCAAGCGGGGCTGAGCGAACGTTTTAATGAATTTAACCGCGCATACGCCCCGGCACGGGTGACCAACAGCCTGCCGATGCATTATTTCGCAGCCCTGCCCGATCGCGGATTGCCGGTCGTGCGGGGCGAGTTCAATCCGGACAACGCGGGCGTGTACACGGCGCGGCCGGAACTCAAGCAACTGCATCGCCGCGCGGAAACGGCGCTGGCCGATCTGGAGCGCATCGCGGTGATGACCGGCGGCACGACGCAGCCGGCCATATTGAACGAATGTTGGGAGAAGCTCTTCGCCGCGCAATTCCATGACAGCCTGCCGGGGTGCCATACCGACGAGGTCAGCAAGCAGGTGCGCTATCGTCTGGAGTGGGTGAACGAAACCGCGCGCAAGGAAACCGCGCGGCTGCTCGACGCGCTGGGTGTAAGCGACGAATCTGCGTTGACGATCGTCAACACGCTGCCCTTCGCGCGCGAAGAGACGGTGGAGATCGAAGTGTTTCCGCACAACGGCGAACTGCATCGCTGGACCGACGGCAAAGTCGTGTTCACGCAACAGGTCGTCGCCCGCGAGCACTACGGCGACGGAATGACCAAGCGGGCCAAGACGCTGCTTTCAGTATCGGTGCCGCCGTTGAGCAGGTTGCAGATCCGGCCGGTGGCGGCGGACGAAACGCTGCCCGACGAGCCGGAGCGCGCCGCGGTGCGCCTCAACGAATTCACGCTGAGCAACGCATGGCTTGACGTCACACTCGATCCGGCGACCGCGACGATTCTGCGGATCGTCGACCGGCAGCGCGAGCAATCCTTCGAATTGGGCGGCGCGGGACGGCTGACGACGGGCAAGGACGCGGGCACGTTGTATCTGGCCAATCGCAAGCGACACAAGGTGGCGGAGCCGTTTTTGCCCGAACGCATCGACGTGTTGGAAAAAGGACCGTTGCGCGCGGCGCTGCGTTTCAGCGGACGCCTGGGCAATTGTCCGACCCAGATCACCTATTCGTTGAGCCGGGCGAGCAAGCGCATCGACGTGGAAACGAGCATCGAACCGAACAAGGCCAAACGCACCTTCGACGTGCGCGTACCGCTGCTGCCCGACACGCAGGCCGTCGTGCATGAGATTCCGTACGGCGAACTGACGCGCGGCGTCGGCGAGTTCGCGGCGCTCAATTACGTGGACATCGTCGGCGACGGGCGCGGATTGGCGCTGCTGAACGCGGGGATTCCGTCGCACCGGCAGGAAAACGGCGAACTGGTCATGGGCCTACTGCGCACGGTGGATAAAATCCATTTTCACGACGCCGGTCCGCAGGCGTTGTCGTTGGGTCGGCTGACGTTCCGCTATTCGTTCTTCTCGCACCAAGGCGACGCTCGCCAGGCGCACGTCTACCGGCGCGGGCTGGCCTTCAACGCGCCGCTATCGGTGCATCGCGCCGTGCCGGGCGCGGCGCTCGCGACGCCGCCGGCGGAAGGGCCGCTGCTGACGCTGGCGCCCGACAGCATCGAGTTGGGCGCGTTGTATCGCGACACGGACGGCGCGCTGGTTGTGCGGCTGATCGAACGCGGCGGCAAGGACACCGTCGCCGAACTGCATCCATCCTTCAATTATAACATCGTCGAAATCACCGACCTGCTCGGCCGCGCCGTGCGCGAACTGAAGCCGCACCGGTTCGGCAAGGCCAAGGGCGCGCTGTCGCTGACTTTCCGCGCGTTCGAAATCAAGACGCTGCGTTTTCGCTAAATTTCCTGAAAAGGACGATCGCGTCCGCTCATCTCCACATAGCCGCGCCCGGTGATTTTTTCGCTGCCGCGTGTCCCCTCGATCTCCACCGCGCCTTCCCAGTAATTGACGTCGGTGGCCGACATGAGCAGTTCCGAATGCGGCAGCGGCGCGCGTAGGGTCAGGTCCAGATCGCGACCGGGCAGACGCATCCGCCACGCGACGGGATAGCGCGTGTGCGTGCGCGGGCTGGTCCAGTGTGCCAATTCCTCAACCTGCACCTCATCCTTTTTCAGATGAACGGTGGAGCCGTCGGCGAAAACGAAAGTGCCGGAGCTGTCGGGCGCCGCGTCGCCGCCGGGCCTGCGCAGCAGGAAGAACATGATTTCGGTGTTGTCGTCCAACTGCAGCGAGAACCAATCCCACCCGGCGATGTCGGGCGAAATGGCGCCGGAGACCACTTCGTGATCCATCCAGGCCGAGCCGCCGGTCACGCGCAGGCGTTGTCCGTCTTTAAGCAACCAGCCGCTCACGGCCAGGCGCGTCAACGAATAATAGTAGCTGGCCGCCGAGCCGCCCTCGCCCTTGAACGAGTAGCCGTTCTCGCCGTGCAGCGCGGGGGGTTTGCGCGAAGTGAGCGCCAGGTCGATCGCATAGCCGTCGTGCGCGGCCGATAAATAGTGTACGCCGTCGAGCGCGACGGCCTGCCAATCCTCGGACCACAAGTGATAGCGGTTTTCGCTTGCGCCGCCGCGGTAAGGATCGCGCAGGCCGAGGCTTTCGCCGTAGACGAATTTCCCTTCGCTCAGATCGCTGATGGCGAAATGCGCCACGTTGGCCGGATTGGCGAACCACCAAACCGGCAGGCAGTAGCGCCAATCGCCTTCGGTGCGCCGGCTGAAAAAGACGAGTTCGAAACCGTAAGTGCGGCCGTCTTCCGCCTCCAGATGGCCGGTGTAGTACCACCACTCGGTGCGGAAACCGTCGTGCGCGAAATGATCGCGGGGAAATTGCAGTTGGGTATCGGGCGTCACGGCGCGATAGGAAACCGACGGCGTGCAGGCCGTGACGAAAAACATGAGTAACGCGAAGAAACACAGGCGCTTCATGGCTCAACCGTTCCCGTCGTCGTCTTCATCATGGTCGGTCAGGTAAACGACCGGCCGCGCCGCGCCGCAGATTTCCATGTAGCCGTTGCCGGCGATCGCGCGACCATCGACTTCGGCATCGACGCGAATCATGCCCTCCCAGTAGCGAACATTGGTGGTAGTGGCGCTGTTTACTTCCATCGCATCGCAAACAAGTCTACCAGG
>DAINPV010000224.1:0-6705 GCA_036743315.1 bacterium | reverse complement strand
GCCTGCGTTGGCGTTTTTATGAAGGCGTGTTCGCCTATACCCTGGCGCGCTGGGACGACGCCGACGCCGCCATGGGTGAGGTGATGCGCGAAACGACAGAGGTCTGGCCGCACTTATATTTGCATGCGGCATTGTATCGCGAACGCATCGCCGGCTGGCGTGAGCGTCCGCTGACCGAACCGCGCAATCCGCTTCTCGTCAACGGCGAAGCGCTTAAAGACTGATACCTGCCGTGGTATATCGAGCGGCTGCAACCACGACTGCCGTCGGAAGTCTATTTGTTCGGCGCCGGTCGTCACAGCATGTATCTGGACGGCATCGGCTTTTTTCCGCGCCTGGGCATTAAGGGCATCATCGACGACGATCCGCAAAAGAAGGCGCTCAACCGGTTGCCGATCGTCTCGCTCGCGGAAGCGCTCCGGCGCGGCGCCCAATTGATCATCGTCTCCACCGACGCCTACGAACCGCAAGTAATGGAACGTTTACGCAACGGCGGGATTGCGGAAAACATGATCCAACCGATTTACTGGACGCGCGGCAAGCTGCCGTTCTGGTTTGACGAATGTTGATCTGTCCGTCGCCTAAGCTGGGCGGCGCTTTTTTTCGAATACCTGTTGCAGCCAAATCTCGAAGGTGAGATAGCGCCCCAACATTTCGGTTTGCTCCGCGCCGTTCAAATGATTGCGCCAGAGTTTTTCCACTGTTTCGCGGGCGACGAATTCCGTATACAAGGCTCGTTCGGCAAACAGCGTTTCCTCGATCAAGCGCTTTCCGGCGCCGAGGCGCAACCATTGATCGTACGGGTGAAACGAGGGGTAGGTCGGCCGGCGCCAGGTCATGATCGACGGAACGCTTGCCGGTCGTTTCGTTTTCTGCCAGGGAACGGATTCGAAAAATCGCGGGAAAAATCGCAACAGCATTTGGCGGTAAATCACCGATTCGCGTCGCCAGGAAATGGGCAAGGCCATCGCCAGATCGATAAAATCGACGTCGAAAAACGGCTGGCGCGAACGCATGTGAATATCGATCATCCGTTCGCCGGTGCGGATCAAGCGCCGGCCGCGATCGGCCAGATGTTCGCGTTCGTCAATGCGCTGCGCGTTGATGTACGAACCGCCGATCGTCGCGTCGCCCAGATAGCCGCTGAGGTTGACGTCGAATACCTCTTTCATTGCCGGCAACAGACAAATGAAATGCGCGTGGATGACGTTCAACTCGCCGTCGAGCTGCCAGACCAGGTCGCTGCGCCCGTTCAGCCAGTTGTCTTCCTGCAGATAATAGGGATGGTGGATGGCTCCTTTGATTTTCGCAGCCTGGGCGGCGATCTCGATTTCCGGGTCGCCGATCGTGCCGAAGGTCAAGGCATGAATGGGCGTATCCGTTTTCACCATGGCGGCCAGAATCGCCCGCGAATCCAAGCCGCCGCTGAGTTGCAGACCGACCCGTTCGCCGGGTCGGCAGCGACGTTCCACCGCCCGTAAAAACCGCCGCCCCAATTCCTCGATGACTTCGTCGGGGTCGAGTCGCTCCGGCAGAGGCTCGATATCCTGCCAGGACCAGGCCCGTTGAAACGAAGCGCGGTTCGTCCGCAAGTCCCAGGTCATCACCGTGCCCAACGGCAAAACGGAAACACCCTCAAACCAGGTGCGTTCGCCGCGCAGATAACTCAATCCGCGTTCCAGATATTGCCGTAACGATTCCCGGTCGATTCGCGGTGAGAAGAGCGGGTGCGCCGGCAACGCTTTGACTTCCGCGGCCCAGAGCAATTGGTTGTCGACGATCGTCCAGCACAACCGGCTCATGCCCGCGCGGTCGGTGAACAGATGAAGACGCCGTTCGCCGGGATCGTAAACCACCGCGGCGAACACGCCGTCGAGTTTGGCCAAAAAAGAAAAATCCGGTTGTCGACGAATCAGACGCAGCAACGCCTCCAGGGCGGTCGAATCGGCGGGCAGCCCGAAGGCGTCGGGATTGTATATCTCTCCTTCGAACCACAGCAGCATGCCGTCGTCGTCCAGCGGCTGCGGCGGGGAGGTTTGCTGTCGCGAATGGCAGCAGGTGCAGGCGAATTCATCATGATGAAACAACGCATGCGCTCGATAATCCGGCAGGTGCGTTATCGCCTGTTGCATGCCGCGCAACGTTCGTGCGATAAGCTCCCGACCCTGCTGGCGGTGGGTGAACCCGACGATCCCCGGCATGAAAAATCTCCACAATGTCACGACTTTTCCTTATACTATGCCCCATATCGTCCGATGACTTCAATCGAAGCCTTTTTTGGTTTGGAGAACGATATTTAATGAAGTCGAGTTCGGCGGCGCAAACCTTGACTGCGGTAATGTGTGTCCATAACGACGCCTGGGTGTTGCCGCGAACCCTCGCCGAGTTGAGCCGCTTCTGCGATCACATCGTGGCTTTCGACGACGGCTCCACCGACGACGGCGCGGCATTGTTGCGCGCCCATCCGCTGGTGCGACATGTCGTCTCCATGGATAAAGGATATCATTCGGAAGGCATCGAACGCTCCATCGCCCTGGCGCTGGCCGATCTGACGCACCCCGATTGGCTGTTGTACATCGAGCCGGACGAAATATTCGACGAACCGTCCGCCGCGCAGCTTCGCACGTTGTTGACGCTCGACGGCTTCAAAGCCTGGGCCGTCAATCGCTTCCAGTGCCTTGACGACGAAAACTCCGGCGATTTGTGGCTCGAACATTTTTGCCTCTATCGTTACCTGCCCGGGCGTGTATTTCATTTCGATCATCGCGTGCACAATCATCCGTGCATGGACAATGTGCCGGGTAAGTGGGGCTGGTCGAGCCTGCGCTTGAAAAGACTGGGTCCGCCGCCGGGCGAGGACGATCCCTTCGCCAAACGTGGTTTTCGCCACGCGCAGCCGCGCTTCGCCTGGCGCGAGGACGCCGCCCGGCCGCTGCTGGTGCGCGAAACGCGGCGCCCTTCGTTTTTCTTTTCGTCGCAGCCGCAAGTCGATTTGCTTCAGCCCGACTATCGTCCGTACCGTTGCTCGCCGGTCGAGAAGCCCGACGCGGAATATTGGCTGATCGTCGCCGCCGAATTGCTCGGTCATTGCGGCACCACCGAAGCCGCCGAGGCGCTGGCGAAGGCGGAAACGCAACCGGGCGACAAGCTGTCGCGCATCAACCACGCTTTCCTGAGCGGGCTGTTGCATTACCTGATGGGTGAAAACGCGAAAGCCGCCGAGGCTTGGCAAAAGGCGATCGACGATGCGTCTTGGCCATTCATCGCGTTTTGTGCGCGAATGTATCGCGAGCGAATGCAGCAAGGGGAACGTGCGCAACACGATGCGGGCTTGTTTGCCGAGCAGGAATTGAAAAACGATTACCTGCGTTGGTTCACGGTCGAGTTGGCCCGCCGCCGGCCCGAACCGCTCTATCTGTTCGGCGCGGGTGAGCATACGCAGCGCTTGCGGGATTTGGGATTGCTCGCCCAACTGCCCGTGCGGGCGATCGTCGACGAGCACAAGGCGGGTGAACGTTTCGAAAATCTGCCGATTGTTGCCTTGGCGCAGGCAAGTCGGGAGCGTGCGGTTTTGTTGATTTCCACCGATCGCTATGAAAAGGCGATATTGCGTCGTTTTGCCGGCGAACGACCGGACGGTGTGAGGATGCAACCATTGTATTTTTCAGATCCGAAGCAGTCGTTTTGGTTTGACGAGCGGGATGATGGACGCCAAAACAAATAGCGCGTCCGTGCGGCGCATCGTTGTCGTTCGCCTTTACGGGTTGGGGAATTTTCTGTTCACCCTGCCGCTGCTCGACGCGTTGCCGCAAGCCTATCCGCGCGCGAAGGTGACGCTGCTGCTCGATCGACGCTGCCAGCAGATCGCCGAACTGGCGCGGCCCGATCTGCGCCGGGCGATCCTCGAAAACGATTTCGACGCCGAAAAATGGTTCGCGCACGAAAAGCCCGATCTGGTGCTGTTTGCCTATCCCTGTGCCGACGCCGATCTGTTGCGCGCCGCCGCGCGCCACGCGCGCCTGACCGTCGCCCACAACACCGGCCGCAACGAAAATCTCGCGACGATTTCCCTGACCGCCGACGAACGCCGCCACGAAGCGTGGCTCAATCTCGATCTGCTCGTCGCTCTCGGCCACAAGCCGCGTCGCCGCCTGCCGC
The DNA here is from genome assembly GCA_036743315.1 of bacterium. GTDB lineage: Bacteria > Lernaellota > Lernaellaia > Lernaellales > Lernaellaceae > CALBTQ01. The sequence goes on along the minus strand of DAINPV010000224.1, from coordinate 2,547 downwards.
GCCTGACCGTGCCGCGCGCCGGTCACGACGAAGCGCGCAAACTGCTGCGCGCCGCCGGCGTCGACGGTCCCTTCGTCGCACTGCATCCGGGCTGCTTCCCCGACCTGGCGATCAAGCGTTGGCCGCCGCTTTACTACGGCGCCTTGGCCGACAAGCTGCACGCCGACGGTTACGCGGTCGTGCTCATCGGCGGACCCGACGAACGAGAACTTGCCGCGCCGATTCAGCGGGCTGCCGCCGTGCCCATGGCCGATCTGATCGCCAAAACCAGTCTCGTCGGCGTCGCCTCCGTGCTGCGCAAGGCCGTTGCGGTCGTCGCCAACGACACCGGCCTGATGCACCTGGGTGCGGCCGTCGGCACGCCGGTCATCGGCATTTACGGGCCGACCTCCTGGGAAAAAAACACGCCGCTGATCGCGCGGCATTTCATCGTCCGCCGCGACGTCTCGTGTTCACCTTGTTATCGCCCCGGCGTGCCGCTGGGCGACAAGCGCGCCTGGTGCCTGGAAATGACCACGCCCGATCTGGTGCACGACGCGCTGACCGCCCTGCTCGCCAAGCGCGATTGGCGATTGCCCGACAGACCGCAACCCTTCGTTTCGATCATCGTGCCCACCTTCAACGGCGAAAAGAAATTGGCGCGGTTGCTGCCCTCGCTGCTCAATCAGAGTTACCCTCGCGATCGCTACGAGATCGTCGTGGTCGACAACAACTCGACCGATGGCACGGCGGCGTTTGTGCGCTCGTTCGACGGTGTGCGCTACGAGTTTTACGACCGGATGCAAACCAGCTACGCGGCGCGCAATCACGGCATCGGCGTCGCGTGCGGTGAAATCCTCGCCTTTACCGACGACGATTGCGAAGCCGATCCGCACTGGTTGGCCAATGGCGTGCAGTGGTTTGCGCATTCCGAGGTCGGCGGCGTGGCCGGCCGCATCCTGGGCGGCGAAACCGACAACGACATCGCCCGCTGGCAAAGCCGCCGCAAGCATCTGGACATGCACCCCGATCTCGAAACCTCGCCGCGCCCGCACGTGGTTACCGCCAACGTGCTTTATCGCCGCGAGGCGTTCGACCGCGTCGGATTGTTCCGCGAATCGATGATTTCCTCCGGCGATTGGGATTTCGCTTGCCGCGTGGCCGCCGACGGACGCTATCGTTTCCGCGCCGCGCCCGATGCGACGGTGCGCCATTTTCATCGCGAAGATCTGCGCAGTCTGTTCCAGGTCAACCTGCGTTACGGCTACGGCCATGTCGATCTCGACCGCCGCTTTCCGCTCGACGAACGCACGCCGCGCGAACGCCTGCGCGAAGCCGGCCGCGCCTGGCGCAAGCTGCTCGGGCAGGGCGTCGGGTTTCTGCAAACCGGCTTGAAACCGGGCCTGTTGACCGGCCTGCGCGACGAGCGCCCCGAGGAATTTTTCGCGCGCATGAGCGATCCGTCGCAGGCCTGTCTCGTCACCACGCCGGCCTTGCGGAACGATCCGGTGGTCGAACTGGCGAAACGACTCGGCGTCGCGGTGATCGAAACGCCGGTGCCGCCGATGCTCGCATACCTCGATCGCGCGATGGAGATCGTCGCCGCGCAACAGCCGGCCGGCTTGTATCTCTACGCCGCCGGCCAGCACACGCGGCGGTTGCAAACGCGCGCTGGTTTCGCGGCCATGGGCGCGGTCGGCGTCATCGACGATCGCGCGCAGCCGGGGCAGGAAATCGGCGGTCTGCCGGTTGTCACGCAGGACGAAGCGTTGCGGCGCGGTTGTCGCACGATTCTAGTTTCCACCGACGCCTTTGAACACGAGCTGCTGCCGAAGTTGCGCCCGCTCGCCGCGCGCGGCGTCGCCTTGCTGGGCCTGTACGATGAAGAGGCGATGGCGCGTCTCGGTCGTCATCTCGCTCTGCGCGCTCCCGCGGAACAACGGGCGATTTTCATTCCCAACAGCGAGTTGGCCGGCGCGTCGGTCGCGGCGTTGGCGCGTGGCGCGGGCATCGATCGGCGGCTGGACGCGGCCACCAACAGCCGCTACAGCGACGAGTTTCTCGAGTGGACGATCGCCGTCGCCAAACGCTTGGGACGCATCGCGGGCACGATCCGCTACCGGCATTGGTATGTATAAAATCACCGTCGTCATCCCCTGCTACAACCTCGGCGCCTACGTCGGCGAGGCGGTCGACAGCGCGCTGGCGCAGGCCGACGCGGCGGTCGAGGTATTGTTGATCGACGACGGCTCGACCGACGCCGCCACCGTGCGCCGCCTCGACGAACTGGCGCGGCGCGAGCGCGTCACGATGATTCGTACGCCCAATCGCGGCGTGGCCGCCGCGCGCAACGCCGGCCTGGAACAGGCGACCGGCGAGTTCGTCATGTTCCTCGACGCCGACGACCGCCTGCTGCCCGGCGCGCTGCGCCTCATGGCCGAGGCGCTGACGCGCGAACCGTCGGCGGCGCTGGCCTATCCCGCGTTTCGCCGCGGCGACGACGGCCGCGAAATTCATCGAGTACTGGCCGTCGGCGTCGGTCTGAGTGATCCCGCACAGTACGCCCTT
>DAINPV010000223.1:0-6770 GCA_036743315.1 bacterium | reverse complement strand
AAAAGTCGTAGAACAACCGCCCCAGTACGTCGGTCACCGGGTCGCGGTTGGCTTGATAGACGTTGTCGTCCACTTCCGTCGACAACGAAGCCAGATGCGAGAGCCGCATCTCCGCCCGCGCCCGCCCCGCCGAGAAAATCCCGAGGAGCAGGATCAGGACCAAGATGCCGCAGAGGTTCGGTTTGCCCCTGATTCTCATTGCTTGTTCCCGCTATTTAGATTGCGTTGCACGGTCGGTTTGGGCGGGGATTCCCGCTTGTGCATCGTCCGTGCCTTTTTCCGAAAATCCGCCGCTTTGGCCGAAAGTTTGGCCGAAAGGCGAACGAGGTACTGGCGTTCCTCGGTCAACTTTTTGATTTCTTGCTGGATTGATAGCGTCGCGCGATCCGATCCGGGCACCCTATCGGATTCGCCGGTCAGGGGCGGGATGTGCAGGCCGCCGCCCTCGCCCTGTTCGTCGGGCTGTTCCTCGTCCGGGTCCAACACGCGCGGCTGCGCGCTTTCGCCGGTGTGGAAGCGCACGCCCTCCTGGAAGAGGTTCATTTCCGAGACGAGGTCGCGCATTTCACCGGCCAGGCGCTGCTCGCGCTGAAGCACCTTGATGCGCTGATCGATGCGGGCGATAGCGGTGCGGATTTTCGCGACCAGATCGTCGAGGATGTCGGCTTTGTTCAGAATCTCGGCCGGCCCGTCAAGCGGTTCGATCTCCACCTGGAAAAGACTGAAATCCTGTTCGACGCCGGCCGAAATTCGCCAGGGATCGCGCCGCTGTTGCAGAACGTAAAAACGCCGTGCCAGGTCGGCCGCGGCTTTTTTGTCCTTGGTTTCGCGCATTTGCCTGATGGTATTTTCCATCTCGCCGGTGTAGGCGTAGTAGATTTTCTTTTTCAGTTCCTGGCGTTGATTTTGGTTGTTTTCGATCGTTTTTTCGGTTTCATCGAGTTGGTGCGAAACTTCGAGGTTGCGCGAGAGCAGCCGCTCCAAGCGCATGCGACCCAGGAGTCCGGGATCTTCCGCCTTGATCTCTTCGATCTCGTCGGCCAACTTGTTTTGCTCGACAAGCAGCTCGTTTTTTCTCTTGCCGAGCAGAATATCCTGTGCCTCATACGCACGATACTGATCGATCAACCGTTTGATGATCGGCGGATCGGCTTCGACCGACTGCGCAGGCGCGTCGCGGACCGATCCCGCAACGATCAGGAGCAGAATCGCCAGCAAAAGGCGGAGATGGCGGAACGCGGGACTCATAAAATTCCGTATTTCTCCAGTTTGTAATACAGCGCGCTGGTCTTGATGCCCAGCATCTTAGCCGTCTCGGTTTTGACGCCGTTGGCCTTGCTATAGGCTTCTTTAATCAAATCCCGTTCCAAGTCGTCGAGAATTTCAGGCAAAGGTTTGCTGCCCAGCCGCGCGCTCAGCGTCGGCGCTTCGCCCCGGCCGGTCACGAAGGTCGGCAGATCGGCGAAGGTGACGGTCTCGCCTTCGCACAGGACGATCGCCTGCTCGAGCACGTTTTCCAACTCGCGGATGTTGCCGGGCCACGAATAGCCCATCAGCGCCTTCATCGCCTTTTCGTCCACCGCCTTGATCCGCTTGCGCGTGCGCTCGATCAGCTTGATCAGGAAGTGCTCGGCGAGCAGCGGCAGGTCGTCGAGGCGGTCGCGCAGCGGCGGCACCTCGATGGGGATGATGTGCAGACGATAGTAAAGGTCTTCACGGAAATGACCCTTGCGGATTTCCTCTTTCAGATCCTTGTTGGTGGCGCAGACCACACGTACGTCGACCTTGATCGTCTGTGTGCCGCCAACACGCTCGAACTCCTTTTCCTGCAGCACGCGCAACAGCTTGAGCTGAATCAGCGGGCTGATGTCGCCGATTTCGTCGAGGAACAACGTGCCCTTGTCGGCCAGTTCGAAGCGCCCGATGTGCCGTTTGATCGCGCCGGTGAACGAGCCTTTTTCGTGGCCGAACAATTCGCTTTCCAGCAGCGTCTCGGCCAGCGCCGAGCAATTGAGCTTGATGAACGGACCCTGCGCGCGCGGGCTGTAGTCGTGGATGGCGCGGGCGATCAACTCCTTGCCGGTGCCGCTTTCGCCGTGGATGAACACCGAAGAATCGCCACCGGCGACCTTGCGCACGGTGTCCTTGATTTTCTCGATGGGCTCGCTTTTACCGATCATCTCCTCGGTGGAATAGCTGGAGCTTTCGACGCGGCGCAGGTATTCGTTTTCACGTTCGAGGCGGACGTTCTGATGCGCCAGATTGCGGTGTTCCAGCGCCTTATCGACACGGAAGCGCAGTTCCTCCTGGCTGAAGGGCTTGGTGATGAAGTCGAACGCGCCCTTTTTCATCGCCTCGACGGCGGTTTCGATGGTACCGTAGGCGGTGATGAGCATGACCACGGTCTGCGGCCATTTTTCCTTGACGTGTTCGAGCACGGCGATGCCGTCCATTTCTTCCATCTTCAAGTCGGACAAGACCAGGTCCATTTCGTTGAGTTCCATGATCTGCAGGCCCTCGGGCCCATTGGCGGCCGTGTAGACCTTATGTCCCATCTTGGCGATGATCACGGCCATTCCTTCACGCATGGTCTGGTTGTCGTCGATGACCAATACCTGGCTCATTGGCTTCCCTCGTTATCCGGTTGCGGCAGGGTGAAACGGATCGTCGTACCCCGCCCTTGTTCGCTTTCGTAATCGATTTGCCCCTCATGCGCCAGGATAATCTTGCGTACGAAGGGCAGACCCAAGCCGGTGCCGCTGTCCTTGGTGGTGACGAAGGGCGTCCAGAAGGTTTCGCGCACCTTGTCGGGGATGCCCACGCCGGTGTCGCTGATGCAAAATTCCAGATTGCGGTTCAAACACGTGACGCGAACGGTCAGATCGCCGCCGTGGGGCATGGCCTGCACGGCATTGAGCAGCAGGTTGTGCAGCGCACGCCGGAGCAGATCGGGATCGAACACGGCCGTATCGATCTGCGGGTCGGTCTCGTTGCGGATGCGAATGCCCTTTTCCTCGGCCGACACGGCGTAAAACAACAACAGTTCGGCGAGGAATTCGCGCACCTTCACCGGGCGCAGATCGGGCACGGTTTCACGGGTGAAGGCAAGAAATTCCTTGACCACGGCGTCCAGCCCTTTAACCTCGCGGCGGATCTTGTCGACGTGCTCGACCAGTTCCTGCTGGCCCTTGAGTTCGTCGGCCAGGATGTCGCAATACAGCTCCATGCCGCCCAGCGGATTGCGCACCTCGTGGGCGATGCCGCGCTGCAACATCTGCAAATAACGGTCACGTTCGACGATGCGCAGGCGCATCTGGTTGAGCGTGGCGGCCAAAAAGCCGATCTCGTCCCGGCTTTCCGGTTCGATGTCGGTGGTCAAGTCGCCCTCGCCGATGCGTTTGGCCGATTCGGCCAGGCTGCGGATCGGCCGCACCAGTCGCTGCGCGAACAGCACGCTGACGGTCGCCAATGACAGAATTCCCAGCACGCCGATGAGCATCAACGAACGCTGCATCATCTTCAGTTGATCGAAGAAACTCACGCCCGCGTCGACGCCGACCACGCCGACGACTTCGCCGTCCAACAGCAGCGGCGCATAACCAGCCTTGTACAGACGCCCGCCCTCGCCGCTGAACATCGTCGAGGCCGTCGAGCGGTTGCGTTTGATGCGCTGGATCTCGCGGCGGTCGGCGGCGAGGCGGTACATCGTCTGGCCGATGCGGCCGCTCTTGTCGGTGTCGAACAACACAAGATGATCGAAATCGGCGACGTACACGCGCTCGACGGCGTTGGCCTCGGCCAGCGAGCCCAAGCGCGACAGCAGCGCGCGATAGGCGCGGCTGGTTTCATCGCCGGGCGCGAACTGCAGCACAAGCACCGGGTCGATTTGCGCCGCCGCGCTGCGCGCCACGCCGATGAGCCGCCGGCCCATTTCCTGTTCGAGGCTGCGGCGCGCCTGGTAATAAAAATTCGCGCTCATCGCAAAAATGAAGATCGTCACCGGCAACAGGGTGAGCACGAGCGTCTTGCCTAAAATACTGCGGCGCATGGTTACGTTTTTAAGCAATCGCTACTCCCCGACGAGCCACACAGCGCGCATCCAGTTGATTTGCGGACGCTCGCGCCCGATCACTTCCACCACATCGAAGCGCACGGCTGACGGTTCGATCCGCCGCCGACGGCAGAATTCCTCGGCCAGCGCCTCGAGCTTGCGCCGTTTGGCGCGATGCACGGACTCGACCGGCCGGGCGCAATCGTCGCTTTCGCGCGTTTTGACCTCGACGAAGGCCAGCGTGTCGCCTTCAATCACCACCAGGTCGACCTCGCCGCGCTTGCAGCGCCAGTTGCGCGCGACCACACGGCCGCCGTTTTTCCTGATGAACCGCGCCGCCGCCCGTTCGCCATGGTCGCCGAACTTGCGCCCGAGCAACTCGATCATGACGTTTCGTCCAGTACGCCGCGAAAACTGCGCCGGTGCACCGGGCTGGGTCCGAGGCGGCGCAGGCCGGCCAAATGCGCGGCGGTGCCGTAGCCTTTGTTTTCGTTCCACCCGTAGCCGCCGAAGCGCTCGTGCAGGCGCAGCATCATGTCGTCGCGGGAAACCTTGGCCACGATCGAGGCGGCGGCGATCGACAGGCACAACAGATCGCCTTTGACCAGCGCACGCTGCTCGAGATCGGTGGGCAGCTTCTGGTTGCCGTCGATCAGCAGCACGTCGGGCGTGAACGGCAGACGCGCCACGGCCGCGAGCATCGCCGCTTTGGTTTGACGCAGGATATCGGTCGCATCGATCCGCCCGGCCGAACGCACGCCGACGCCCACGGCCGTCGCCCGGCTTAAAATTTCCGGCAGCAAACGACGTCGTTGGGCATCGCTGAGCCTTTTCGAATCGGTCACCTGCGGCAGATCAACCCCGGGCGGCAGCACGACGCACGCGGCGACCACCGGCCCGGCCAGACACCCGCGTCCGGCTTCGTCGATGCCGGCCACGCGCAAGCCGCGCCGCCAATAGGGGCGCTCATAAAAGAGCATGTCGGCCTCTTCGGGCCGGGCAAACAGTTCGCCGCCGATCGTCAACGCTTCCGTCCTTTGCCGCTAACCGGATAAAATCATACAGGTTCTAATAACAGATGTCAAAAATCCGATACTTAAAAAGAAAAACCGGAGGCGAAAAGCCCCCGGTTTTTTTTGGTTCGGAAACCGATTAGGCGCCGTGGCACTCGTTGCACTTGCCCAGCACCGGCCCCTTCGCCATGGTCTTGTGGCAGCCCGCGCACTGTTTGTGGAAAGCCGCCTTGGCATTCAGGCCGCCGCCCTTGGCGCCGGTCGCCTGATCGTGGCAATTCGTGCATTTTTCCGGATTGCCGCCGGCTTTGGTCGTGTGATGGCAGTCAACGCATTTGCCGGCCAACGCATCGGTGTGTTTCTTATGCGTGAACTTGACATCGCCCTTGGTCGGGCTTTTCAAAACCAGCGTGTCGCTGACCGCAAAAACGGCGGTCACAAAAGCGAGAACCATCAGAACAGCCATTAGCCCCATCAAGTGCTTTTTCATTGAGATACTCCTCCTTCAACGAAAAAGAATATTGCTATCCCTCGGGCACGTAGGTTACTACCTTCTCCAAGCGTCTGGCAAGTACGTTTTTATCCTTAAACCATCTTTTTGAATTCAGACGGTTTTTTATTCTTTATGCCTCGGGCGGCTCGCCGCGTTTGATCCGTTCGAGTTCCAGCGGATGTTCGTGTTCCATTTCCTCTTCGCTGAGCATGCCGGTGATCCAGTGCGTGGCCATGGGTTTGACGTCCGGGTTGAACAGCACGCTGTAGAAGTGCCAGATGATGATCGCCAGCGTGGCCAGAATGGCCTCCATGTAGTGCACGATGTTGGCCACATCGATCATCCACAGGGGCATCAGTTTGAGCGCGATTTCCTCGAACCACAAAACCAAGCCGGAGAGCACCATGATGAAGGTGCCCCAGATCATCGCCAGGTACTCCATCTTCTCGATGTAGTTGAAGCGGTCAAACTTCGGTTTGTCGCCGATGAAACCCAGGTTGTAGGCGATCATCTCGACCATGTCCACCGCATCCTTGTAGCGCGGAATCATCGCCATGACGTAGCCGCGTCCGCGTTTGGTGAAGGCCGCCCAGTAGAAGTGGTACACCGCCCAGCCGATCATCGCCAGGGCGGCAAAGCGGTGCATGTAGGCACGGATCGACTCGTTCAGCTCGCCGGAAATGCCGGGGATTTTCCAGCCGAAGACCAGGGCGAAACCGGACACCACCAGCGTTGAGAAGCTGAGCATCAAGACGATGTGCTGGATGCGCTCATTGCGCGTCAGGCGCAGGTATCGGCCTTCCAGCCGTTTGAGGCGCAGGTGCTTGCGCACCTTCTTGAGCCAGTCGATCAGGTTGTGGAAGACCATGAAGCCCAACACGCCCGGAATCAGCCCGAGGTAAATGAACTTCACCCACCATTGTACTTTTTCACCGAGTGTCTCGGCGTCCTGCGCCAGTTCGGGGTGCACTTTGCCCTGCGCCACGCCCGCGCCGATGCCCGGGTGGCACTTGCCGCAGGTTTCCTGCAGGTTGTGGGCGTTGACGCTGCTTGCCGGTTCGGCGCTGTTGAGGATCAAGTGCGCGCCGTGGCAACTGGCGCAATTGGCCGAGCGCAGATCGCCCTTCTTGAGCGCCAGCCCGTGGAAGCTGTCCGCATAGCTGTCGAAGGTACCGCGAAGACCGAAACGGTTGTTGATGCGTTCGGCTTGATG
>DAINPV010000222.1:0-6817 GCA_036743315.1 bacterium | reverse complement strand
ATGCGCACCGGACCGATCATCTCGGTTTCGATGTCGGCGAAGGAGCGCTTCTCGCGAAACAGCGGCCACAACCCGACCAGCTCGCCGCCGCGCGCGGCGGCCAACAGGTACAACTCGCCCCGGTGCCGGTAGTGGTTCCACCAGGTGCGGTTCCACAGCCACGAGCCGAACAGCGCGTCGCCCGCGCCGGCGGCGCTCAGGCGCTCCCACGGCTCGCGCAGCGCATCCAGCTCGGCCGGATCGCCGATCACGCGAACTTCGTACGCCACTACAAAATCTCCTTGAGGCGGCCGAACCAGCCCCACTTCCCGATGACGGTATCCTTCATGAAGCGGGCCAGCTTGTATTCGAAGGGGAAGCCCCAGCGCATCTTGTTCACGCGCCAGCGGCTGAGCGCGGCCATGATCCGCAGCGGGTGGCGCAGCTTGTGATGGGCCAGCCGTTCGCGCATCGCCGCGTCGGGGATGGCGAACTTGAAGTAGAAGCGCGTGGCCATTTTCAGCAGCCGGGCCAGGCGCTCGTCGATCCAGGGCATCTCCGGATCGTACGGGCTGTAGGGCAGAAAATCGCTCAGGCGTTTGGCCTGCGGCAGCCCGTGCTCGTGCGCCCACGGATACAGCGGGGTGGCGGGGAACGGCGTGTAATAGAAATACGACATGTCCGCGTCCGGCGCGAGCTTCTTGAGCTCGGCCATGTGCCGCAGCGTGAGCTTGGTGTCGTACCAGTTCTTTTCGTCGGGAAAGCCCACCATGATCGAATACACCGGGTGCATGCCGTATTCGAGCACGCGGCGCGAACAGGTGATGACGTCCTGGGGCACGATCTCTTTCTGGATGAGATCCATGATCCGCTTGCTGCCCGATTCGCCGCCGATCGCCAGCTCCTTGCAGCCGCTGTCGCGCATCAGTTGCAGCATCTCGGGTTCGTAGGCCAGCATCTGGTCGATGCGCACGCTGCAGCGCCACACCAAACCGAGCCGGCGGTCGATCATCCCCTGCAGAATGCGCTTGGCGCGCACCTTGTTGGTGAAAAAATTCGAGTCGTGAAAGTCCACGCCCTCGATGCCGTGCTTTTCTTTCAGGTAAGTCAAATCGTCGAGCACGCGTTCGGCGCTGTGGCCGAACCAGCCGCGCCCGAACAGCGCGGTGATGTGACAGAAGGTGCATTTGCCGTGGCAGCCGCGCGACGAGGTGTAGTTGATCACGCGGTCGACGCCGGCGATCATCTGCTGGCAACGGCCGTTGTCGCGCCCGATGTACCAGTTCAGGTCGACCTTGTCCCACCCGGCGGGAAAATCGTCGAGGTTCTTGTCCACGGGCCGCTGGGCGGTGCGCACGATCCGGCCGTCGCGCTTGAAGGCCAGCCCGGGCACGTCGTCCAACGGCTTGCCTTCGGCCAGCGCGCCGATCAACTCGGGCAGCGTCGTTTCGGCCGTGCCGATCGTGCAGATGTCCAGCATCGGCTCACCGAGGTTCGCCTCGGGGGCCATCGAGGCCTGCCAGCCGGAGAAGATCGTCGGGAAGTCGGGACGGATTTTCTTGGCCACCTGCGTCGCGGTGATCAGGTCTTCGAGCTGCCGGCCGATCTTGCCGATGATCACCAGCGCGGTCGCGTCGGCCAGTTCGGCGGCGAGCGCCTCTTCGAAGTCCCGCGGGTGCCGCTTGGCGTCGCAAATGACGCCGTGGTAGCCATGCCCGTCCAGAATCGCCGCCAGGCGCATGGCCGCCAGCGGCGCGAAAGTGAAGATGACCGGCCGTTCCTCGCGCCCGATGACGAAAACGGCCTTGGCTTTGCTCATATGCTTCTCCACGCGAAAAAACGCTTCCACGCCAAGGGCTTCGGTTTCGCCCGAGAATACAGTCCCGCCCCCGGCAAGTCAAACAAATGTACGTATACTCTTATACTATCGGCATTTTTTCAGGATGCTTGAGGGGGGAGTTAGGTAGTTGATAAGAAGTAATCGATAATCTTTACGGTATTATCAATTATCTTTGACCTTTCCTCAGATTGTTGACTCGGCCAGAATTTTCCTTGATAACAAAAAGACCTACTTTGCTCTAATGATTGAATAATAACTTTTTGCAGAGCCTCTGATAATTTATCTCTATGGCCCATAATGAAAAATGACTCTATCTTCTCTATTTTCTGTTGGCTAAAAATAGTTTGCACAGCATCTTTGTAACCAAATGAAAAGTAAAAATGTTCGTCATTTAAAATTTGACTTTTGCTTTTTAAAATTTCACGACATAGCAAAAAGTTATTGATAATAACTATGATCATTTCAAAATAAATTTTCTCGTACTTTTCCTCAATTCCGTCTTGTGATTGTGTAAAAAGTTGTGGAGAAAAGAAATTTCTTTGAATATTTAACACTTTAGTTAAAATTTTTCTTACAGATCTTGTGCTGTTTATCTTGCCCACTTCCAACATTTTACTAAAGTGTTCTGCAGTAATATCTCCTAACATATTTTCTTTAATATCTGGCTTGCTCGTTGTTATCCAATTAGTACTTGGCGTAAAATGGATAATAATTTCTCTTATATAACTAACCCACTCCTTATCTGAAAATTCTAATTTAAAATTTATAAATTTATCTAAATATCTTTCACCCTCAAAAGAACTCTCAAAATTATATTCATTTTTAAAAGCCTTTGCGATAAAATCATTATCAAATGCAAGAATATATTTGAACGGAATATCATTTAAATGGCGGTCAAAACCGTTATGTTTAGAGCATAAGCTTTGCAACTCGTCCCCACCAATAAAAAACATGCGTAGTGATTCAATCATTCGCACGGCAATAGATGGAGTGCATCGATCCAACTCATCAATAATTACAATTGGTTGAATTTTCTTTTTATTAAGTTTTGTGGCAATAGTTTCAAAATTCTCTCTTAATTTTTCCTCTGCCTTTATCATGCTGGTTATTTGCTTTTTCTTTTCATCTTTCGATCGTTTGTAAACATTGAAAAGAAAAACCCCGATTCCTGCAACGTTGGCGGCAACTTCAGCTGCAGAATCGCAAAGAATCTCTAAACAAGTTAGAATTTCCTTTTTGTTAGTAAACTTCTCTTGAATCACCTTGGAATGTTTTAGTTGTTCGGTCAACCTGACTACAAAAGTTGCCATCACATCTTTATGCAAGCTTTCACGCCAAGCATTAAAATAAATTACGATTCCATTTTCATCTGGCTTGGGTAAATATTCCAACAGATAGCGAAGAAACGTCGATTTCCCCGAACCCCATTCGCCACAGATCGCATAGACAAAAGGAGGTTTGTTTTGAATTAGACTTTCCGCTACTTTCTTCGCCTTATCTTTATAACCGAAGGCGTCTTCGTCCAAATCGGCCAAACGTTCGGAAAAAAGGTCTATCTGTTCTTCAAGTTCTTCTTGAGTGGGTTTTGGAGGTAATTGTTGTTCCAACGTGATTCTCCAAATTGATTTCAGATGGCAGCGATAATATCAAAGAATCAATAGGAATAAAATATTGTCATATAACAAAAAATCGTAATATCTCGTGTGCCACACTTTTGGCGATAACCAAAGGTGTGTTCGTTGTGCTTCTGCCTTGCGGCGAAAACTGTGCACCCCAGCCCGTAGGGGTAGGCCCCCGTGCCTACCCAGGCCCGGGCAACCACGGGGGGTTGCCCCTACAAATAACTAGACATCCAAGCCCCGTCAGGGGCGACAAAGGGCGGCCCGCTGCGTAAGCGCCGGGTGAAAAGCCGATTTCATTTTCAAATCAAGAAGATAGACCGCCTCTCGGGGCCGAAATGACGGATTTGCCGCCCCTCGAACGGCTGTACTATTGGCGTGGGACACTTTTTCCCATCTGTCCCACCGTCCATTTTTATAACCTATTGATATCGTAGGATATATTCGGCTCAAACCGTGGGACACAAGTGTCCCAAAGTGTCCCATTTATCCCATAATATGAGGATAATCAGGGACACGTAACGAGTACATGTCCCTGGGTTTATCCACGCCGAGGTCGTAAATAATGAAGCCAAATCATAGGTCCAGGAATTATTCCTGGTGTCTCGAAGTGTCCCATTTGTCCCATCGTCCACGAATAATAATGACAAGCACCTTGTCATCTCGACCGGAGCGAAGCGGAGTGGAGAGATCCCTTTTGTAACTCAACGAAAAGGGATTCCTCCAATCGACACGCTACCGCGTGTCTCCGTCGGAATGACAAAAATACAAAGGTCAGGCAGAATATCTGCCGGTCCTGGATGCCCGCCTACACGGACATGACTGGAACCTCCTACAGCGACAGCTTCAGTTCGCCGTAGTAGCTGGTGGGTTGCAGGTCGTTGTCGCCGTCGCCCTCGCGGTCCCAGGAGTAGCCGAGCCAGTTGAACACCCGCAAGCCCAGCTCGACGTGGTCGCCCAGGGTTTTGTACACGCGGCCGGTCGTCGACCAGCGCGGATCGGCGGTGTACCACAGGCCGCCCATGCCGATGTAATCGCGCTCGGTCTGGAAGGTCGCGCCCACGAACCCGCCCAGGCCCCAGGGCCGGTAATCGACGAACAACTGCCCGCCGACGTTGTGCTCGGGCACGGTGCCCAGCGCGGTGTCCTCGTCCAGGTCCAGCGTCTTGGTGTAGGTGTAGTTGAGGTTGAGCCCGACGTAGCGCCACGGCGTGATGTTCAGCGCGCCTTCGCCGCCGTAGATCCGCGCCCGCTTGAGGTTGGTGTAGGTCATCAGCGCCAGACCGTTCTGGTAGTCGCTGTCGATAATCTCCTGCCAGATCATGTCGTAGAGTTCGTACTGGAAATACCCCGCGGTCGCTTTCACCACGCTGCCGAAGACCTGCTCGATCTCCGCGTTCCAACCCAGCACCTCTTCGGGCTCCAGGTCCTCGTTGCCGATCATGAAATAGCCGCTGTGACGGAAGATCGGCCGGTACAATTGCGACAGCGTCGGTTCGCGGAAGGCCCGGCCGACGCTGGCGCGCAGCGCGGTCGAGGCGGAGGCTTTGACCAACGTCGAGAGCTTCGGGTTGACCACCGCGCCCCAGGCGTCGTGGTAATCCACGCGCACGCCGGGCACCAGCGACCACACGTTGGCGAAGAGGAAAATTTCGTCTTGCACGAAGCCCGACCAGACCGTCTGGTACGCGTCGTAACCCTGCTCGTCGTCGGTCATCGCCGAATGCTCGAAGGCCGAGTAATCCAGCGTTTCGTAGCGCAGGTGCGCGCCGGCGGTCAGCATGTTCCAATCGGCCAACGCCCAGGAAAGCAGCAGCTCGCCGTTGGATTCGTCGCCGATCGTCGTGTTGCCCTTGTCCACGTAGCTGCGCAGCAGGTCGGGCGGCGGCAGCGGATTGACCACGTAGGCGGTGGAAAATTCGCGGTAACGGAAGTAGCGCCGGAAATGCCCGCCGGTCAGCGTCGCGGAGAAAGATCCGAGCTCGAGCGTCGCTTCGGCCAGCCCCGACAACTGAGTCTTGTTGTCGGACACCGCGCCGTCGTCGGCGTCGGAGAATTGATTGTCTTCCCAATGGTAGCGCGCTTGCGTGTGCAGGTTCAGATGCGGATTGACCTGCAAGCGCAGCTTGCCGAACAAATCGTTGGTTTCGTAGGGGTGCCCGTCGTCGTAAGGCACGGCCAGCGTATCGGTGACGCCTTCGCCCATGGTCACCACGGCGCGCGAGGCGTTCGCGTCGATCCAGCCGTCGGACTGCTCGCGGTTGAAGTTGAGCACCCACCCGGCGCCGCCGGCGCTCCAGGCGTGAAAGGCGTTGCCTTTGTAAGTGTTGAAGCTGCCGCCCGCCAGGCTCAGCTCGGCGGTCGGATCGGCCGACGGTTCGCGCGTGAGGATGTTGATCACGCCGCCCACCGCGTCCGAGCCGTAGAGCGAACTGCTGGGGCCTTTGACGACCTCGATGCGGCGGATCAACTCGGCGGGGATCAGCTCGAGGTCGGGCGCGCGCATCGTCCAGGGCATGCGCTGCCCGTCGATGAGCACCAGAATGCGGTCGGTGGGCAGTCCTTGCAGATTGACGCCCGAGCCCGGACCGCCGCGGCCGGCCGTTTCGTAATCGTCGACGAACACGCCGGGCACGGTTTCCAGGGCGTCGCCGGCGTCGACCGCGCCCGAATTTTCCACCTGTTGCTGCGTAACGACCGAGGTGGCCACCGGCGCGTCGGAGGCCTGGCGCTTCGTGCGCGTGCCGGTCACGACGACCGTGTCGCCCGCCGCGATGGTCCCGTCGTCTTCGTCGTCCTCGGACTCGCCGCTGACGTCGATGTCAGGCAAGACGTTGTCGTCCTCGTCGTCCTGGTCGTCCCGGTCGTCGGCGCCCTCGTCCGGCTGCTCGTCATCGTCGGCAGCGTCGGCCTCTTCGCCCTCGTCGGCGGCGAGCGTCGGCATGGCCAGCGTCGCCATCAACAGGAACGCCGCCAGGATCGTCAGCGGGCAGTGCAGTTTTCCGTTATGCAGCAACCTTCACCTCGTCACGGATCGATGAGTTCGATATCGTAATCGGTCATCTGGCCGTCGACAATGGTGATCGCCGCGATGGTCATCGACCAGTTGGAGGGGTCGATTTCGCTGTTCCAGCTCGAGCCGTCGTTGGGATCGACATCGAGGAACGCCACGACTTTCCAGTCGCCGGTGAAGTCGGTTTCGATTTCATAATCGAAGGGGAAGCCACCGGTGGGCACTTCCACTTCGAAGGTGTGATCGGGGGCCATGATCGGCAGGCCGTCCCAGAAGCCGAAGACGACCTTGTCGCCGGTCGCCGCGCCCGCGTAGGCGACCGTGCCGGAGATGCCGGTGGTTTCGACGGAGTCGTCGTCGCCGGTG
>DAINPV010000221.1:0-6835 GCA_036743315.1 bacterium | reverse complement strand
AGGTAACTTCTCCGGCGCCCCTGCTTATTTCCGGTTTGCTCACCTTGTTGACGATCGCCCCGTACTTGCTCGCCGAATACCATTATTACGGCGCGATGTTCCCGGCAACCGTATCGGCGAAAAAGCACTTTTTCTCCGACGGGTGCCTGCCGCTGCTCAGCAAAGTGTCGATTGTCATTTTTTCCAGTTGGCTGATGTTGGCGCCCTTTCTAATCGTTTTGCCGTTGCTGTATTGGTCGCGACCTTTTCTGCAACGAGTGTACCCATGGGCATTCATCCTTCTGTTTTATGCCGCCTATACCTCGCAATTCCCCGGTGCATTGAGCCACTACTGGGGACGTTATCAGCATCCCTTGCTGCCGATTCTACTTACCGGATTGATCGCGGGCGCGGATGAATTGTACCGGCGTTTGTCCCGGCCGGACCGATTGCGGCATCTCCTCGTCGGCGGCACAATACTGCTTTACCTGACCGTCGTGACCGCGATCGGCGGAACAATGCAACTGGGCGTCTACCGCAACGCTTTGGTCAACGCCCAAGCGTATCTGATGAACATCACCGACTGGATCCAGGCCAACACCAAACCGGGCGATCTGATCGGCACGCACGATATCGGCGCGCTGTATTATTTCAGCGAGCGACCGGTGCTCGACTTGGTCGGATTGGCCGATCCGGAAATCGCCCGCGTGTACGCCGAAGCGCCGACATTATGTGAAGGCGGCGATGAGCGGCGGCAAAAACTTTACCAAGTCGTACGCAAACGCAAACCGGCGATGTTGTATTTTTCACCGAAATGGGACGACTTATTTCTACGATTGACATATTCGGACCATGGCCGTCATCTGCGGAAGGTCAACAGCTACAAACATGCCTACCAAATGAACGACGATGACGAAATGACCATATACGAATATTATTTTTATCGGTGTGAATGGAACAAGGATCTACGCAAGGAAGCCCCCTGATGGATTTACCGGCCAAAGAACCGGATATGGCGGCGGAATCGCCGGTCATTCAACGCGCCTTCGAATGGGCCAGCGGTCTCGACGAACAACAGGTACGAAACGACCTGGAGCAACTGCGCGCCAAGCACCCGCAAGAAAGCCCCGAGGAACTGGCGTGGCGCCTCATTCGCGCCTACCGTCGCCAGGGCGTGAGCGCCGGATTCCTCACCGGTCTGCCGGCCAATCCGTGGCTGGCCCTGCCCGCTTCCGCCGCCGACGTCGCAGCGATGATCCATCTGGAAATGCGCCTCGCCGCCCGCATCGCCCTATTATACGAACCGGATTTCTTTCAACGCGAGGATGCCCGCTACGAACTCCTCGTGCCGGTCTTCGGCAGCGAAGTAGTGCACGATATCGTCAAACGTTTCATCGGCAACGACGAAACAGCCGCCACGCGTTCGATGATCGAACGGGTTTTCAACAAGGAGAGCATGAAAGCGATCCGCTCATTGCTTTTGAAGCACTTTGCGGTCCGCATAACACGCAAAGCGTTGTTCGCCAAGATGATTCCGGTGGTCGGCGGATTCATCGGCGGCACGGTGAATTACCTGGAAATGCGTGAAGTGGGCCGGCGCATCATCGACTATTTCTCGGACAAACAAAATCCGAACTTCTGAAACATCCTTGGATTTTTATTTCCTTTTCCAAAAAGACATGATACCAATAATTTGTCACTTTCGCTTGGGGGCTAGAGGGACGAAACGTTGCCTTATTTATTGGCAGCGGTATGGGTTTTTTGTTTATGGCGCGCTTCCCAGGCGGAGCGGATCGTTTATCGTGCGTTTCTTCCCTGGTTATTATTATTCACTTCCCTGACCGTTCTGGTGTTCACTTTGTATCCGCTCAAGGGATTCGAGGAAATTTTCCCGATCGACGACAGCTACATCTCGCTGACCGCCGCACGCAATATCGCCGAACACAACCTACCGGCGGTTAATCCGGCCGCACCGTTGGCGGGCATCACCAGCCCGCTGCACGTCCTAACCATGGGCTTGTTGGGCAAGCTGGTCGGCGTGCCGAACGCCGCACGGATCATCGGTTGTTTCTTTTTCCTGGCATTGATTGCTGGCGTTTATGGTTGGACCAAGGCGTTGCAAGACGACGAATTGACGCCCTTTTTCGCGTCGGCGATGGTCGCCCTGGGCGGCCTGATGGCCGCGCATAGCCTCAATGGATTGGAAACCGCGCCCTTCTCCGCTTTGTTGATCTGGTCGTTCGTCTTGTTCGAATGGTCGCGGACCAAACCGGCGCTGATCTTCGCGCTGGGTCTTGTGGTCGGCATGACCATCCTCACCCGGCCCGAAGGATGGTTTCTCGCGTTCGCGCTGTATGCAGTGGCCATGATTGATGGATTCGGGAAACGGCGAAATTTGCGACAGGTGATTTATTCAGGTCTTTTAGCGCTGCTGGTGGTAAGCCCATACTTGGCAATGAACTACCATTACAACCATGCGCTTTTCCCGCTGACCGTCTCGGCGAAAAAACATTTCTTCGGCGATTACTGCCTGAGTTGGATGGATCGTCTTCATGTCCTGCGTCTGGCGTTGCCGATTTTGCCGGGTTCATTCATTTTCCTGCTGCCGTTGTTGTTATGGGCCAAGCCGTTTTTTCAAAGGGTGTATCCGTGGCTGTTCATGCTGATCTTTTACGCCGCGTACCTGTCGCAATTCGTCGGCGCGCTGATGCATTACGGCGGGCGCTATCAACATCCGTTGCTGCCGCTGCTGCTGGTCGCCTTGACGATCGGCGGCCGGCGGTTCATCGCCTGGCTGGCGCAACGGTCGCAAGCGTCTCTGGCGTCAATGGCTCGTCCCGCGCTGCTGGGTATTCTGGTCGTCTTTCTGTTCATGGCCGCGTTCAACGGCGCTTTACACCGCGCGCTGTTTCGCATGAATCTGGAAAACACGCGAAATCCAATGCTCGCCACCGTGCAATGGGTGAACGACCACACGGCGCCGGGCGACCTGGTGGCGACGCACGATGTGGGAGTGTTGTACTATTTCGGTCGCCGGCAGGTTCTGGATCTGGTCGGTTTGACCGACCCGGAAGTGGCGCATATCCACGTCGTTCTCGCCGATTCCTGCCGGGATCGCGCCGTCCGTATGTCGTCGCTGTACTCCCTGTTGGAAACACGCCAGCCCAAGATCGTTTATTTTATGGATAAGTGGGACAAGCAGTACATGGGCCTGCGCCTCAACGACAACGACAAGCATCTGCAGTTGCGCCATCGGCAGCGCGTGGCGAACACCGGCATCGTTTATCATTTCTACGAGGGCAACTGGAACACGGAAAACAATCGCGCCGACACCCTCGCCCAACATTGACCGACAAGAATTTTCTTGCTTCGCTTCCATCGGTGACATAGGCTGCGAATCATCATGAATACCCACAAACAATACACGGATGATCTCGAACTGGCGCTGTCGGTCGCTCAAGAAGCCGGGCGGCTGCTGCACGACTATTTCGGGCACACGACTATGGAAATGAAGGGCGAGAATGAGGTCGTGACCGAAGCCGACCGCGCCAGCGAACAATTGATTGCCCAGCGCCTGACCGAAAGTCGTCCACACGATGCGTTGATCGCCGAGGAAGGAACGACGCTCAGCGGCGACGGCACGCGCAAATGGGTGGTCGATCCGCTCGACGGCACCAACAATTTCGCGCACGGTTTCTGGGCTTACGCGGTGAGCATCGCGCTGCTGGAAAACGACGAGATCGTCGTCGGCGCGGTGCACGCGCCGGAAATGGACCAGACCTTTGCCGCCGTCAAAGGACAAGGGGCGACGCTCAATAGACAGCCGCTACGCGTCAGCGCCACCACGTCGCTCGCCGACGCCGTGTGCGCCACGGGCTTTCCCTATGCGCGCCGCACGCTCGCGCGCAACAACCTCGCCGAATTTCAGCGCGTGCTCATGGCCGTGCAAGGCATGCGCCGGGTGGGCAGCGCCGCGTTGGACTTATGCTGGACGGCCGCGGGGCGCTTCGATGGTTATTGGGAGATGCACTTGAAGCCGTGGGATGTGGCGGCCGGCATTTTGATCTGCCGCGAAGCCGGCGGGCGCGTGACGAATCTCGAGGGCGGCGCGGTGGATCTGGAACATCCGCACATCGCGGCGACCAACGGTCTGATTCATGAGGAATTGCTCGCGCTGCTGCATTAATTCGCGAGACTCACATCATCGGCAGGCCGACGGATTTGCGCCATTTCTGATAGTAGACCATGCCCGCCAGCACGCGCACAACTTTTTCCGGCGTATTGAAGATGACCAGGTAGTCGCCGTTGCCCAGGTTGCTGATGAGCTTGTGCGGGCGTTTGTCCAGCGACACATTGATGATCGGTTTGCCGTACTGCTTGGTCAGGCGGGCGATGTCTTTGTGGATGCTTTCCTCGAAGCCGTCGCTGATCGCCTTCATCTGCATCATCATCTGTTCGTTGATCGACTCGGGCGCAACGCGATGCGCGTTGCTGACCGTGTCGCTGACCAGGCTCGACGAACCGATCAGACCCAGGGTGATCACCGCGTCGAATTGCTCGGAGGCGACGACGATCTCCAGCGCTTTCGCATACAGCGCGGGATCGATCTGCCCGACCAGATCCACCGGATTCTGCCGACTCCAAAAGGAAGGCAAAACGGTGTCGAGTTGGGCGATGGCGTCAGGCGGTAGATCGGGTAGTTTCAGTCCGTATTCGTTGCACAAGTCGGAGGCGACCACGCCCCACCCGCCGCCGAGCGTGACCACGCACACGTTATGGCCCTTGGGCATCGGTAGGTAGTTGCAGGCCGCGCCGTCGATCAGGTCCATCGGCTGCGGCACGAGAATCACGCCGGCCTGGCGCATGGCGCCTTTGAAAATCTCGAAGCTGCCCGACAGCGCGCCGGTATGGCTGGCCGCCGCTTTTGCGCCCGCATCGGTGCGGCCGCTTTTCAACAGAATCACCGGTTTGCGTTCGGCGGCCATGCGCGCGGCCTGCAGGAAACGCTGTCCCTCGTCGACGCCTTCGAGGTACGCGAGAATCGCGTTGGTCGATTCGTCGTTGGCCAGATACAACATCAGATCGGTGCAGGAAATGTCGCCCTCGTTGCCGGTGCCAAAAAACTTGTTGATGCCCACGTTTTGTTCCTCGGCCCACATAACCACCTGCGCGCCAAGATTACCGCTCTGACTGATCATGCTGATGCCGCCTCGGGGTGGCAGGGCGTTGGAACCGGTACAGAACAGATTCTGATGGGTGGAAATCATGCCCATCGTGTTCGGACCGATCATGCGCATGCCGGCCTTTTGCACGGCGGCGACCAACTCTTCCTCGAACTTCACGCCTTCGCCGCCGACCTCGCTGTAGCCGGATGTGATCACCACGACGCTTTTGACTTTTTTCTCTTGGCATTCGCTGATCACGTCGAGCACCAACGGTTGCGGCACAGTGATGAACACCAGATCGATCGAGCCCGGGCATGCCGACAGCGAGGGATAGGCCTTGATGCCCAACACGCTTTTGGCCTTGGGATTGATCGGAAAAATCGGCCCCTTGAAGTCGCCGGCCAACAGGCTGACCATCAAAAAACTGCCCCATTTCAGCAGATTTTCGCTGGCGCCGACCACGGCGACACTTTCGGGATAACACAACTCGTCCAGTTGTTTAAACAAATCGAAATCAGCAGGAGACAGATTCATCGTTTACCAACCCCGCGAGAATCGTTGGATTCGCGGCGCGAAGTGTAACGTGTCATCCGTCGCGGTGCAAGTCAGTTTCTTTCATCAGGATCGCATGATATCATCCGGCGTTCTTTCCGAAGGAAAAGCCATGCATGCAACGAAACAAGCCCATGCCAAAAGCACCTTCATCGTGCTCTGGTTGGCTATCTTCGTCGCCATGCTCGGCGTCGGCATCATTTCGCCCCTGCTGCCCACCTACGCCAACACCCTGGGCGCTTCGGGCTTTATGCTCGGTCTGATTTTCGGCGGCTTTTCCATCGCCCGTATGTTCGC
This sequence comes from bacterium, assembly GCA_036743315.1. Classification (GTDB taxonomy): domain Bacteria; phylum Lernaellota; class Lernaellaia; order Lernaellales; family Lernaellaceae; genus CALBTQ01. The sequence goes on along the minus strand of DAINPV010000221.1, from coordinate 842 downwards.
CATGCCGACGGTCGGTCGGTTGAGCGACCGCCATGGCCGCAAGCAGTTCATTATCGCCGGCTTGCTTATCCAGGTGCTGGCGGCGATCGGTTTTCTATTCAGCTCCTCGCCGTGGCAGTTGGTAGGTGTGCGCGCGTTCCAAGGACTGGCCGGGGCGATGATCATCCCCGTTGCGCAAGCCTATGTCGGCGAAATCAGTCCGGACGGCAAGGAAGCGACCTACATGGGCTGGTTCGTGGTGGCGATGTTCGGCGGTTTCGGCTGCGGGCCGCTCATCGGCGGGATCATCGAGGATTACCTGTCGTTTTCCGCCAACTTCATTTTTCTCGCCGCTTTGTGTTTCATCAGCTTTCTTTCAGTGCTCTGCTTTTTGCCCGAACCGAAGCTTACACGTTCGCAAAGCCGCTCGCGGATGGAAGTGCGCTATCGCGTTTTATTAAGTAATCCGATCATCCGCGGATTGTTCTTTTTCCGCATCGCCAATTCCTTCGGGCGCGGCATCGTCACGATGCTGCTGCCGCTGTTTGGCGAGCTGCAATTGCATCTGACGACCGCGCAAGTCGGCGTCGTGCTCAGCACCAACCTACTGACCTCCGCCGCGGTGCAGCCGATTTTCGGGCGCCTCGGCGACCGCATCAATCGCTCCAGTTTGCTGATCGTGGGCACGTTCGGGCAAGCGCTGAGCCTGGCGATGATGGCTTTTGCCCACAGCTTTGTCCAGATGATGGCGATCAACCTGTTGATGGGCGTGGCCGGGGCCATTTCCATGCCGCCTTTCTTGCCTTCGGTGGTCATCATACCACCCGCAGCCGGAATGGAAATGGCCCCGGCCACGCCCATCA
>DAINPV010000220.1:0-6869 GCA_036743315.1 bacterium | reverse complement strand
CAGGTGATGTACTTGTCGCGCACGTTGTGGCCCAACCAGAAATAGCCCGCGAATTCGCCGACTCCCTCGTAGAAATTATGGCCGCCCTGGTTCTCGACGTTCCACGGCGCTTCGTTGGGTGCGGCGTAGCGGGCCAGATAGCCCGGATCGCCGGTGATGTGCTTGAGCAACAACATGTATTCGGCAATGCGCGCCACTTCCTCCAGGGCTTCCTGTTCGCCGGTGATCTGATAGCGCATGGCCTGGCTGACCAGGTAGGTGCCGGTCCAGTCGCCGCTGTCGCCGCTGCCCCAGGTGCGCAGCAGTTCGGTGCGGTTTTCGTCGGTGAACAGCACGTCGGACACGCCGCCCAGGCCGGTGGAATGCCATTGCATCAGCCAGTTAGTGTAATTCTGCGCCTTCTGATGCAACGTGGGATCGAAGCTCTGCGCTCCGGCCGTCCCGACCAGACCGAGAACCAAGAGCAAAATCATCACTCGAAGCACGATCTTCATAAGGCTTCCTTTGTCCACTCGATCCGTTCAACGTTCAGTGCCGCTTCGCCCGGCGATTGTGGGGTATTTTGCGGTGAGGGTCAATACGAAAGGCCGCCCCTGGGGACGGCCTTTTTACGGTGGTTGGAAAAGGTTATTATTTCTTCGCCGGGCCCATTTCCCCCGCATCGCTGGAAGTGGCCGGCGTACAGGCCATGATCGGTTTGCCGATCACGGCCAGATAGGTCAGATAACCGCCACTGATGTTGTAGGAGGTGAAGCCTTTTTGATCCAGGATCCGGCAGGCGACGTAGCCGCGCAAGCCGACCTTGCAGTAAACGTGAATCGGCTTGTCCTGGGGCAGTTCGCCGAGGCGGTTGCGCAGTTCGGGCAGCGGAATGTGCACCGCGCCGGGGATCGTTCCCGTTTCGGTGACTTCGTCGTCATTGCGCACGTCCAGCACGAATTTGCCGTGATTCGGGTCGGCGAACTCGCGCGCCTGGACTATTTTCACATCGCCGCGGATGGTATTGCCGGCGATGAATCCGGCGTAGTTGATCGGGTCCTTCGCCGAGCCGTAGGGCGGCGCGTAGGACAATTCCAGTTCCTCCAAGTCGAACACGGTCAGGCCGGCGCGAATGGCCACGGCCATGATGTCGATGCGCTTGTCCACGCCGTCCACGCCCACCGCCTGCGCGCCGTAAATGCGGCCGTCGTCGGGATCGAACAGCAGCTTGAAGTGGATCGGGCAGGCGTCGGGGTAATAGCCCGCGTGCGACATCGGATGCAGGTGCACTGCTTCGTATTTCCAGCCAAGTCGTTTCAGGGTTTTTTCGTTAATGCCGGTCATGCCGATGGTCAGGTCGAACACTTTACAGATCGCCGTGGCCTGCGTTTTCTTGTATTCGCTGGGGCGGCCGAAAATGTTGTCGGCGGCGATGCGGCCCTGGCGGTTGGCGGGACCGGCCAGCGGAATCAACGCCCGGCGGCCGGTGACGAATTCGGTCACTTCGACCGCGTCGCCCACCGCGTAAATGTTGGGATCGCTGGTGCGCATGTGCGTGTCGACTTCGATGCCGCCCAACTGGCCGATGGACAGGCCTGCTTCACGCGCCAGTTTGACCTCCGGTTTGACGCCGATGGCGAGGATAACCATCTCGGCGGGCAGATGCTCGCCGCTGGACAATTCCACATCCAGTACACCGTCGTTGGCGGCGAAGGCCTTCACCGTTTTGCCCAGCTCCAGCGCAACGCCCTTGTCGCGCATGTGCTTGTGGATGACGGCGGCCAGTTCGGGGCAGCAGGGACCCATCACCTGATCCATCATTTCCACCAGCGTGACCCAGACGCCGCGTTCGCGCAGCGCTTCACACATTTCCAGGCCGATGTACCCGCCGCCGACAATCACCGCACACTGCGGCTTGTCGTGGTCGACGATGTTTTTGATCGCGTCCATGTCCGCGATGTTGCGCAGCGTGTACAGGCCCGGCAGATCGATGCCCGGCAGGGGCGGGCGCACCGGTTCGGCGCCGGGGCTGAGCACCAGGGCGTCGTACGGATAATGTGCCGTTTCGCCGGTGAGCAGATTTTTCGCCGTCACGCGCTTGTTCGTGCGGTCGATGGCGGTCACCTCGTGACGGATTTTCACGTCGACGTTGAAACGGCCGGCAAAGGACTCGGGCGTCATGACCAGCAGCGATTCGCGCTCGGGGATGATTTCGCCGATGTGATAGGGCAGGCCGCAGTTGGCGAAGGAAATGTGCCGGCCGCGCTCGAACATGACAATATTCGTTTCTTCCGACAGCCGCCGGGCGCGAGCCGCCGCCGATGCGCCGCCGGCGACGCCGCCGACAATTACGATGCTTTTCAAATGAGACATTATGATTTCTCCACTTGTTTTTACGATTCACCCAAGGAAGCCGTCAGCTTAAGCGGCGTGTATCTATAAGAATAGCTACATCTATACATTATCGGCTGGGATTTGAAAAGGGAGTATTGAAAAAAGTGATTATTTTTGGCGCTTATCGATCGCGAGCGCAACGGAAGCCGGCGACGCGGTTGCGCTCGGTCGGCGACGAATAGTTACGGAACGAGACGCGCAGATAAAAGGCCGCGTTGTTGAAGGCGCCGCCGCGCAGTACGCGGCTGAGTCCCGCGGCGGGGCCGGTCGGGTCGACCGCCGGTCCTTCTTGATAGTAGAGTTCACCGTACCAGTCGTTCACCCATTCCCACACGTTGCCGGACATGTCGTACAGGTCGAAGCCGTTTTTCTCCATTTTTCCGACCGGGTGCGTTTCTTTGTCGGCGTTGATTTCGTACCAGGCGATCGTGCGTAGGCAGCCGGGTCCGTCGCCGCAAATGAACCGCGTGGCGCCGCCGGCGCGCGCGGCGTATTCCCATTCGGCCTCAGTGGGCAGACGACCGCCGACGGCTGCGCAAAAAGCCTGCGCCTGCGTGTAATCGACGGACTCGACCGGGCAATCGTCGCACCCGGTGAAAAAGCTGGGATTCTCGCCGGTCACGGCGGCGTATTGCGCCTGGGTGATCGGTGTGGCGGTGAGGGCGAAAGCGCCGACGGTCACGGTGCGGGCGGGAAACTCGTCGGGTTGGCAAGACGCGTCCATGTCGGCGCAGCCCATGGCGAACGGGCCACCGGGCAGGTCGACCCAGGTCAGTTCGACGAGATCGTCGTCGTCGCCCGCATCGTCGTTGTCGTCGTCATCGACGTTGGGAGAATCGTCGTTGTCGTTAGCCTGCCCTGAGCTTGTCGAAGGGTCATCATCGCCGGAACAGGCGATGATGAACGCGGCGAGCAACAGCGTGAAGCATAGCGACAAAATCACCAAACGCGGAAAGCGATGCATCGGCTTTTCTCCGGTGAATGAACGCACCGATCCTAAGGATCGATGCGCCAAACGTCAAACTTGGGAAAATCAGTCGGTCACGTAAATCGGATTGGCGTAAATCAGCGGATACTCGTGGATGAACCAATCGGCGTTATTGCCCAGCACCGGCTCAAGATGGCTGGGTACGATAGACACTTCCACACGATAGGCGCCGGCCTGATCGACCGTGTAGGTCAGATCCTGATCGGTTTCCTCGGCGACGACCGTGCCGCCCTCGGCTCCGGCGCGAATCAGGCGAATGGTCATTTCCGGCGCGCCCCAGGTCGGGTCGATCCGGTACAGCTCGGGCAGCGCCACATGGATCACTGGCGAGGCGGCCAACGCGACCTCGTCGCCCATTTCGTAGACGGCTTTGCCGGTTTCGGCGTAAAAATCGAACCCGATCGGTTCGCCGAACACCTGGAAGGCGCCGTACATGCGCCCGCCGGCGATCGCCGCTTCGATATCGGGCAGATCGTAATTGTCGACCAGAATGTAATTTGCGAACCAGCGCATCATTCGCCGATAGCTGTCGGCGCGGTCGCCGTCCCACAGCGGGAAGGGAAGCGAGTTGCGGTGGGCATCGGTGGCGAGCACACCGAGCATGCGGCGGTCGGCCAGCAGACGATCCCAATTTTCCAGCGACGGTGTATTCTCGGCGAGGAAGGTCAGCAGAATCAGATCCGAGTGACCGGATTCGCCGGCGGGCAGTAGGAAGTTGAGCAACGGCCACACGAAGCCCAGATAGGGCAACCCCAGGTAATCGCGTCGGATGCTGGGATCGATGTTCGCGTGTAGGTTGTAAACCTCGATGCCTTCGATCGACAGCGCCGCCAATTCTTCGTAGGTCCACTGCTCGGCGTGGTTGACCAGCACCGTTGCGCCCAGAGCGCGCATGCCCTGCACGGCGGCTTCATCACGCGCACCCAACAACGCCATGCGTTCCTCGGGCGTGCCGGCGGGCATGCGATCGAGCGAAATGGGCATCAAGTCGTTTTCGTTGCCGACGGTCAGGTACACCGTGTTGCCGTCCTCGCAGGAAATGATATTGGCGATCGGCTCCTCATCCTCGTTGAGAATCAACTCGTCGCCTTCGTCTTCCATGTACAGCAGCACGTCGGGGAATTCATAGTACGAGAACGGATCGTCGTGGTCGGTGAGCATGATGTACTGCTGATTGGTGCTGCACATCGCCGTGCGCAACTGTTCCAGACAACGCTCGTTCGGCTCGCCGTTGATGAACGGACGGTTGTCGCAGGCGTCGTGCGAATAAACCGAATGCAGGTGGATGATGCCGCGTAACACTAACTGATCGCGGATCAGGGGATGTTCGCCGATGGGCACGACGTCGCTAGGCTTCCAGTAATCGCCGGGTTCGGTGTCGTCGTCGCCGGTGTCGTCGTCGCCGGTGTCGTCGTCACCGGTGTCGTCGTCGATTGTGTCATCGTCAATGGTGTCGTCGTCGCCGGTATCATCGTCGATTGCGTCATCGTCGCCGTCATCGTCGTCGCTCGTTGAATCGTCGTCTTCGGTTCCGCTGTCGTCATTGTCGTCGTCATCGTCGTCGCCGCAGGAAAAGAGAGCAATCGACAGAGTCAACAACATCACCAACCAAAAGTAAGACAAAGACCGCATCACATCATCCTCCCGACCGAATAGTCAAAGAGAATTTAATACGATTCGTGAATAAAAACCAGCGGGCCGGAGCGGCTCGGGAGCGATTGCACCCAGATGGTTTTATCGTCCAACCGATAACGGCTTATGTCCATCACGCCGATGCCGGTCTTGGTCGCCAGGCGATCTTTGAAGCAGGGGCGCTTGTCCAGACACTCGCAAGTGGGGACAACAAACAGATTATTTGATCAGTTACGTAATCATTTGCCCAAGGGTGGCTCCGGTTAAGAGCCGTGACTCATTGTTGTTGAAAGGTTTGAAAAAAAGTCTGTATTGTTTTTCGGTGACGGGTTCCGGGAAAGTTTGTTACAGTATATCGTTCAAGCTTGTATGACAGCCTGAAAGAAGGGACCGACCATGAAAGTCACCGCCCGTTTCACCTTCATTTTTCTCCTGCTATTGGCGTGGGGATTCGTCGCGGCTGCATGCGGCGATGACGATGATGATGACGACAACGACGCCGCCGATGACGACGACACAGACGCCGATGACGACGACACGGGCGACAATGACGATGATACCGACGACGATGACGACACGCTCGACGACGACACCGTCGATGATGACGACGATACGCCGGTTCCGCCGACGACGGCCGGCTTTGTTTATGTGCCTGCCGGCACATATGTCATGGGCAGCCCGGCCACCGAAAACGGTCATCGCCCCAACGAGGCGCAGCACGAAGTGACCGTCACGCGACCCTTCGAGATGATGGCCACCGAGGTCACCCAGGGACAGTTCCAAGAATTGATGCGCTACAATCCCAGCCGTTGGCCGTTGCTGTTTTTCAGCAATGACGAACTTCCGGTCGAGACGATCAGTTGGTATGACGCGCTGGCGCTGGCCAACGAGTTGAGCGCCAAGCTGGATTATGCGCCGTGCTATACGCTTACCGACATCGTGTGCGCCGACGAATCCCAGGGCAACGACAATTCGTGGTGCAAAAACAACGGCGGCATCCGGTCGGCCGAAGTGACGCTCAACGACGTTTCGTCGGTGTACGAATGCGAAGGGTTTCGCCTGCCCACCGAGGCGGAATGGGAATACGCCGCGCGCGCCGGCACGACCACCGCCACCTCCAACGGCGACGTGGTTGAAATCGCCTGCGAGATAAAAGATCAGGCGCTCAAGGACCTCGCCTGGTACTGCGCCAACGCCAGTTCGACCACCCATGAAGTCGGCGAAAAGATGCCCAACGAGTGGGGTCTCAAAGATATGATCGGCAACGTCATGGAGTGGACCTGGGACTGGTACGCCAACGACCTGGGCTCAGCGGCGGTCACCGATCCGACCGGCCCGGCGAGCGGTCATTTCAAAGTGGCGCGTGGCGGGGCTTATCGCTATTACGGCGCGGTGCGCAACCGTTCGGCCTATCGCGCAGCGCACGAACCGGGTTATCGCGTGTACCTGGTCGGCGCGCGGTTGGTGCGCACCTACGCCGAGCCGGAAAGCGAACCGGAATCATTCGTGCCCGCCGACTTCACGCCCGCGCCCGCCCCGGCGAAGGCGCACCGCGATTATCCGGACGAATTGCCTTTCGAATTCACCCGGCCGGCGGCGGGCACGCCGTTGACGCCGGAGGAAATCACCGAGTTCACGCGCAAGATCACCGGCCTGTGGAAGGACATCGATTACTTCAGCTGGCTGCAGTGGACCGGCCACGGGATGCACTCGTCCACCGGGTATCCGCCTTATAAAATTTATTGGCAGGACACGCGGGCGATCAAAACCGGCGACACGGTGGAGTTCGAGCATTTCGGCGGCGCGGACAACGTGATGATCCGCACGCCCAAGGTGCTGGTGAACACTGCCGCGCTCTACCTGTCCAGCGGCGACG
>DAINPV010000219.1:0-6874 GCA_036743315.1 bacterium | reverse complement strand
GGTCACCCACCATTTGCGTCCGGCGACCCAGGGTCTGCCCGCGGCGATCGCCCACGGCGCGTGGATCGCCGCGCCGGCCGGCGAGGCGAAATTGCTGGCCGAGGCCGACCGTTTCTGGAACGAAGCGCCGCTGCGCAACATGTACATTTTCAAGCCCTCGCGCGTGACGCCGGCGACGCCGGTGAACATCGCCAAGGAACTCAAGGGCGGGCGGAAACTGACCTGGGAAGGCATCAATTTCGAGATCATCGACACGCCGGGACCGACCGCCGGGGCGGTGAGCCTCGTCGCGACGATCGACGGACGCCGGGTGGCGTTCACCGGCGAACTGATCGTCAACGACGGCCAGTTGCCCAACTACTGGAACATGCAATACACCTACGGCGACTACGGCAAGCCGGGCCTGCGCGCGACGCAACGCAGTCTGCACCGCGTGCGCAAGGAGGACCCCGACGTGTTGCTGCCCAGCCGCGGCCCGGCGATCGACAATCCGGAGGAGGCGATCGCCGCGTTCGACGAGCGCGCCGACAAGGTGCTGGAGCTGTTCGACGCCAAACCGCTGTCGGGCTCGCTGTTCGCCAACAACGATCATCCGCTGCCGCACCTGTATTGGAGCAAGGGCAGTTACCTGCTGACGGGGCAGGACGGCAATGCGATTCTGATCGGTCAGTCGGGCATCGACGTGGACGGCTACGGCGGCCCCGAGTGGCTTAACCGGTTGCGCAAGAACGGCGTGTTCAACAACATCGACGCGGTGTTCCTGCTTTCCTACCAGGACGATCACATCGCCGGCGCGCAGGCGGTGGCCACGACCTTCGGCTGTCCGATCTACACCAGCGTCCAGGTCATGCAGGGCTTGCGCTCGATGGGGCCCGATCCGTTCGCGAATTTTCTCGCCCAGCAGTACGAGGGACGGGTGCGCGTGAACATCGTCGAGACCGGCTCGGGCGTCAAATCGATGATGAAATGGGATAATTACCTGCTCCGCTTTTTGCCCTTCGGCGGGCATTCCTTCCACCAGATGGGCTTGTTCACGGTGATCGACGGCGAAAAGGTGATGTTCACCGGCGACAGCGTGCGCGCCGCCGACCCGCTAAGCGGCGATTTCAACTGCTACAACGCGCTGGAAGCGCCCGGGTACACTTACCTGGACGCGGCACAGTGGTTGGAAAAGCTGCGGCCGGACAAAGCGGCGACGATGCGTGACGGAGTGCTCGACCTGACGCCCGCAAGCATCGCGCAGTACCGGAAGTGGGCCGCGGCGATCGAGCCGACGCTGCTGCCGCTGCTGGCCTCGCGCACCTACCGCGAAGGACTCGCGCCCGACGCGTGTCACGCGATCGTGCCGTTCCAGATGACCTTGCGCCCGCCGAACCAGCAGCGCATCAAGATCATCGCCCGCAACGCGAAGAAGGGGCCGCTCAACGCGCAGTACCGCTTCGTGCTGCCGCCGGGCTGGCAACTGCTGACGCGCAGCAAAACCGACCGCAATGTGTTTGTCGAATCGTCCGACATCATCCGCGCGCGGGCCAAGAGCCTGACGCTGTGGACCGAGGACGTGCGCCTGGCGCCGCCGGAGAACCTGCCGCCGGGCCGCACGGTGATTCCGATCGACGTAGTCGACGACGGGCTGTACCTGGGGCAGATCATGCATTTGATCGTCGATCACGGCCATCAACCGCCGCTGGCCTGGACCCCCGCCAGCGGGATGACGCCCTACGAATACGCCAAGAAAAAGCACGGCCTGTGGGACTGGCTGCCCGGCCGCATGGCGGGTCAATCGCGAGTCCTGTGGGCGGAAATGTGGTGATGACGCGCCCCGCGCGCTTGGGGAAAGATTAATCGATCATGTGGTTCCTGGAGATCGGTGACCGGCAACGGCGACGGATGCGCTTGCGTCTGCCCGCCGAGGGTTTGCTGGCGGGCGAAGGCGACGCGTGCGATCTGTGGTTGCCCGGCGTCGATCCGCCGGTGCGCTTCGTGCCGTTCCGCCGGGGCGTGTGGATCGAACACCGAAACGGCGAGACGCAGACGCTGACGCCGGGCGAGTCGTTCACCGGCGACGGCGTGGTCATCACCTGCTGTCGAGCGACCGACGAACCGCCGCCGACCGGGCCGTCGCTGCCGACCAAGACGTTGTTTTACAATCAGGACACCGCGCTGGTCGAGCAGATCGAAACGGCGGTGGAGATTGTCGAAGGCGTCGACGCGCCCCGGCGCATCGAACTGGACGGCGACCGGTTCGTCATCGGCAAGCTCGCCGGTTGCGACATCGTGCTTACCGACCATTACGTATCCGGCCGTCACGCCCGCCTGGCGCTGACCGCGCGCGGTTGGACGATCACCGATCTGGGCAGCCGCAACGGCACGCACCTGGGCGGCGCGCGCATCGCCGAAGCCGTCTGGCCGCCCGATAAACCGCTGACCGTCGGCCGCACGGCGCTCGTCTTGCGGCAGAATCGCGACGCCTGTGAACTCGAACCGCCGGCGGGCGGCGAGTACGCGGGGATGGTCGGCGTCGGCGGCGCGATGCGGCACGTGTTCGCCCTCATCGCCCGCCTGGCCGATCTGGACGCGACCGTGCTGCTGACCGGCCCCACCGGCTGCGGCAAGGAGCTGGCCGCGCGGGCGCTGCATTACCAAGGCAGACGGCGCGAGGGGCCGTTCGTACCGGTCAACTGCGGGGCGATCGTGCGCGAGCTGGTGGCCGGCGAATTGTTCGGCCACGTGCGCGGCGCGTTCACCGGCGCGACCGCCGACCGGCGCGGCGTGTTCGAAATGGCGTGCGGCGGCACGGTGTTGCTGGACGAAATCGGCGAACTGCCGCTCGAACTGCAGCCGGCGTTGTTGCGCGTGCTCGAGGAGCGCACCGTGCGACGTGTCGGCGACGACCGCGAACGGCCGGTGGACGTGCGCGTCGTCGCCGCCACCCACCGCGATCTGGCCGCCGAGGTCGCCGCCGGGCGATTCCGGCAGGACCTGTACTACCGGCTGGCGATGATGCCCATTCACCTGCCGCCGCTGGCCGAGCGACTGGAGGATCTGGCGCCGCTGGCCGAACATCTGCTGCGGCGCGAAAGCGAACGGCAGGGAGTTCCCGCGCCGACGTTGTCGCCCGCCGCGCTGGACGCTTTGTGCGCGCACTCCTGGCCGGGCAACGTGCGCGAGTTGGCCAACGTGCTGGCGCGCGCGCTGATTCTGGCGGCGGGTCGCGGGCGCCTCGAGCCGGGCGATCTGTTGTTGGATACGACGGGATTGTCGGCGCCCGGCGACGGCGCGCTGTCGCTGGAGCAGGCCGAGAAAAAGGCGATCGAGCGCGTGCTGGCCGTCGCGGCCAATCGGCGGGAGGCCGCGCGGCTGCTGGGCATCGCCGGCTCGACGCTCTACGAAAAACTCAAAAAGTACGGATTGGATCAGGCATGAACACCCTGGAACGCATCCGCGCCACCGCGCGCCGCCTGGGCATGCACGACGTGGGCGTGGCCGACGCGACGCCCTTTCTGCCGGGGATGATCGGCATTCAACCGAAGGCGGTGGCCGGACTCAACCGCGCCGTGGTGCTGGCGACGCGGCTGGCCGATCCGGTGCTCGACGACATCGTCGATCATCCGACCAGACTGTATTACTACCACTACCGCCGGGTGAACGTGATGCTCGACCAGGCGGCGCTGTACGTGGCCGCGCTGTTGATGGAAGACGGTTTCCGCGCGCTGCCCGTGCCGGCGAGCCAGGTGCTGGACTGGGAGAACAACCTGGGGATGATCAGCCACCGCCACCTGGCCGTCGCGGCGGGGATGGGCCATCGCGGGCGCAACAACCTGCTGGTGCATCGCCGCTTCGGCGCGCGCGTGCGGCTGATCAGCGTTTTGACCGACGCGCCGCTGCCGGTGAGCGAACCGTTTCACGGCGATTGCGGCTCGTGCCACGCCTGCATCGCCGCGTGTCCGGGCGGACACATCAAGGAAGATCCGGCGGATTTCGACCGCGCCGGCTGCGCGCGGACCATCCGCGAGATGCGCAACCAACACAACATCGGTCAGGACATCTGCGGCGTGTGCGTGATGGCCTGCCGCGTTATCGAACGGAAAGAGTCATGAAGAAAATCGATCTGCGTTCCGATACCGTCACCAAACCTTCGCCGGCGATGCGCGATGCGATCGCCAACGCAGCGGTCGGCGACGACGTGTTCGGCGACGACCCGACCGTCAACGCGCTGCAGGAGAAAGTCGCCGAGATGCTCGGCAAGCAAGCGGCGCTGTTTTTCCCCAGCGGCGTGATGTCGAACCAGACGGCGCTGCTGGCGCACACGCAGCCGGGCGACGAGATTCTGCTCGAAGCGGATTGTCATATTTTCTACTACGAGTCGTCGGGCCCGGCGGTGCACGCGCAGTGCATGGTGCGCCCGTTGGCGGGCGTGGACGGCGCGCTGAGCGGCGAGGCGATCGCCCGGCGCATCCGACCCAAGGATATCCACCAGGCGCGCACGCGGCTGGTCTGCGTCGAGAACACGCACAACCGCGCCGGCGGCCGCATCTATCCGGTCGAGACGATGCGCGGCGTGTGGAACGTCGCGCGGGAACGCGGCCTCAAGGTGCACCTGGACGGCGCGCGCATCTTCAACGCGGCGGTGGCCAAGGGCGTGCCGGTGACGCAGTGGACGGCGCTGGCGGACACGGTGAACATCTGCCTGTCCAAGGGGCTGTCCGCGCCGGTGGGTTCGGTGCTGGCCGGCGACGCCAAGACGATCGAGCGCTGCCGGACGATTCGCAAGCGGATGGGCGGGGGCATGCGCCAGGTGGGGATTCTGGCCGCGGCGGGATTGTACGCGTTGGAGCACAACATCGTGCGGCTGGCCGAGGATCACGCCAATGCGCGGCGGCTGGCCGAGGGGCTGGTCGGCTTGCCCGGCGTACACGTCGATCCGCAGGCGACCGAAACCAACATCGTGCTCATTCACCTGGAGGATGAATGCCCGTTCAACGCGGTGGAGCTCAACGCAATCCTCGCCGAACAGGGCGTGCTGCTGGTCGAGTTCGGCGAGCGGGTCGTGCGCGCGGTGACGCACCTGGACGTGTCCGCGGAGGACGTCGACCTGGCACTGGAGACCATCCGCCGAGTGCTGGGGTGAAATTAATATTTTAATGTTTCTCCTGCATTTTGTTATATGACCGACAAGGTCATTTTTCCATTCGACAAAACACAATTTTTGGTTATAATTCAATAGGAGAGAGAGTAAATACGGTTGGATGGGGATGCGCCTTGGTTCCCGGCAACTGTTGGGGGTCTGCTGCGAAAAGGTAATACCGCTTTTGGCCTTTTGGTTAAAACCTAGACTTTTCAAGGTCGTCCCCATCCCAACCAACCTTATAGTTCGCGCGGTCGACGAGAGCTTCGGTTTTCGTCGACTTTCCGTTTAATCCCCCATCATTTTTTTCGTCGGTTTTTTCATGGGCCGTTTGTGATCGGGCGCGACCTCTGGTAAAGTAAGTTAATTCGTCCGCGGAGGGAGTCATGCGTTTGCGCGCTTATCACGTTTTGGCGCTGTTGGCGGTGTTGTTGCTGTCGTTGTCGGCGGGATGCACCTGCGACGACGATGACGACGATGCGGACATCGATCATCACGACGACGATAGCGATGATGACGACGACGATGACGACGACGACGACGCCACGCCCGACGACGACACCGACGACGATGACGACGACGATACGCTCGACGACGACACGGTCGTGCCGGAAGAGGAAATCGAGCAGGGCAAGCTGTGGTTGCACCGCGGCGACGGCGACCGCGCGAACCTGCACTTTTTCGCCGCGGCGGAAGTCGCGCCGGAAAATCACGATGCGCTGTACGGGCTGGTGATCGGCCACGAACTGCACATCTTCGATTTCATCAGCGTGATGGTCGATTACATCGAGACGATCCTCGATTACGGCAGCCCGGTGAAGGACGACGATCCGGACAATCTGCTCGACAACTTCCTGGATCAGGCGTTGGAGGGCATCCTATTCACCACGACCAGCGAGCAGCGGCTGGTGGCGCAAAAGTGCCTGTCGCTGGGGTGCGAGTTCGAGCAGGAAGAGGAATTGTGGATTCCGTTGATCATCCGCTTCGAGACGCTCGACGAGGTGTACGGTCATTTCGACGACGCCGAGCTGCACGCTTTCCAGGCGCCGTCGCTGGCATTCCTGGGGTTGTTTGAGCATCTGGCGGCCCTGTCGCTGGATCTGGACCTGTCGATGGGCTGGTCGATCACCGAAATCGATTGGGACGGCGAATTGACCGAGGCCCTGGGCGAACTGGTCGATATTCTGCTGTACATGCTGACCGATCCGCAGTACCCGGATCTGCTGACGCTGCCGCCGGAGAACGTCGCGCAGTTCCAGTTGGCCGGTCTGCACCTGGCGCAAGCCTGCGACGAGTTGATCGAAGGCTTTGCGGCGATCAGGGCCGATACGGACGATCAGACGCGGGACATCCTGGCCTACGAGGATCTGAACGGCGATCATCAGTACAGCGAGGGCGAGCCCTACCGTATTCCGGGCATGGGCGTGCTGGACGACAACGAAATGGAAATCGTGGCGGCGGTGTTGTACATCGCCGAGGAATTGCGCGGCAGCCTGCTGGATTACACCGAGTACGATCCGGATCCGGAGACGGTCGATCCGTTCCACCTGTCGTACTTCAACGAATTGCTGGCGGCGCTCGGCTGGCCGCGCTTGATTCCCGATTGGTCGTTCCTGACCTTCGACCTGGGCGCGCTGTACGCCGAACCGGGGCACGACGGCCTCAAAAAGACGCTGGTGTTGATTCTGGAAATTGCGGACCTGTTCTTGCCTTGAACTGCAAGTCTTTTGACGCACAAACGATAGATGG
>DAINPV010000218.1:0-6961 GCA_036743315.1 bacterium | reverse complement strand
CAGTCCGTTCTTCAACAAGCCGCTGCCGCCGCGCTTGCTGCACCCGAAACGGGTGATGGAAGGCGTTCGTGAGGGCGTCGAACACGGCGGCAACAAGTCGGGTATTCCGACCGTCAACGGTTCTCTGGTCTTCGATGAACGCTTCCTGGGCAAGCCGTTGGTCTTTTGCGGCACCGGCGGCTTGATGCCGGCCAAGGTCTGCGACCAACCGGGCGAATACAAAATGGCCCGGATCGGCGACAAGGTGGTCATGGTCGGCGGCCGCATCGGCAAAGACGGTATTCACGGCGCGACTTTCAGTTCGGAAAGTCTGCACGACAAGAGCCCGGCCACGGCCGTGCAAATCGGCGATCCGATCACACAAAAACGAATGACCGACTTTCTGCTGCGTGCTCGCGACAAATGTCTTTACAACGCCATCACCGACAACGGCGCCGGTGGTTTGAGCAGTTCAGTCGGCGAAATGGCCGAAAGCACCAACGGTTGCGAAATCCACCTGGATCGCGCGCCGCTTAAGTATCAGGGCTTGCATCCCTGGGAAATCCTCGTCTCCGAGGCGCAAGAACGCATGACCGTCGCCGTTCCGCCTGAGAAGCTCGATGAATTCATGAAGTTATCCGCACGGATGAACGTCGAGTCGACGGTTGTCGGCGAGTTCAACGATTCGGGCATGTTCGTGTGCCTCTATGAAGGCAAACCGGTCGCCGCGTTGGAAATGAACTTTTTCCACAACGGCCTGCCCAACATGAAGCTGGTGGCCGAATGGCGGCAGCCTCGTTTCGTCGAACCGCAGTTCCCGCAGCCCAATGACATCGCCACGATGCTTGGACGCATTCTCGGCCGATTGAACATCTGCTCCAAGGAATACATCGTCCGCCAGTACGATCACGAAGTGCAGGGCGGCAGCGTGATCAAACCGCTGGTCGGCCTGTACAACGACGGGCCTTCCGACGCGGCGGTCGTGCGGCCGCTGCTCAACAGCTACGAAGGCGTGGTCATCGCCCATGGCATCTGCCCGAAATATTCGGACATCGATACCTACCATATGGCCGCCAACGCCATCGACGAAGCGGTGCGCAACGCCGTGGCCGTCGGCGGCGACGTCGACCACATGGCCGGCCTCGACAACTTCTGTTGGTGCGACCCGGTCCAGAGCGATTCCACGCCCGACGGCCGTTATAAGCTGGCCCAGTTGGTGCGCGCCAACAAGGCGCTCTACGACGTGACCGTCGCTTACGGCATTCCTTGCATTTCCGGCAAGGATTCGATGAAAAACGACTACCACATCGGCGAGGTGAAAATTTCCATTCCGCCGACGTTGCTGTTCACGGTGATCGGCCGCGTGTCCGATGTGCGCCGTTGCGTCACCATGGATTCCAAAAATCCCGGCGACCTGGTGTACCTGCTTGGCTACACGCGCGACGAAATGGGCGGCTCGGAGTTTTTCTCCGAACTCGGTTTCGTCGGCAACCGCGTGCCGCGCCTGGACTTCAAGCACAACATCGAAATGTACCGCCGCCTGCGCGACGCCATTCGCGCCAACATCGTGCGCTCCTGCCACGACCTGTCCGACGGCGGTCTGGGCGTGACCCTGGCCGAAACGGCCTTCGCCGGCGGCTACGGCATCAGCGCCTATCTGAGTCGCGTACCCTACGAGGGCGCCGAACGCGACGACTTCATCCTCTTCTCCGAAAGCCCCGGCCGACTGCTGGTTACCGTGCGTCCCGAGCACAAAACGGCTTTCGAAGAGAGAATGGTCGATTCGATGTACGCCGAAATCGGTTTGGTGACCAAGGATCCGGTATTGGAAATCGTCGGCGTCAACGGTCGTGTTCGCTGCCGCATCCCGGTGGCCGAACTGAAAAAAGCCTGGCAACGGACGTTGAATTTTTAGGGAGTGAACGTGGAAGACTTGCGCGCCATCGTCATCGCCGGCAACGGCACCAACTGCGAGATGGAAATGGCTCACGCCTGCCGACTCGGTGGGTTTGAGCAAGTCGACATCGTCTTCATCCACGACATCCTCAGCGGCGAAGTGGACATCCGCAATTACCACTTGCTATGCCTGCCCGGCGGCTTTCTCGACGGCGACGACCTCGGATCGGCCAAAGCCGCCGCGGTCACCTGGCGTTATTCGGTGCTGCCCGACAATCGTGAACTGGCCGATGCGTTGTTCCACTTCATCGAAAACGACAAGCTGATTATCGGCGTATGCAACGGTTTCCAATTGCTGGTCAAGCTCGGCCTGCTGCCCGCGTTGGATATGGTCTACTTCAAGCAGGAAGTCACACTGACCTTCAACGACTCCGGTCGGTTCGAGGATCGCTGGGCTTATCTGGTCGTCAACGAAAAAAGCCCCTGCGTGTTCACCAAGGGACTCGATAAATTGTATCTGCCGGTGCGCCACGGCGAAGGCAAGCTGATCGCCGGCTCCAAAGACATTCTGCGCGAAATGAAAAATAGAAACCTTATCGCCATGCAATACGCGGGCACCAACTACGAACCGACGATGAAATACCCGGCCAATCCCAACGGCAGCGAAGAGGCCATCGCGGCACTTTGCGACGAAACCGGGCGCATCTTCGGGCTCATGCCGCACCCGGAAGCCTATCTGCATTACACCAATTTCCCGCGATGGCAGCGGTTCAAGACGATGCCGGAAGAGGGCTTGGGTGTGCCGCTGTTCCGCAATGCATACAATTATCTGAGAAAAAGCCGATAACCCTTGATTCGGAGCGGCCGTGAATCGGGAACAACGTGAATTGTTGGTTCTGGGTTCGAGCTATCCTTTGCTGGAAGAATGCTGGACCGACGAGGAAGGTCCGACGCCCAACGAAATTCATCTTCTGCAACGCTGCCTCGTGCTGCTGGGCTACGCCAACGGCGCCGGCGGACGCTCGTGGCTCGACGGCGCCGTCGGCCGCAACACGCGCCGCGCGATCGCGCAGTTTCAGCGGGAGAATGATTTGACCGCCTCCGGCGAGTTCGACGAGCCTACGCGCCATGCGCTTTTTCACGCCGCGGTCGATTTTCTCGCCGCACTTTCCGAAGATATCGTCGTCGATTGCGCCGGGCAACTCGATCGGCTGGACATTGTCGCCGAGTTCGATCCCAAGCGGGCTTTGTATTACTACATGACGCCGACGAAGGAACTGGTCGACGAAGCGCTCGTGCCGTTTTTGCTTATGCTGGTCGTCGCGCCGCATCGCGGTCTGACCACCGTCACGCTCGACGAGAATGAATATCAACACCGTCTCGCCGCCGGTGAGGAGCCAGCAAGCGCGCGCGTGTTGGCTTCGCGTTACGGTTTCGTGCAATGCTCCGGCCAATTTTTCGCCGATCATCCGCGACTGGATCTCGCCAAGGCGCGTGTCTGCGGCGAGACGCAGTTCCATCTCGCAACGATCGCGGATCTTCTGCAAAACGACGAGGAGTTGCGGCAAGCCGTCGCGACGGAGGATTTTCCCGTGTTTTGCCGGCATTTTCCGACCCCGGCGATGCGCGAACCTGGCGCCCCCGCGCATTTGCGCGCCCTGGTCGCCGAATTTCGCGATCGTTTGAGCCGCCACGCTTGAACCGATGGAAAATGTCGTGCGAAAAAAAATGTTTTTTTAGTATTTTCCGCTTGATTTAGCCATTCTTTTTCCGTATCTTATGCGCCCGTTACATCTTTGCGCGCGGTTATGCTGCCAATAACCGCCAGGGGTTTCTGCCTGTTGAATCTTCATAGCCCCGAAGATCCGGCCGGCAACCCCGAAAAAGGAGCATGTGGGAATGAAAACCTTTAGTGCCAAGCCCGGCGATGTCGAGCGCGGGTGGTACGTCGTCGATTTGGACGGCAAGGTGCTGGGTCGCGCGGCGAGCGAAATTGCCAAGGTTTTGCGCGGCAAAAACAAAGCGACCTTCACTCCGCACGAAGACGTCGGCGATTTTGTCATCTGCATCAACGCGGACAAGGTGAAGCTCACCGGCCGCAAGATGGACGACAAAATGTACTATCATCACACCGGCTATATCAGCGGTCTGAAGTCGATCAACGCGAAAAAATTGCTGGACAAGCATCCGGAACGGGTCATCAAATTTGCGGTCCGCGGCATGTTGCCGAAAAACAACCTCGGCCGCAAACTCCTGGGCAAGCTCAAGGTCTACACCGGCCCCGAGCATCCGCATCAAGCCCAGCAGCCCATTCCGTTGGAAGTGTAGGGAGATAAACCATGGCCGAGACCAAATACTATGCCACTGGTAGACGCAAAACCTCGATCGCCCGCGTTTGGCTGATCCCCGGCACCGGCAAGATCACCATTAACAAGAGCGATATCGACAACTATTTCAAACGTCCGACCGCCAAAATGGTCATCATGCAGCCGTTCAACGTCACTGAGACCAACGGCAAATTCGACATGATGATCAACGTCACCGGCGGCGGTTCCAGCGGTCAGGCCGGCGCCATCCGGCACGGCATCAGCCGCGCGCTGCTGGAATACAACCCCGATCTGCGTATCACCCTGAAACGGGCCGGTATGCTCACCCGCGATGCGCGCACCGTTGAACGCAAAAAGTACGGCCGCGCCAAAGCGCGTCGTCGCTTCCAGTTCAGCAAGCGCTAATCGCTCGATTGTCCAAGGATGCAAAAAAGCCGACGTTTATCGTCGGCTTTTTTATTTTCTCCCTCACCTGATTTGGGTATAGTATGCCCCAACTGGTTCACGGCTGAAGTTATACGTTGCTTCGGAAAGCGAATGGTGCAAGCCCACGGAGAGGTTCATGACCGAAACGAAGGACAAAATCTTCGCCGGCATCGACATCGGCTCGCTGTCGACCGAGACCGTTCTGCTTGACGCCGAGCGCAACGTGCTGGCAAGCAATATCGTTCCCACCGGCGCCAGCAGCATCAAGGCGTCGCAGCAGAGTTTCCAAATGGCGCTGGAACAGGCGGGACTCGCGGCGGAGCAAATCGCCTTTTGCGTCTCTACCGGTTACGGCCGCAACAAGGTGCCCTTCGCGCAGGCCAAAGTCACCGAAATCACCTGTCACGCCCGCGGCGCGCACGTGTGGCATCCCGACACCCAGACGGTCATCGACATCGGCGGGCAGGATTCCAAAGCCATTCGCATCGACGCGCACGGCGCGGTGATCAACTTCCTGATGAACGACAAATGCGCCGCCGGCACCGGCCGCTTTCTGGAGGTCATGGCCCGCGCGCTCGAAGTCGACCTCGACGAACTCGGTCCGCTGGCGTTGCAGTCGGACATGGATTTAAAAGTCTCGTCGGTCTGCACCGTCTTCGCCGAAAGCGAAGTGGTCAGCCTGATCGGCGACGGCCTGGCCACCGCGCACATTGCCTGGGGCGTCTGCCGGTCGGTGGCCGACCGCACCGTCAGCCTTGCCGAACGCGTGGGCGTGCAGGCGCCGATTCTCATGACCGGCGGCGTGGCGCGCAACGTCGGCGTGGTGCGCGCGTTGGAAGATCGACTCGGGCAAAAGTTGGTGATCCCCGCCGAGCCGCAATTGGTCGGCGCGTTGGGCGCGGCGCACATCGCCTGTGATCGCGGCGGCAAGCCGACAGAAACGGCATAAGGACGACACGGTGAACGAACGCTACCTTGCGGCGGTAAACCGCCTCTTCTCGTTGCAGGTCTTCGGCATGAAGCTGGGCCTGACCAACATCGAGCGCATGCTCCGTCTTTTCGGCGATCCGCGCGCCGGCAACCGCACCGTCCTCATCGGCGGCACCAACGGCAAAGGCTCGATCAGCGCGATGATCGCCTCCATCGGCCGCGCCGCCGGCTTGCGCACCGGCCTGTTCACCAGCCCGCACCTGGTCAGCTTCACCGAACGCATTCAGATCGACGGCGAACGCATCGCGCACGAGGACGTCGTGGCGCTCACCGATGAGCTGTGGTCGTTGCTCGAACCGTATCGCACGGCGGGCGAACCGGAACCGACCACTTTCTTCGAGGCGCTCACCGCTTTCGCCACCGCTTACTTTCACCGGCAAGAGGTGGAGTTGGGCGTGATCGAAGTGGGCCTCGGCGGCCGCCTCGACGCCACCAACGCCTTGCCGCGCGACCTGGTCGTCATCGCCGACATGGCGCTGGATCATTGCGACGTGCTCGGCGATACCCTCGCGCAGGTCGTCGCCGAAAAGGCCGCGCTCTTTCGCGCCGACGTGCCGGTCGTCGCCTCCGGCGGCTTGCCCGGCGCCGCCGCCATGATCGCCGGTCACGCCGCGACCGTGCGCGCGCCGTTAGCCTTGCTCGACCGCGATTATTCGTTCACCGCACGCGAGCGCGAGATCGATCTGACCGTCGGCGGCGAAACGCTGCCCGCCTTGCCCGTGCCGCTTGCCGGCCGCCACCAATGGCGCAACACCGCCGCCGCCGTGCGCGCCGCGTTGGAGTTGGGCATCACCGACCTCGACGTATTGCGCCGCGGTCTGCGGGCAACGATATGGCCCGGTCGGTTGGAGGAATTTCCCGGCGCGCCGCAATGGTTGCTGGATTGCGCGCACAATCCCGCCGGTGCGCAAACGCTGGCCGATGCGCTGCCCGAACATCATCCCACCGTATGGTTGTGTGCGGTGATGCACGACAAAGACATCAACGGCATTCTCGAGCTGGTCGCGCCCAAGGTCGATCGCCTCGTCTGCACCACCTTGCCCATGCCGCGCGCCGCCAGGCCCGAAGACCTCCTCGCCATGGCCGACCGTTTCGGCAAGCCGCTCACCGCCGTCGCCGATACGCGTGCCGCGATGGACGAAGCCGCGCGCCAGGCCGGACCCGGCGGGCGCGTGCTGGTCGCCGGCAGTATCTTTTTGGTCGGCTTCGTGCGCGGGCAACTCACCGGCGAGCAGGGCCCATGAAACGGGCGTTGCCGCTCATCGCCATTTTCTTCCTGCTGGCGACCCCCGTGTGGGCGCAGACGACGCAAAACGATGACACGACAACGACCGATGCAGAGG
>DAINPV010000217.1:0-6965 GCA_036743315.1 bacterium | reverse complement strand
GCCAGAATTCGACGCCGTCGCGCAGGCCCGCTTCGTCCAGTAGAAAACGCGGGCTGTGGTGGCCGTGGACCGCGCCGCGATCCGGATTGCCGCCGCCCAGGCCGACGAATACGCCGGGCGCTTGTTCCAGGTAGTGCCAGAAATCCTCCGCGCCCATCATCGGCGGGCGGGTGATCACCCGTTCGGCGCCGACAACCTGCGCGGCCAAGGGCGCGATGGCGGCGGCCAGCGGCGCGTCGTTGGTCACCGGCTTGTTTTTGTGGCCGGACCAGATCAACTCGGCCCGGGCGCCGAAGGAAGCGGCGACGCCGTCGACCGCGCGCTGCATCCGCGTTTCGATTTCGTGGTACATCGCCTCGGTGAGAAAGCGAACGGTGCCCGACAGGCGGGCGGTTTCGGCGACGGCGGTGCGCGATTGTCCGCTGTGGAATTCGCCGAGGTGGATCACGCGCGGTTCGAGGGGATCCAAGCCCAGCGAGACGACGCTGCGCAGGGCGACGGTCAGGTGCGCGCCGACGGCCAAGGCGTCGACGGTGTTTTGCGGCAGGCCGGCGTGACCGCCCCGCCCGGTGACGACAATGTCGAAGGGGCGCGAGCCGGCCGCGCTCGGTCCCGGGGTTATTTCGATGGTGCCGACAGGTTGATAGGAAAAGACGTGGATGCCGTAGACGGCCGCGACGCCATCCATCGCGCCATCCTCGACCATGGCAAGCGCGCCGGTTTCCGCCGGACGCACGACCTCGTCGGGCACGGTTTCCTCGGCCGGTTGAAACAGCAGGCGGATCGTGCCGGCGAGCTCGGCGCGATGGCCGGCCAACACCTGCGCCGCGCCCAGGAGCATCGCCGTGTGGGCGTCGTGGCCGCAGGCGTGCATGACGCCGGGTTTGGTCGAGGCGAATTCCAGACCGGTTTCCTCGTCGATGGGCAGGGCGTCCAGGTCGGCGCGCAGGGCGACGGTCGGCCCTGGCCGTTCGCCGACGATATCGCAAATCACGCCGGTGGTCGCGGCGGGTCGCGGACTGAGGTTCATCTCATGCAAACGGGCGAGGACGAACTTCTGCGTCTCATGCTCGCGCCAGCCCAGTTCGGGGTGGCGATGAAAATGCCGCCGCCACTGCACCACCTGCGTAAAAACGTCGTTTGCCGCCTGTTTCGGATCCATGTCTTTCCCGCCCGTTCGAGGTTAAAAAAATCAGGCCCGCCGTTCGGTTAAGAGCAAGCGGGCCGATCGGTCAAGTTTTTACAGCAATTCGTCGACGTTGTCCTGGATCTTGCGGATCGCCGCGACGATGTCGTCGATGTCTTCCTTGCCGCCCATGAGGTACGGGTAGTGCATCCAGACGGCTTCGTCGAAGGTCGCTTTGCGCGTGACGGGGAAGTCGCCGCCGTTGGAGGCGTTGCACTCGTCGCCGTAGCGCGCGCGGAGCATCGGGTACTCGCTGGCACGCAGGGGGACGATGTCGCGGCCGGGAATCGGCTCGTAGAAATCGCCGTCGAAGAACATGCCCTCGGCGGCCAACGCTTCGAGGAACTTGTCGCGGTGCAACCCTTTGAAGCCGGCCGGATCGTACTTGAAGATGTACTGGTAATGCGCCGGCTGCGTGGTGCGCTCGTCGTACTTGATGGTCGCGATGCCGTCGATGGCGTCGAGTTGCGCGGTCAGGTACGCGGCCATGGCGGCGCGATGTTTGGTGGCTTCCTCCAGCCGTTCGAGTTGCGCGAGCAGCACGGCGGCCTGGAATTCGCCGATGCGATAATTCCACCCCAGCAGGTTGCCTGCGAAATCGTCGTAACCGGGTCCTTTGCGGCCGCAGTTGACGAGGCTGAGCAGCTTCTGGTTGAAGGTGTGGTCGTTGGTGGTGACCAGGCCGCCCTCGCCGCTGGTCATCAGCTTGCTGGACTGCATCGAGAAGCTGCCGAAGTCGCCGTGCGAGCCCACGCCCTTGCCGCGCCATTTGCCGCCGTGCATGTGCGCGCAATCTTCGACAAGGATGAGGTTGTGTTTTTGCGCGATGTCCTTGAGGCGGTCGAGATCGGCGATGGAACTGCCCAGGTGCACGCAGATGATCGCCCGCGTTTTGTCGGTGATCAGCGTTTCGACGATGTCCGGATCGATCGTGTAGTTGGCGGCGGTGACGTCGGCGAAGACCGGCACGCAGTTGAGGGTCACCGCGGCGACGGCGGTGGCGATCCAGGTGTAGGGCGGCACGATGACTTCGTCGCCCGCCTTGAGGCCGCCGGCGCGCAGGCACATTTCGAGCGAGACGGTGCCGTTGGCGCAGCAAACGCCGTATTTGGCATCCTGATAAGCGGCAAAGGCGGCGCCGAATTTTTTCGCGTAGACGTTCGGCGAGGGGTAACCGCCCCAATTGCGGCTTTCCAACACCTTGAGCAACAGCTCTTTTTCGCGCTCGGTATAGGTCGGCCACGCGGGCCAAGATTTGGTTCGCACAGAATTTCCGCCTTTAATCGCACACTTGGCCATAGTCATTCTCCTTGTCGCTTCACCGGCCCGAACGGCGCGGGATGATCTTTTTTTGCATAAGAGAGAAAGGCAATTGTTTTAAGAATTGCGGAAAAAGTCAAGCGAATTGCGTCACGACAACTGCCGGAGAAACACGCGCAGCAGGTGTCCCCAGAAATAGCTGGAGGCGTTGGCGAAAAAGGCGACCGAGACGGCGTGGAAAAATTGCATCGGCCGGGCGATCGCGTAGAACATGAGGCTTTCGATCGCCGCGACGAGCAATTCGCCGCTGACGATGTAGGCGTTGTAGTCGGTGAACAAGCCGCGCCAGACGAAAATCAACAGGGGGTGGGTGACGGCGGAGCAGACAAACGCGGCGAGCAGGGCGCGGCGGGTATCGACAGTCGCGCCGGCGAGCAGTGCATAGAGCGGCATTTCGACGACCAGGGTGAAGGAAAAGGAGATCGCCCAGCGGGCGACGAGATCGGTCGCCCCCAGGTTGACCAGCGCATATTGAAACAAAGCGACCAGGGCGAAGTCGGCAAGATTGGCCGAAAAAACGGCGATGGCCACGCGCCGCCAGGACAACGGCCGCAAAAACCGCCGGAGCACCGCCGCCTCGAATAAAACCGCGAGCGGTCCGCCGACGAACATCGCTTGCCAGGGAGAAAGGATCAGGCGGGAGCTCAGGAACCACAGCAAACCGTGGGTCGGCAGATTGGCGAGCGCGCCGACCAGGGCGACGCGCGGCAAGGGCGCCCTGCCCCGCGCGGCCAGCAGCAGGATCGGCAATTCGAAAATCAGCGCGAAGGCGTAGAATTCCAGCCCGAACAAGATTGTATGCTGCATCGGTTTATCAACTCTTTAGCGGCGCAACGCGCGGTTTCCTCACCGGTAAACGTTCATTATTATCGGATAAATGATCTCACAATCGGCCGAGGGGCGCAAGCATGGCGGATCAACATCCCCCTACCCCGACGGTCACGCCGCAGGCGTGATGACGCCGTAGGCGTTATTTCATTTTCCCGAAGGAATCACATCGGAAGACACCAACAAACAGCCTTGGTTGTCAGTGATCTCAAACAGACTTTGTTTTCATTTTCCCGAAGGAATCACATCGGAAGACGCGACCGAAGGACAAGTGGCCACGGCGCTCGAGAAGTTTTCATTTTCCCGAAGGAATCACATCGGAAGACGAATTCGAGTTCGGCCGCCTTCAATGTCGTTCCCGTGGTTTTCATTTTCCCGAAGGAATCACATCGGAAGACCGAATAAGACGAGATCTGCCGACGGGCCATAGAAAGGTTTTCATTTTCCCGAAGGAATCACATCGGAAGACCGCAGCGGATCGACGATCACGACTTATTACAAAGGGTTTTCATTTTCCCGAAGGAATCACATCGGAAGACGAGGCGCTGTTCCGGCGCAGTCGTGGCACCTATTCGGTTTTCATTTTCCCGAAGGAATCACATCGGAAGACATATTGTCCGTCCTGTGGCCTCAACTTCGAAACCGGTAGAGTTTTCATTTTCCCGAAGGAATCACATCGGAAGACACTTCCGTTACTACATCCCGCCCATCGGTTGTAGAAAGTTTTAATTTTCCCGAAGGAATCACATCGGAAGACGGGATGAATATGCTTGTCTTGGTGAGTTTGGAGAAAGGTCTTCATTTTCCCGAAGAAATCACATCGGAAGACAGTGACCAAGCTGGAGGTCAAGGTCACGAATAAAGCCAAAGAAAGTTTTCATTTTCCCGAAGGAATCACATCGGAAGACCCGGCCAGCAGACGATTATGATCGTCGCGGCCAACCTAGAGTTTTCATTTTCCCGAAGGAATCACATCGGAAGACGTTCGACTAAGCAGACGGTCACGGTTGGCGGGCGTCAGAGTTTTCATTTTCCCGAAGGAATCACATCGGAAGACGATGACGAGCGAGTACGACGCGACGATGGCGAAGTAGAAGTTTTCATTTTCCCGAAGGAATCACATCGGAAGACACGAAGCCCAAAAAGCCATGGAAATGGCCTATAGAAGTTTTCATTTTCCCGAAGGAATCACATCGGAAGACACCTGAGGAGGTTGCCATGCCTGATCCTTTAGAGTTTTCATTTTCCCGAAGGAATCACATCGGAAGACAAAGTTAAACGATGAACACTACAAGACATATACGCAGTTTTCATTTTCCCGAAGGAATCACATCGGAAGACACTTCGAGAGGAGAATAAAAGAATGTCTGGAATGAGTTTTCATTTTCCCGAAGGAATCACATCGGAAGACATTCTTATGGAGCGCTTTGAGGAGCTGCTTGAAGGTTTTCATTTTCCCGAAGGAATCACATCGGAAGACATTCATGCCGGCCAGCAGTACGTTGAAGAGACTTAGAGTTTTCATTTTCCCGAAGGAATCACATCGGAAGACAGCATGCCATAATACTTGTGTAATTGCAACAAGATACGCGCCGTTTGCGCGAACCTCCCGTTTTAAACGTCAAGTAACGTTTTTCTCCGACCAATAACTTACACCTCCTTTCGTAACTATTCGATTTTCAAAGATCTTTTCGTTGCGCGAACCTCCGATTGCTCGAAAGTTCAAAAAGCGGCGTGAAAACAAGATGTTAAGCGATTTTCCATCATCCTCGTCCCCTATCGCCAAGAGGTTCGCGCAAAAACTCAGCAACTAACGAGAAAATCACGCTTTTCCTGCCCGGGAGCAAATGTGCGCTCAGTATAGCGCATTGCCCTTTCGCAGGCAACTCGGGCCCGAGCCGGATCATTTGCGCGCGGTCACATGTGGTCCTGGAAAAAGTCAAGAATTGCCGACCACTGACCTTCATAGGCATAGGGAACGAACAACTGGGGCATGGCAACGGTGGAATAATCGTTGATCCGGGCGGCCAATGGATGCAGGCGGGGCACGATTTCGTCGGCCAGCGAATCGTCGTTGTAGCCGTAGTACAAGTACCAACCGACGCAGTCGAAGACGAAAACGCTGAAACCGGGTTCGAGGCGGATCGCCACGCTGCCGGCGACGCTACCGCCGCTGTGGCCGAGAAAACCGACGGGCGATCGTTCGCCGTATTTGGACAGCAGGTATTTACGCGCGAGGAGAATTTCATAAATGCGCACGCCCAGCAGGGTGAAGCCGTCGCTCAGGAAGCGGCGCGAAATTTCATCTTCGTGTTGATCGGCGTTGTCGATGCGCATGGTCGGCAACAACACCGCCCAACCCTGGTCGATGAAATCGCGGAAGGGATGATCCTGCCGGAAGGAGCGCGCAGTCTGGAAATGTCCGTGCACAGCCAGGATGGCGCCGCGCGGATGAACGGCGATCGGCTGCAGCAGCAGGGCCTCGAAGGAGCCGACCCAGGGATCGTGAAACAGCAGGCGGAATTCGTCGTAATCGTCGAACCGGCGGACCTCGACGATGGAGACATCGAGCGGACGCTCCAGGAGACCGTCGAGCAGAAAATCGATGTTGAGGATTTCAACGATGCGCCGGCGCAGTTCGTCGGCGGGCAGAGGGTCGGCGTAAGGGGGCATGGCGCGGTAATCGTCGAATTGCTCGATCAGATCCTGTTTGCTTTCCGGCCGCGAGTACATGGCGGCCAGTTCGAGAAACGCGAGGTAATCGCCGGTGCAGGAATTGGGATCGGCGCACGACCATTTTTCGCCGAGGCGCAGGCGTTCGGTGACGTTGATGTCGGGCGGCGGCAGCAGCCATCGGAGGATCGGCGAGGGCGCCAGCAGATTTTCGCGGAATTCGTCGTCGAGGTCGCCGAATTCGCCGGTGGGATTTTTCCGGTCTGCGCAATCACAGGCGACCAGGCCGAAAATTAAAAAAAATAAAAGGAAATGGATGCGTCGCGGCGACTTCATTCCCCTTTTCCTCGTGCGGTTTTCATCAGTCGTGAATTGTAGTTCCTTTTCAAAAAATAGAAAGGGAAAGCAATAATTTTTCCGTACTTCCGAAGGGAATTCCTGATGGGCTACCTGGAGCCGACGCGCCCCGGAAGGCGCCCATTCGAAAGTCAAGCGATTGTTACAAGTGATTTCAATACGGCAAGGGGATTAAAAGGTAAGGGCCGCACCCGACGGATCGGGTGCGGCCCATATTGGGAATTCCGGCGACGACCTACTCTCCCACCAAGTTGCCCTGGCAGTACCATCAGCGCTGGAGGGCTTAACTTCCGAGTTCGGAATGGGATCGGGTGTGACCCCTCCGCTATTGCCACCGGAAACTGAATTTCAAGGAATGGAAATTGACAATGAATAGCATAAGTAGAGCGCAACAGGATGCGTTAGGGATTGTATGAGACGGTCAAGCCTCACGGACGATTAGTACCGGTAAGCTGAACGTGTTGCCACGCTTACACACCCGGCCTATCAACCTGGTCGTCTTCCAGGGTCCTTCAGTGACCGAAGTCAAGGGATGACTCGTTTTCGAGGGGGCTTCCCGCTTAGATGCTTTCAGCGGTTATCCTTTCCGAACATAGCTACC
>DAINPV010000216.1:0-6968 GCA_036743315.1 bacterium | reverse complement strand
CGTCGTCGGTGTCGTCATCACCGGTATCGTCGTCGGCCGTGTCGTCATCGCCGGTATCGTCGTCGGTGGTGTCGTCGTCGACGGTGTCGTCATCGATGGTGTCATCGTCGTCGACCGCATCGTCATCCGCGGCATCGTCGTCGGCAGCGTCGTCGTCGGTCGTCGCATCGTCGTTGTCGTCATTGTCGTCGTCATCGTCGCCGCAACCGGCGAGGGGCAGCAACAACAGACCGAGGGCAAGCAACAGGAAAAGGCAGCGAACATGCATGGCGTTCCTCCTGGTTTTCAAGAAGCGCATCTTAACATAAAGAACGAGGCGTTGAAACGGTTTACCGCCACGGATGGCGAACGCTGGCCGACGGGGGATATTTAACCTTTGGCGATTGACCCCGGTCCAAATCATTGGCACCGTTAATTGTTGGCTCACAAAGGAGTTCACAGTGAAGGCACACCGTTTTTCTTGGCGATTGTCGCTGGTTTTGCTGCTGATTGCCGTGCTGCTGTCCGGCTGCGGCTATTTTGTCGCCCAGAAGCTGGACCTGCGTCCGGCCCAGTACGGTCTGCAAAAAACCAAAAGCTACATGGTGCCGATGCGCGACGGCGTGCGGCTGGACACCGACGTGTATCTGCCCAGAATCGACAACGCGGTGCCGGTGATCCTGGTGCGCACGCCCTACGGCAAGGGCGACGGGCGCAACGCCGTGGCGCGCATGTTCGCGCAGCGCGGTTACGGCGTGGTGTTGCAGGATACGCGCGGGCGCTACGGCAGCGAGGGCTCGTGGTACGCGTTCCACAACGAAGGGAACGACGGCGAGGACACTTTCGCGTGGCTGAAAAAACAACCCTGGTGCAACGGGCGCATCGGCCTGTGGGGTTTTAGCTACTACGGCTACACGCAGTGGCGCGTGGCCGACCGGGTGGGCGACGAGTTGACCGCCTGGGCGCCGGGGTACATCAGCAGCAAGATCTACGACGTCGCTTATCGCCAGGGCGTTTTCTATTACCTGCAAACGGCCAACTGGGCGCTGGGCACGGGCACGCGCACGGCCAACAACGGCATCACTTTCAAACCGGGCCGCGCCTTCGTGCCGCCGTTGATCAAAACCGACAACAACGCCGGACGCGATATCCGCTTCTACAACGACTGGGTCAATCATCCCGATTTCGATGCCTATTGGAAAAAGGCCAGCGCGGAGGATCGCTGGCAGAAGGTCAACGCGCCGGCGCTGGTGGTCAACGGCTGGTACGATATGTTCACCGGCTCGACGCTGGCGGATTGGGAGAAGCTCACGACTGTCGCCGGCCGACGCGCGCGTAACGAGTCGCGCCTGGTGATCGGCCCCTGGTCGCACGGCGGGCCGCACAAGCTGGCGGGCGTCGATTTCGGCAACGAAGCCGATTTTCTGGTTTTCTCGAAAATCTATTTCGATTGGTTCGACGCCTACCTGATCAAACGCACCACGCCCGACATCCCGCGCGTGCAGATCTTCACCATGGGCGTCAACCAGTGGCGCGAGTTCGACCAGTGGCCGCCGGCCGACGCGCACGAGCGCGCTTACTACCTGCATTCGAGCGGCCACGCCGAACGGATGGATGACGGCAGACTGGATCGCGACAAACCGAGCGGCGAGGACTACGACCGCTTCACACACGATCCGAAAGACCCGGTGCCGTCGATCGGCGGTGGAATGTTTCCCTTCGGCGCAGGGCCGGCCGATGCGTCGGCAAACGGCAAACGCGACGACGTGCTGGTCTATACCGGGGAGACCTTGAACAACGATCTGGAAGCGACCGGGCCGGTCAACGCGAAAATCTGGTTCAGCGCCGACACGCCCGACTGCGATATCGCCGTAACGCTGCTGGACGTGCATCCCAACGGCGAGGCGCGGGTGATCGCCGACGGCATCGCCCGGGCGAGCGCACGGCTGATCGACCGCGACAGTTGGTTGACGCCCGATTATCCGGTCGAAATGAACATCGACATGTGGGCGACCAGTCACGTCTTCCGCAAGGGGCACAAGCTGCGCATCCATATTGCGGCGTCGAACTATCCGCGCTACGCGCCCAATCCGTGCACGCGGGCGAATCGGGCCGAAACGACGAACTATGTGAAGGCGCACCTCAAGGTGTACCACGACAAGTCGCATCCGAGCCGCGTGTTGCTGAGCGTGCGATAAAGTTCGGGCGTCCGCTTTTCTCCCGTCGGCGAACCTGTTAGGATAGCCGCCGTCGAATTTATCTAAACGTAGAATATGGATATCGTATGTGGCGGACCGCGATTAAATACGGACTGATGGCGGCGGCGTTGCTTGTGTTGCCTCTGCTGTGCGTTTGGCTGTTGCGGCCCCTTCACGGCTTGCGGGGCGTCTATTACGTGCCGCAGGGGGCGCAGCAGGAGTTTTGCGCCAAAACGATCGCGCCGGACTTGTTTTTTCCGCATCCCAATCATTTCGCCACTCCCTGCATGTACGCTTGGGATACGTCGCGGCACGGCAGCAACGACAAGTTGAGCGAACTGATCGCCAATTGGCAAGGCTATCTGCGCGTGCCGTATAACGGTGTATATTATTTTTCGTCGGAAAATGCGGGCACGCTGTCCTTCGAACTCGCCGGGCGAACCCTGAAAGTCGGCCGCCTGCGCCGGATGCCGCGGGTGGAGCTGAACGCCGGCTTGTACCGCGTCAACTTTCAGTATCGCGGCGAAAAAGGCCCGTTGTTGAAGTGGGGACCGTCCGCCGACGAGCAGCGCATACTAAACTGGCATTATTTTTATCGAAAGAAACCGCTGCCGGCGGCGACGTTGCTGGCGATCGGCGCGTTTGTCCTGGTGCTGGCGGCGCAGCTGATCGCGCTGCGACGATGGGCGCCGGCAACGTTCGCCGAGTTGTTCGCCTGGCTGGATCGGCGGCGCATCGGCTTGACGCTGTTGTTGCTGTTGACGGTGGTGTTCGTCACGCGTCTGTACCAGGTGGATAAACTGCCGTTCGCCGGGCGCTGCGGCGACGAGTATTACGCGGCGATCAACGGTCTGCATCTGGTTTACACGGGCGTGCCGTCAGCTTGGTCGGCGCTCCAGGCCTACACGCCGGAACAGCGAGACCGGCAACCGATTTTCGGTCGCCAATTTTCGATGGTTACGCCGTTTCTCGATCATCCACCGGGATTGTCGCTGTTATCCGGCGCTTGGCTGCGGTTGACGGGCGTGCGCCTTGAAGAACGTTATGAGCATCTATTCGAAAATAGGACGCGCCTTTTGTCGGTGGGCATGGCCGTGATCAACGCGCTGCTTTTGTTCTTCTTCGCCGCGCGTGTGTTCGGCCGGCGCGACCTGGCCTTGTTGGCGGTGTCGGTGTTTGCGCTGTATCCGCCGGCGATGATCGGCAGTCGATTGACGAAAGAGGAAAATTTCATTGTTGCGCTGTTGCTGTTGTCGTTGATCGGCGCGGTCGATTATGCGACGGGCGGCAAACGTCGCCATCTGGCTTTGGCGGCGCTGGCTTCCGGGGCGGCCATTCTGTTCAAAGTTACCGGACTGGCGGCGGTCGGGGCCACGGCGGCCACTTTGGCGACGATGCGCCGGTGGCGCGGCGCAGTCTGGGTCGGCGTCGCGGGGGCGGCGTTTCTGGGTCTCTATGTCGCCTACGGCGCCTATTATGACTGGGAAACGTTCCTGCGCGTGCTCGACGCCCAAACGCATCGGCGAATGCTCAATTACAGCGGCACGCTGAGCACCCAGGGCCTGTGGTCGTTGATGGCGATGATGGTGCCGGTGAACATCAATTACTCGTATTACTCGCTGACCTACATTTGGTTTTTTATCGGCCTGTTCATGCTGTGGCGGCAGAACCAAAACGCGGACGAACCATTGCGCTTTCGCGTGGAGCCGCTGGTCTGGCCGCCGCTGATCTACTTGGTGTTTATGGGCACGACGATCAGTTCCGACGCCTCGTATGGTTGGTATCGGCAGCCGTTGCTGCCGTTTTTAGCGATCGCCGGCGCCTGGATGATTTATCGTCTGCTGACGCGCGGCGAGACGGCGTTGGCGGCGATGTTCTTTTTGTTGCCGCTGACTGATGCGCTGTACTGGGGTGTTTTGGCGCCGGTGGAGGAAAATCGCCTGGCGTTTCGCGCGGCGCTGCTTGTGCCGCTCGGCTTGCTGATCTTGGCGCAGGGCTTGCATCCGGCACGTCGGGTGCGGGCGACAAAGTTACTGGCGTGGCCGGCGGTGCTATTGACGGCCGTGCTGATGATCGCCAGCCTGATCCACTACGGTTCTATATATTACCTGCGCTTCTAACGAATTATTTGCATGCTAACGACCGCCGCCGGCGCAGGCGCAGGCGCAACCGGCGCAGGCGCAGGCACAGGCGCAACCGCCGCCGCTACGTGAGCCGCCCGAACTGCCGGTGCTGACCGGCGGGGGATTGGTCGCCGAGGTGATCGAGTTGGTGAAGGCTGACACCGAGTCGACAACGGTGTTCGAGAAGTTGCTCACCGCGTTGGTGAAGGTGTTGGCGAAATCCGCGCCGGGCAACGACACGTTGCCGGACGAGCCGGCGGCGACCGTCGAGCCGTGCCAATGCGTACCGTACCAGCGCGGCATGACGATGATGTCGCGGTCGCGGAAGGTTTTGGCGGTTTTGTCGCCGAACTCGTCGTCGATCATCAGCCATTCGGCGCGCTCGGCGAAGGCGACGCCCAGGTCGGGCGTGGCCGCGTCCCGCACCGCTTGCCACGCGGTGTTCATCACGTTTTTGTAATAGGCGCGCGTCTCCTGGCGCGAGAAGCCTTGCAGCTTTTTATCCACCCGCTTGATCAACGCGATGAACATCTTGCGCAGTTCGGGTTCGCGCACGGTCCCATCGCGCTTGATCGCCTCGATGAACTGCAGCTCGTAGGCAAGCAGATCCTTGGGCGTCGGCTCGACCTTCTTCAATTTAAGCGGTTTGGGCGAAACGATCTTCACGGCCTCCTTTTTCACCAGGCCGAACAGGATCATCGTCAACACGCGGTTGGGCTCGAGTTCGAGCGCCACCGCTGCTTCGGGGGCGGTCAGGCCGCGCTTGGCGCCGGCGCCTTCGATGCCCAGCGTCGGCGGCAGGTAGCGTTTCATGCGTCGGCGATAAACGACAAAGCGGAGGTAGAAAAACAGGGCGAGCATGCCGATCGGGACCGCGATCGGCAAGGCGGCCATGAACAGCCCTCCGCAGGCGACGAGACAGAAGAGGATATACGAGGGTTTGGCGATCGCGCCTTCGGCCATGTATTTCGCCGGGAAACCGATGCCGTGCTTGATCATCGCGCTGGGGGACGCGCCCTGGTGCACCCAGGTGAAGACGTAGTGATCGCCGACGCGCTTCATCATCGTGGGTTCTTCGCGATGCCAGCGCGTTTCCTCGTTGGTGACGTCCGGGGGGAAGTGATAGCGCATGGTCAGGTTCATCGCGCCGCGTACGAAGTCGCTGCCGAAAAACGTGTTGCCGAATTCCAGGCTGGCGTATTGGTCGTCCTGGTCGTCGTAGTAGACCATCTTGGGTATGGTGAAGGCGACGCGCAACACGCCGCTGCGGCCCATCGGCAATTCATGGCCGGTCAGCGGAATTTCCACGCCCGGTTTGACGTATTGGCTGTCGCGGATCGTCGGCAGCGTCGCGTTGTTGAAGGAAGCGGAGAAGGTCGACAGATCGTACTTGCCGTGCGGCAGGCCGATGTCGACGATATCCAGCGCGTCGCTGCTGAGATTTTTAAAGGTGATCGCGTACTCGATGCGCGTATTGCCGTCGGTTTGCGGCCGCACGTCGATGATCATCGAGGGCACTTCGAACAGGTAGGTCGTAGCCGTCGCCGCCAGCGGCAGCGCGCACACGATCAGTAAAACGAGCATGGCAATCAGCCGCGACCGTTGGTTTACCATTTGGGCTGCTCCGTGATTTGATAGCTGGTGTCGCAATAAGGGCAGGTGACCAGCACCGAGCCGTCGGGCGCGACCCTGATCGCCTGGCCCGGCAGCGGCGCGCCGCAGGATTGGCACTTGAGCTTTTCCAGTTCGGTATCGCCGGCCAGGTCGATCTTCTGCACGACGGTATGCTCGACCTTTACTGCCGGCAAAAACTTGAGCGTGAGCACGAGCAAGCCGACGCCCAGGGCGGTCAGCACCAGACCGACAAGCGCGTCGCTGCCTTTGTTGGTGTTGTACTGGCTGCCGAGCGAAAGCAGAAAGATCAGGCCCAGGAAAAGAAAGATGGCGGCAAAGCCGAAGCCCAACAGGCGTCCTGGTCGCATCGCGTCCTCCGGGAGTGATTCTTCATTATATACCGCGCACGTTGCCGATGGACAACCGCGTCCGACATCGTTAATGTGCTCGTACGCCGACAGCAATCTTCATCAGGCAAGAGGGAACGCGATGATCAATTTCGCCGAAGCCAAGTGGATCGACCACCCGAGCAATCCGTTGATCGAACCGCCGCGCCCGCAATGGATGATCGCCGATCCGACGATGCTGCCGCCGGACAAAACACCCGATGGCAAATGGCGTATGATCGCCAACAGCGTGGGTTTTTTGAATCATTATCAATCGGCCGACGGCGTCGCCTGGGAGCGGGTCGGCGGCCGCGTATGCCGCGGCATTCGGCCGTTCCTGTTTTGGGAGGACGGCGTCTATTTCCTGTTTTACGAATTGCATGTGCGCCCGTGGCTGTCGGGTATCGCCGTGCGCACCTCCGCGGATTTGCACGCCTGGAGCGATGCGCGCATGCTCATCCAAGGCGCGTGGCCGGTCGACGGCGGCGGATTCAAATTCCTGGGCAATCCGTGTCTGGTGAAGGCGGGCGACGAATACCGTCTGTATTACAGCAACGGCTGGATCTGGCTGTGGGATTGTCTGTACTTCGAGCCCAAGCATATCGGCGTGGCGACGGCGAAATCGATCCTGGGTCCTTACACGCGCCACGGCGAACCGCTGTTGAGCC
>DAINPV010000215.1:0-7007 GCA_036743315.1 bacterium | reverse complement strand
ACCGCATCAGCTCGGGTTCCGGATTGCGCAGCGAGGTGCAGAACACCGGCAGCGAGGTGTGCGCCGCGACGACGCCCGCCAAGTGCGCGGCCGCGCCCGCGCCGGCGATGATGGCGAAAAAGTCGTTGTCGCGCGCCTCACGAACCATCTTGGCCGTGCGGTCCGGCGTGCGATGCGCGCTGCTCACGTGCGTCTGGTAACCCACGCCGAAGCCGTCCAACACTTCCGCCGCGGCCGACATGACCGACCAATCGGAATCCGAGCCCATCAGAATCAAAACCTTGGCCATGTTATTTCTCCAACCATTTGAGCGCCTTTTGCCCGATATCGGTGCGCCAGTACGCGTTCTCGAAACCGATCTTTTCGACCGCCCGGTAAACGTTGGCGATCGCCTGCGGAATATCGTCGCCCATGGCCGTCACGCCCAGTACGCGCCCGCCGCTGGTGACGACCTTGTTCTCGACATGCTTGGTGCCCGCGTGAAACACGAAGGCGTCCTTGCCCACCTGATCCAGACCGCTGATCTCCTTGCCTTTTTCATAGGAGCCGGGATAGCCGCCGCTGGCGATGACCACGCACATCGCCGGGCGCTCGTCCCATTCGATGTCGTGTTGTTCCAGCCCGCCGTCGATCGAGGCCAGCATGAGCGGCACGATGTCGCTTTTCATCCGGTACAGCAACGGCTGGGTTTCCGGATCGCCCAGACGCACGTTGAATTCCAGCACCTTGGGCTCGCTGTTATCGATCATCAAACCGCCGTAGAGCACGCCTTTGTAGGGCGTGCCGTTTTTCGCCATCTGGCGCACGGTGGGGATCATCACGCGGTCCATGATTTTTGCGAACACCTCATCGGTGACCACGGGGGCCGGGCTGTAAGCTCCCATGCCGCCGGTGTTGAGTCCGGTGTCGCCGTCGCCGATGCGCTTGTGATCTTGGCTGCTGGCCAGCGGCAGGACGAACTCACCGTCGGTGAAGGCGATGAAGCTGGCTTCCTCGCCGGTGAGAAATTCCTCGACGATCAGCGCGTCGCCCGCTTCGCCGAACTGCCTTTCGGTCAGGATCTGTCGGATCGCCTCCTCGGCTTCGGCGACCGTCCGGCAGATCAGCACGCCCTTGCCCGCGGCCAGGCCGTCGGCCTTGACTACGAGCGGCGCGCCGATTTCGCGCACGTAGGCCAGCGCCGGTTCCGCGGCGGTGAAAGCGCGGTGCGCCCCGGTGGGCACGCCGGCCGCATTGAGGATGTCCTTGCAGAACGCCTTGCTGCCTTCGAGCTGCGCGGCCGCTTGGGTCGGGCCGAATATTTTCAGGCCGGCCGCGGTGAATGTATCGACGATGCCCTCGACCAGCGGCGCTTCGGGACCGACGACGGTCAGGTCGATGTTTTCTTTGATCGCAAATTTGAACAGCGCGTCGATATCCTCCGCGCCGATGGGCAGGTTGATGGCGCTGGTTTCGGTGCCCGCGTTGCCGGGTGCGCAAAAAACGGTGTCGACCAATGGAGATTGGCTGATTTTCCAGGTCAAAGCATGCTCACGTCCGCCGCTGCCGACAACCAGCACTTTCATCAATACCTCCTTCGGCTTGTCCGCGAAAATAGAAATGGTAACAAATGGCGAACGGTAGGCCAAGGGTTAGCGGTTGGCCGCCAATTGCGATTGAATATAGCGCGCGACCTCGTCTTTGCCGCGGTACACGCCGTAATGGCCTTCGCATAAAATGTCGGCTTCCAGCGCCAGCAACCGTTCCATGCTCTTCCGCCACAACTCGATGTCCGAGTCGAAATCCGGCAGGAATGGACCGTGGACATCCTGCGCGAACAGGATGCGGCCGTCGGGCGTGTCCAGGTACAGCGCGATGCTGCCGGGCGTATGGCCGGGAATGTGCAGCCATTTCAGATCGCCCAGTTCGCCTTCGTCGCCGAACAGATAATCGTCGAGATTGCACTTGGGTAGTTTGACGCCGTACATCTTGGCGGCGGTGCGCACCGGGTCGCCCGACTCGATGATCTCGGCGTCTTCCTCGTGGGCGACCAGCTTGCACAGGGTCACCTCGCGCACGTTCAACGCGCCGCCGATATGATCGATGTGTCCGTGGGTCAACACGCAGAAGTCGATTTCCTGCGGATCGACGCCGATTTCGGCGATATTGTCCAGAATGCGGTTGGCCACGCGGTTGGCGCCCGCATCGATCAGAATCGCCGGCGGTCCTCCCACGAAATAGACCAGACAATCTTCCGGATGGCTAAGCGTGTCGCCGCCGACCAGATAGATTCCGCCGGCTACTTTACGAAACGGCATAACGATGGAACTCCGAAATGTTTCCATTATTCTACCGAGACAAAAGTCAAAATCAAGATTCTCGTGGCCGGAAAATGGGTTGGCCGTTCGAAACATTTCCCATCCGACTCACAAGCGTTCGGCCGTGGGAATTTTTGCTGGGCCGAATTTCTCGCTCCAGTTGATGCGGCCGGTCAGTTGCATCAACACGAACAGAGTGCCGATCGAGCCGCAGGTGACGATCAGGCCGGTCCAGCCTTCGTAGAAATGCGCGTAGGAAAACAGCACCAGGTACAGCACCTGGGCGCCGCCGGCTTCGAGTGCGGCGAAACGCAGGCCGAGCACCAGACGCAGGTAACTGACCACCAGAAACACCGACACCGCCGAACTCAGTAAAAAGGCGGGAATCAGCGCCAGGTGATCGACCGTGTAGGCGAACAGTAGATGAAACGCGAAAAACGCCGCACCTAAAAAAAGATAGTTCAGCGGATGCAGTTCGACCCTGCGCAGCAGCGTGATCACGAACAGCCAAAGGAAAAAGAACAGCAGACTTAGCGGCGCGAAAAAGCTGATCTGCGCCGCCAGCGGGCCGGGATTGAGCTTGGCGGGCATGTCCATCCCGATGTCGAAACCGGAAATGAGGTTGTTGAACGTCCAGGACAGCGTCCAGCCGTCGTCGGTGCGTTTTTTCGTATTGGGCGAGATTGTTCCCTCGGGAAAATCGATGTCGGTGAAGTTGGTGTTCATCGTCAAGGTGAAGTTGCGCACCTGGTCGACCGACGAACCGAAAGAATAACGCCAGAAATCCAAACCGCGACTACGGTAGGCCAGCACAAAGTCGATTTGCTCCCCACGCGCAACCGGCACGCTGTATTGCAGGGCCTTGCCGTCGCCGCCGGATACTTCGCGCGGTTGCCGGTCGGGATGTCCCGGCAGTTGAAAACGAAAATCGTCATAAGACGCCTGGGTGGTGGGGAAGCGATAGGTGACGAACAAAAAGCCGTCGCGGTCCTCGGTTTGGCGATAGGCGTACTCGCCGGCAAAATCGACCTGGTAGGTGGAATACCACAACAACCCCTTCTGCCGATGGGCCAGGTCCAACGCAACGTTCACCGCCGATTTTTCCAGAATGACCGGTTTGCGCTCGAGCACCTTCCGGGTGCGGGTCACCACCTTGGTTTTCTTCGTCGCCGGATCGGTCACTTCTTCGGTTTCGATTTTGGTGGTCCACCAGCCGAATTCCAGTTCCGGCGCCTGTTGCACCTGACGGTTGCCCCACAGGCCGGCGACCTGCGGCGAGAGTTTGCGCGACAGATCCATCGACCTTACGCTCATCGCACCGCCCAGAATCAGCCAAGCGGTGGTGATCAGAAGATAGACGCCCACGACGGCCGCAATGCGCTTGCCCATGACCTACTCCCGAATTAATTGCCTCTGGGAAAAATGACCAACGAGCATGGCAAAAGGTTCCGCCGGCGGCAAATTCACCGCGCGGTTACAAAATAGTGCGGGGATGGTCACTTAGGGAGAATTGGTGTAAAAATGTCGCGTTTCTGAAAGTCCTTCCTTTGGGGGAGCGGGGAGGTATTGGACAAGGAGAAGACACACTCATGACTCGACATCTGTTACTCGCGACCCTGTTGTTTGTTTTGCTGGTTTCCTTGGCGCATGCCGCGCCGCCGACCACCGACAATGCGCAGCGCGTTTTCGAGGCGGTTATCCATCTGCAAGATGTTTCCGACCTGGCGCAGCTTAAACCGTACGGTTTGATGATCACTTCGCGTCACGATCTGGATTTGATCATCTACGCCAGCGCTGAAGAAGTGGCTTTCCTGCGCGAGGCCGGTTATCGCATCGAAGTGCTCGGGCGCGTCGATCAGATTAAAACGAAAGAGGACTACCG
This sequence comes from bacterium, assembly GCA_036743315.1. Classification (GTDB taxonomy): domain Bacteria; phylum Lernaellota; class Lernaellaia; order Lernaellales; family Lernaellaceae; genus CALBTQ01. Next base: position 2,828 of record DAINPV010000215.1, on the reverse strand, counting down.
CTCGTTCGCCCAGGCCGTCACGGACCTGGAAACGCTTGTCGACGCCCATTCGTCGATCGCCTCGATGTTTTCCATCGGCACATCCGAGGAAGGGCGCGATATTTGGGCGATTAAAATTTCCGACAACGTGGGTAGCGACGAAGCCGAGCCGGCGATTCTTTACGATTTCAGCGTGCACGGCGACGAGCAGATCGGCACCGAGTTGGCGTTCGGTTTCCTGGAAATGCTGCTGACCGACTACGGCACCGATACGCGCATCACCGACCTGGTCGACAGCTACCAGATTTATTTGATCCCGATGATCAATCCCGACGGCTACTACCATGTGCGTCGCGGCAACGGAAACTATGTCGACATCAACCGCAACTTCCCCTTCTGGTGGGAAGGCGGAACCTGGTCGGCGGAGGTCGAAACCGAAGCCTTGATCGATTTCTCGCTGGTGCACAACCCGGTTATTTACATCAATTATCACTCCGGCGCGGAGATCATTAACTATACCTGGGACGGCATCGAGACGCTCAGCCCGGACAATGAAATCGAAATCATGATCTCCGAGACGTACGACGAGGACACCAACTACGGCATCATCAACGGGGCCGCCTGGTACGTCGCCGACGGCACGCTGGAGGATTGGCACCACGGTTCGCTGGGCGCCGCCTCGGTGATCGTGGAACTCAGCAACGTAAAAATGCCCTCGAACATTTCCTACTATGTCGATTTGAATCTGCCGGCGATGCTCGATTATTCGGAGCTTCCCGGTCAGGGCCTGCGGGGCGTGGTGACCGACTCGGTGACCGACGAATCGGTCGAAGCGACGATCCTGGTCGGCAACCATCTGCCGGTGATGTCCGATCCCGACGACGGCGATTACTACCGCGTGCTCGAAGCCGGCACGTACACCATTTATGTCTGGGCTAACGGCTACGGCTGGAAGACAATCAACGACGTGACCGTTCCCAGCGGCGACTTCACGACGCTCAACGTGTCGATGGACGCGCCCACCGACGATTTCGCCGCCATGCGTTGCGTGATCAACATGCGCAAGGATTCCAGCGACGATCCGGCCAACGTGACGCTGCCCAAGGCGGCGTTGGGCGGCCCGAACGACAATGCCTTCTCGTTGGGCGTCAACGGTTGGGCGGTGTTCGACATGGGCGCCAATACGCCGGTGTCGTGCGACGAGACGCATCAGATTTATGTCACTGAAAAAGCCACCGACGGCGCCGACGGCTACACGGTGAAGGTCGCCGAGGACTGGAACGGCCCTTGGGAATCGCTGGGCACGGGCACGGGCAGCCACTCTTTCGATCTGGACATTGTGACCTTCTCGACGATTCGTTACGTGCGCATCGAAGACGACGGCGACGGTTCGAACTACTCGGCCACGCCCGGCGCGGACATCGATTCGATCGAAGTGGTCGAAGGCGCCGCCGATGACGATACCGTCGACGACGATACGACCGACGACGATACGGTCGACGACGACACGACCGACGACGATTCGATCGACGACGACACGACCGACGACGACACGACCGACGACGATACGGTCGATGACGATACGGTCGATGACGATACGGTCGATGACGATACGAACGACGACGATACCATCGACGACGACACTGCCGATGATGACACGACCGACGATGACACCGGCGATGATGACGATGATACGGATGACGATGACATCGACGACGATGACATTTCCGATGACGATGACACCGATGACGACGCAACCCGCGGCGATGATGACGACGATGACGGTTGCGGATGCTGATGATTTCAAACGCTGTGGAGAATCCGACAATGCGTAAAATGATAATCACCCTGTTGGCGCTGGCGTTGCTGAGCGGTCTCGCGTTCGCCGAGCCGATTACGACCGACGTCAACGAAAAAGAATTCGATGCGGTGCTGCATCTGGACACCGCGAGCGATATTCATCTGTTGAAAGACTTATATCTGACCCTCACCGCACGCGACGGCGCCGACTACCGGTTGCTGGCCAGCGGCGCGGAAGTCGCGTACCTGCGCGATCTGGGCTACAACGTCGAGGTTCTCCGGCGCAAGGAGACGCCCTCGACCAAAGCCTATCGCGACTACGCCACGTCGATGACCGAGTTGCAGACCATCGCCTCGACCTATCCGGCCCTGACGCATCTGAGCGAAGTCGCCGACTCCGCCAACGGCAAAAAGGTGATGGTGCTCAAGATCAGCGACAACGCGGCCGACGACGAGGCCGAGCCGGTGGTGCTTTACGACGCGGCCATTCACGGCGACGAGGCGATCGGCAACGAACTGTCGTTCGCATTCATCTATTATCTGCTGCAGAATTACGGCAGCGACGCGCGCATCACCACGCTGGTCGACGAAAACGAAATCTACGTCGTGCCGTTCATGAATCCGGACGGCCTGACCCTGCGCCGCGGCAACGGCAACGGCGTGGATATGAACCGCAACTATCCGTTCTCCTGGGAAGGCTTCGGTTCTTATACGCCGGAGTCCGAAACGGTCGGCGTGATGAAGCTGGGCTTGGAAATTCGCCCGGTGCTCACCGTCAGCTATCACGGCGGCGCCGAAGTCATCAATTATACCTGGGACGGTTTTTACACCCTCAGTCCGGACAATGATCTGGAAGTCTACATGAGCAACGTGTATGCCGCGCAGAGTAACTATGACATCACCAACGGCGCGGCCTGGTACATCGCCGACGGCACGACCGAAGACTGGTATCACGGCACACTCGGCTCGCTGTCGATCATCTTGGAAATCAGCACGGTCAAGATGCCGGGCGCCTCGGCCATGCAGGCGTACATCAACAAGAACATCCC
>DAINPV010000214.1:0-7055 GCA_036743315.1 bacterium | reverse complement strand
CACTGCGTTCGGCGTATCAGTGCCACCGAAATGGTATTTGTTGAAAAGGGAGGGGTCAATGATGCAGGACGACCTCGCGCCAATCCATGCCGATCAGGCGGGTGACGCCGCCGTCGTCCTGTTCGAAAAACCATTCCTTGCGCAGCACGCAATGCACGGGCGTCAGGTCGCGATCGGCGGTGTCGATCGTCTCCTGATGCCGGAATTTGTGCTCGAAGTCCTCGTACACGGTGAACCAGTGGAAGGTCAGGTTGTCTTCGTCGGGCTGGTCGGTTTCGATGCGCACGTCGACCTTGCCGTGGTCGACGGAAAATTCGCCGTCGTTGTCGGGCGCGATTTCCTCGCCGCCCTGCATGACCTTCACGCCGGTGATGGCCGGGTTGGTCATGCGTTCGTCGCGGTCGGAGACGGCGAACATCTTGTAGGCCAGGCGCGGTTTTTTATCGAGGTCGCCGCCCGGGAAGGCGCCGACGACCACGGCCAGCAGGATGCCGTTTTTGCCGAGCGGACCGTACAGTTTCTCCAACTCCGCGCGCGCGGGGACGGTCCAGACAAAGGGCTCGTCGGGCGAGGTCTGCAGGTACGCGCTTGACGGGTCGAACTGCGCGCTGTCGGTCAGCTGCGATTGCGTACCGTAGGCGACGGCCCAGGCGAGCGGGCCTTCATAAGGCGTGGCGTCGGCGTTGACGACCAGCGTGTCGAAGGTGATCTGCTCGCCCGGCGCGGCCTCGAGCGGTTCGGCGCGCACGCCGAGGATGCGGAAGGACTCGATGTATGCGGGGGCCGGGAAATCCTCGCCGCAGCCCGGGAGGAACGCCAGGATGATCGGCAACAACAGCCACAGGGTGTATCGTTTCATGGTCATCCTCCCTTAGAACCGTCCCTGCACGCCGATGGTCGGCATGAAGGCCGGGAAGGAAATCGCCCGTTTTTTGGAATAGTCGTAGTTGTACTCGTAGCCGACGGGGTACTCGTTCCAGTAGACGTTCTGCACGTCGAGGTAGGTGTTGAGCTGCCAGGCGTCGAAGGTCCAGAGTTTGTCGAGGCGCACGTCGAGCTTGTGGAACGGCTCTTCGCGTTCGGCGTTGATGTCTTCGGAGTAGACCGGAATGTAGGTGTCGGTGTCGGCCGAGTAGATCGCGTCCTCGATATCGGTGAAGGGCAGGCCGGTGGAGAATTGCCACTTCGCGCCGACGCGCCAGTCCTTGTTTTCGCCGAGGGTGTAGTTGGCGAGAATGATGAAGTTGTGCGTCTGGTCGCCGTCGAAATAACGCCAATCCTCGTCGGCGTTGTCCTTGCGCTTGGATTCCGAGTAGGTGTAGCTCACCCAGCCCATGAAGCGGTCGGTGAGTTTTTTGCGGCCGAGGAACTCGAAGCCGTGGATCTTGCCCTGCCCGTCGTTGGTGTTGACTTCCTCGCCCACGCGACCGCCGGAAACGAGGCTGGTCAGTTGTTTGTAATAGCCTTGGGCGTCGATGGACCAGCCGTCGCCGAAATCGTACTCGACGCCGCCGGAGTACAGTTCGGAGGTTTCGGCGTCGAGTTCGTCGTTGCCGTAACCGTCGATGTATTCGTCCAGGCCCGGCCACTGGTGGTACAGGCCCACCGCGCCCTTGAAGGCCAGGTTTTCGGTCGGCCAGACCTTGAAGGAAAAGCGCGGGTCGAAGGAGGTTTTGTTCAGGTACCCGTGGTAGTTGAGGCGCACGCCGGGCACGAGGTTGAGCCACTTGGCGGGCGCGATCACATCCTCGAGGTAAACGGCGGCTTCGAACACGTCGTCGGATTCCTCGATGGTGTAGGTGTCTTCGGTGACGTTCTCGAAGCCCGGATCGCCTTCCTTGGGCACCTGGGGCACGTTGGCCTCGATCGTGCCGTAGGCGTAATCGCCCTCGAAGCCGGCGCGCAGTTCGTTCCAGGAGCCGAGCTTGAGCGACAGGTCGTCGCGGAACTGCACCTGGTCCAGGTACATCTTCAACTTATAATCGGGGCCGAATTGCATATCCTGATACGCCCAGATGTAATTGGCGGCGAAATAGTTGCGCAGGTTCTCGGTGGGCGTCCAGGTCCAGGCAAGGCCGGGCTGGTGCCAGGAGATGCGCATGTTGAACGAATCGCCGCCGTAGGGATCCTCCATGTCGCGGTCGGAGACGATGGACATCGCATCGTCGCTACCGAAGGCGGTCAGGCGGAATTGGTGATCGGCGCCGACGCGGTACATGAAAATGCCCTGGTAATCGTAGTAGCGCGGCATGACGGTGAAGTCGGCCTCGTCTTCGGGAATGACCTCGGGCAGGATAAAGTCGATAAAGCTGCGCCGCACGCCGCCGGCCCACGAGGCGTTTTCGCCGAGCGGCCCTTCGAAGATCATGTAGGTCGCGTAGGTGTTCAGGTCGATCAGGCCGCCGAGGCGGTCGGTGCGCGGCTCGCGGCTGGTCAACTCGATGACGCCGCCCAGGGCGTCGCCGTATTTCACGCTGTAGGCGCCGGGGTAATAGACCATGTCTTCGAGCAGTTCGGCGTTGACGATCGAGCTGAAGCCGCCGAAGTGGAAGAGCTGCGGGATTTCCAGGCCGTTGAGCTTGTACCCGCTGTCCTCGGCGCCGGTGCCGCGGATGATCAGGCCGTCGTTGCCGAAGCCCATGACGCTGGTAGCGGCGACGCCGGGCAGGTTTTCGATGACGCGGACCGGATCGTTGTTCGCGCCGGGCACGCCGGCCAGCTCCTGTTTGTCCAACTCCTGCCGCGCCACGGCCTCGGGCTCGCGCTCGCCGATGACGGTGATGTCATCGAGCACGGTGGCGTCGCGGCGCACGTACACGCGCTTGGCGACGGTGCGGCCGGCCTGCACCCGCACGGTCACCGACTGTGTACCGATCGTGTCTTCGGTCACCTCCAGCGTGTAGGTGCCGACGGGCACGCTGGCGAAGGCGAAGCGCCCCCGTTCGTCGGTGGTCTCCGTCCGGTCCAACTCGCTGAGGGTAACTTCGGCGAACGGCAGCGGTTCGCGCGTGCCTTTGAGCAGCACGACGCCTTCGATCGCGCCGGTCGGTTCCTGCGCACCGGCGACGGCCGTAAGCAGCAACATGAACAACAGCATCAGCCAGATCGATCGGGAGTTCATCATCGGCCTTCCATTCCTTTTGTCCGTCAGGTACTGAAACAGTCCCCTTTCCCCGGAATAAACACCGCTCCGGCGGCGATGTGTCACCAAAAATTTGCGCAAGCGTGGCGTTTGGTCAGGCCTGTAAGCGGGCGACGACCCGGCGCAGGAGTTTGTCGAGCGCAAAGTACGCAAAGAGAAGCGCGTCGCGCACGTCGAGCATCGGGCTGGGCAGGCCGAAGGCGCCGGGCAACGCGAAGAACAACTGCTTGGTGCCGATGGGGCACCCGCCGACTTTTTTCACTTTGCGGGCGCGGATGTTGCCCTCGACGCGCGTGCAATCGCCGATGAGCAGCGCGACGCCGTCGCCGGCGTCCACGTCGCCCTTGTATACGCCGGTGACGATCGCGCCGGGTCGGGCCGCGGCGACCGAACCGGGCCGGCGCTTGTCGATCGTCCCCAGGCAACCCTTGACCGCCGCGAGGCAGCCGCCGTGGCAGAAGCGGTCGCGCGACGGCTCGTTGCCGCAATAGAAGCGGATCGGCGTGTTCACCTTGTGGATGTCCTGGTATTCGCTTTCCAGGCCGGCGACGCGCGCGGCGAGTTCGTCGATCGTCACGTCGCCCTCGACGCGGAGCTCGTCGAGCGACGGCGGGCCGTACCCGCGCTTCATCGCTTCCATCAAGTGCACGCTGTCCTGCGGCCGGTAGCCGAGGACGCGGCAGGCGACGGCGTCCATGGCCACCGGATCGTCGGCGACCATGATCGCGCCCAGGTGCACGGTCTGCGGGGCCGACTCGTAGCCGTGGCCGACCTCGACGGCGTCGGCGACCACCACGTCGGGATAGCCGACCTCGAGCAGGTCGATAATCTTTTCGTCGAGGCGATCGTCGTGGGCGATCATCCGTTCGGCGTGGGTTAGGATGCCGACGTTGAGTTTCAACGCGCAGGTGACGGTGCAGCAGATGTGGTACTTGAGTTTGGGCATCCAGCAGAGGAAGTCGGCGTCGGCGAGGCTGCGGGCCACGCGCATCGACTTGTGATGGACGCCGCGCGTCAGGGGCGCGACGACGACCGGCTCGGTGTTCAGGTCGATCACGCGCGCGCCGGTTTGGCGCAAGCGCAAAAAGCCCGACTCCCACAAAAACAGGCGCGAGGGAATGCCGTAGCCGCCCGACTCGCCGACGGTCACCTGCGTCGCGCCGCGCTCGCGCAGGAGTTTAATCGTTTCACCGACCAGACGCGGATCGGTGTAGGAATCGTGGATGTACCGCCGGTTGGCGCTGACGACGTTGGGCTTGATGAAAGCCTTGCCGCGCGGCCGCACGCCCAGGGCGTCGAAACACTCGGCGACGAGGCGGCGCGCGTTGGCCGGCGTCGGTTCGTCGCAGCGGCGCAAGATCACGCGGTATTGCCGTTTTCGTCCGAGCCGCTCTTCGATTTTCTCGCGCAACGCCGCCGGTTGGGACATGGGTGTTTCCTCCGCAGAGCATGATAGCCAAGGCGCGGCATTTGGCCAATCCCGCGCGAGGCGCTTAAATGAAAACGCCGTCCCGAGCGAGTCGAGGCGGCGTTTCGTTTTTTCGGCGGTTACATATCTTCGCCGCAGGCTTTTTCGATTTCGTCGTAGGCGTCGACGCACAGGGTGAGCGGTTCGTCGGAGCCGGGGGCTCGGATTTCGTCGTCGTCGTCATCGCGTTCGTCGTCGTCGCCGGCATCGTCGCCACCGGTGTCGTCATCGTCATCGCTTCCGCTTAAAACGACTTCGCCAAGGTCTTCGCAGCAGGTCGCCTGGAGGCAGAGTTTATCGGACGATTCGATTTCCATGGTCGCACGTCCTCCTTCTTTGAAAAAATTCAAGACCACCCGGGAAGACGTTTTGACGTACGCCATGAAGGCGCCGTCGGGATTCGAGTTGACGCGATCCTCACCGTTGTAGGACACGCCCTGCGAGTTGATCAGCGCACCGGCGACCGGTTGTCCCGCCTGATCGCGCAGCATGCCTTTGACGCAGGTCGCTTCGTAGGTTTGATCCGCGTTCCAGGTGGAGAAGTGGGCGACCTCGCCGACGCAGGCGAGCGTGCCGTCTTCGTCGGTTTCCATGACCTCGCATTCCCCTTCCCGAATCCACTGCTGCGCGTCGGAGTCGTAGTACCACAGGGGGATGACGTCGCCCTCTTCGCGGCCGAGGGTGCCGACTTCGAACTCGACCATGGCGGTTTCGCCGGGGGCCAACTGCAAGGCCTCGCCGTTCTGCGAGAAGTTCATGTCGATCATGCCGAAGCTTTCGATCTTGCCTTCGTCGCCGCTTTCGTCGCGGCCGTCGAAATTGCCGGGCGCGGCGCCGATGTCGACGGTTTCGACGCGCAGGCCGGTGATGGCGATGTCCATCGCGCCGGTGGCGACGTTGCCGTCGGGATCGACCAGGGCGCCGGGCGGAACGCTCACGCGGCTGCCGTCGTCGAGTCGTTCGTCGAGATCCTCGTCGGACGAGCGCTGGCCCAGGCGCTGGATCTTTTTCATTTTCGTTTCCATCGAGGACAAAACGCCTTCCATGAGGTTGACCGGTTTGTGGGTGCGCGCGTAGCCGTCCTTGTCGAAGCGCACGTCCATTTCCTCGCCGACGGACGCGCCGATGATCACAAAGTAGCCGTTGTCGTCGGTGCGCATGGCGGTGCCGATGCCGTCGCGCAAGGTGACGTCGACGCCGCCGAGCGGGTCGTCCTGGGTGTCGGTGACCTGGCCCCAGACCGCGCCGACGCAGATGCGGCCGTCGAATTTATCGAGCATTTCGGAGTCGCAGGCGGCGGATAAATAAGCCAGCAAGGACACGGCCACCGTCAAGAAAAGCTGCCAAATCAATCGACGTAATTTCATCTCCACACCCTCCCGTTGCCAAAAATTCCGGCGCCCCCACGTTGACCGGATCGTCGGGAAAAAGTTAGCATTTCACAGTTTTTCAGACAACCAAAAAACAATGCTTCGACCGGGCCGATTACCCATGCACCATCGGTCGGTTACCGTCCAGGACTCTTTTATCGGCTTGAGGATCAGGCGAATGACGGGTGTTGGATATCCTTTGCTTGCGGCTTGATCTTCATGTTGTTTGCCATTTTGTACGGAATGTCGCCGTGTAACAAAAAAACCATTTTCGCAACGGCGGTTCTGGGTGTTGCGGCGGGGCTGTTGTGGCTCATGTTCAACGATCCACGCCTGTTGACGCTGTATGTGCAGCGCCCGCTCCATGCCCTGACCGGCTTGCATTGCCCGGGGTGCGGCACGATGCGCGCGCTGCATGCGCTGCTGCACGGCAAGTTGGTCGCGGCGCTGGGGTGCAACCCGCTGATGATGCTCTTAATGCCGTTGCTGCTCGTCAAACCGATCGTCAACCAGTGGAGGAATTTCATACTTCTGGGATTTCTCGATACTCCCGCAGTCTATTGGACGATATTGATTATCGTGATCGTTTACACGATTTTTCGCAACATTCCGGTGGAAACATGTGTGATTCCGGTGCTTTGAATAACTTTACGCTTCGGGGGCATCCGTCGTCGACAACCAGACGGCATCTCGATAAATAATTATCTTCCAAAACAGATAAGTTAACCCGGCACGGGAAGAAAAGCGCACAAAGATAGATAGTCGATGTTCAAATAGCCGGACAATAAAATCCTGCATAAAAATCGACAGTTAGAAAAAGTTTCCTAAGGCTTTTCGAATAAGGGTCCGATAGTTGCCTAGATGCCTATTGCATTTAAGCAAGGGGGAAGAATCGGATGAAAGTCGCCTCGGCCTTTTCCACCGCCGAAGACACCAGAATTGCCCTGCAAAACGCCTTCGACGACCTGATGGCGCAACTCAAGTCTCAACCGGACCTGATGATCGTCTATTGCACCTCCAACCACGATTTCGACGATCTGATCGATCAACTATCCGAAATCGCGCCGAATATTCC
>DAINPV010000213.1:0-7085 GCA_036743315.1 bacterium | reverse complement strand
CACTGGTTCGCCGCGAAGTCTTGCCCCGGCACCGCGTTTTTCCACGGCAACACAATCGACGATGCGCGCGTCCATTTCATTCCCTTGATACAACGGGAGTTGACCGCGCTCGACGCCGAGGCGCCCGCGCCGCCGGTGGTGTGCTGCGGCAACGTCACCGCCGATTCGCTCAACGTGCGCAGCGGGCCCGGCAAGGATTATCCCATCCTGGGCACGCTCGGCCCCGGTGAGCCGGTCAGCGGTTATGCCGTGGAAAACAATTGGTGGCGGATTCACCCCACGCAAGCGCGCTGGGTGTACGGCCGTTACGTGCACTGAAAATCGTCCGCTCATTCGCCGATCCAGCTTTGACCTGCTCGGGTACTTAGGGTACCTTCATGCAAATCGGTCGGCCGGTCGGGCGCCCGCGGCTCGCGGCCGTTTCCCTATCCTGTTCCTGTGGAGGCGATATGAAGCTGCTCGAGCCCTTCACGATCAAGGGCGTCACCTTGCGCAACCGGATCGTCATGCCCGCCATGGACACCAACATGGGCGACGAAGACGGCGCCATTTACGAAGAGTTGATGGACTACTACGAAACGCGCGCCAAGGGCGAGTGCGGCCTGATCATCGTCGAGGCCGCGTACTTCACCAAGCGCGGCAGCGGCACCGAGACGATGCTCAACATCAGCGACGACGACCGCGTCGACGATTTCGCCGAGCTGGTTTCGCGCATCACCGAGCACGGCTCGCAGGCGATGCTGCAGATCTATCACGCCGGGTGCCAGGCGTCGGAGTTCATGACCGGCCACACGCCCGAAGCGCCGTCGGACGTACCCTTCGAGCTGTCCGGTGAAATTCCCGAACCGCTGACCAAGGAGCGCATCGCCGAGCTCGTCGACGGCTACGCCCAGGCGAGCCGCCGCGCGCGGGAAGCCGGCTTCATCGGCGTCGAAATTCACGCTGGGCACGGTTATTTACTCAATCAGTTTCTCTCGAAAATCAACAACAAGCGCGACGACGAGTACGGGCCGCAATCGCTGGAAAACCGCATGCGCATGCACCTGGAAGTGCTGCACGCCGTGCGCGAAATGTGCGGCGACGATTTCATCGTCGGCTTCCGCCTCAACGGCAGCGACTACCGCGAGGGCGGCGTCGAGGTCGAGGAAATCGCGCTGGTCGCCAAACGGTTGGAAGACGAGGGCGCCGATCTGATTCACATCACCGGCGGCACCTTCGACTCGCCGCGCTTCCCCACCGTGCCCTACATGAACTATCCGCGCGGCTGCTTCGTGCCCGCCGCGGCGGTGGTCAAACAGGCGCTGGACCGCATCCCGCTGATCGTCGTCGGGCGCATCAACGACCCCGCCTTCGCCGAGCAGGTGCTCATCGACGGCAAGGCAGATCTGATCGCCATGGGGCGCGGCCTGCTCGCCGATCCGGAGTTGCCGAAAAAACTGCGCGAAGGCCGGCCGGAAACGATCCGCCTGTGCATCGGCTGCAACACGTGCCTCAACCGCATCCTCACCGAGGACGAGGTGGACTGCGCGATCAACGCCAACATCGTGGGCGGCGAGGAAATCGAGCCGGCCGACGAGGTGAAAAAAGTGCTGATCGTCGGCGCCGGTCCCGCCGGGCTGGAAGCGGCGCGCGTGGCGGCTTGCCGCGGCCACGACGTGCTGTTGATCGACCGACGCGAGCGTATCGGCGGCGCGCTGGTGCTCGCCGCGGCGGCGCCGATGAAAGTTGAGATGTCCAACTACCTCGCCTACCACGAGCAGATGCTCGCCGACCACGGCGTACAGGTGCGCCTGAACACCGCGTTCACGACCGCGCTGCTCGACGAGTTCTCGCCCGACGCGCTGATCCTCGCCACCGGCACGGTGCCGCTGGTGCCGCCGATTCCCGGCCTGGACGCGCAGTCGCATTACGTCTACGACGACATCCTCGGCGGCGACGCAGTGCCCGCCGGGCAACATGTCGCGATCATCGGCGGCGGCATGGTGGGCATGGAGGTCGCCGAGTTCCTTTCGCATCGCGGCAAGAAGGTGACCATCGTCGAGATGCTTAAAAAGCTGGGCGACAACATTTACGCGCTTGTGCGCAAGGAGGTCGTGCCGCTGATGGAGGCGGACGAGAATCTGACCATCCACCTGCAAACCAAGGTCGAGGAAGTGTTGCCCGGCCGCCTGCGTGCGGTCACCGACGCCGGCGCGGAACTGTTCATCGATTTCGACGATCTGGTTATGGCCACCGGCGCCAAACCGCACTGCGACGCGGACGAGGAGGCGCTGCAAGGCCGGGTGCCCCTGGTGTTCAAAATCGGCGATTGCAAGAAAAGGACGGCGCGTAAAATGTACGAGGCCGTTCACGAGGGATACAACGCGGCAATGAAAATCTGAATCGTGCCGCCACAAAAGGAGTCAACATGGCAAACGAGGAATTGAGAACCGCGATCGTGGAGAAGATCCGCAACGAAACGTTCGCCTTTGCCGACATGCGCGACTATTTCCAGGTGGTGACCGAGGTCTGCAACGAGGACGACAAGATCCAGAAGAAAACCGCGAAGGACAACGTTTCCTTCCAGTTCAACATCGAGGACGGCGACGATTACTGGCTTAAAGTCGAGCACGGCGCGTTCTCGTTCGGCGTGGGCAAAATGGACGCGCCGGATATGGTCATCGGCATGGACGCGCGCACCACGACCGGCATTTTCGGCAACACGCTCAGCGCCACCAGCGCCTACCTGAACCGCGACATGAGCTTCAAAGGCTCGGCCAGCCACGGCCTGAAGTTCCGGTCGATCTTCAAGATGGTCAACAAGATTCTCGACATCTGAAGGTTATGCGAACATAAAAAAAGAGGAAAGCGAGCGCTTTCCTCTTTTCGTTTAAGCGGAAACGTCAGAACGACACTTTGGCCCGCAAAAAAGCCAGGTCGTCGCCGAACGCGCCGAATTTGGTGTCCACTTCGCCGAAGACCAAAAACGCGCCGGCGTGCAGTTCCACCGAATCCAACGGATAGAAAAACACCTGCGGATAAAGCACCCAGCTCTCGTCGTCGAAACACACGCCCGAGAACACGCGCGGCTTGATCGTGTCGTGGAAGAACGGTTTGTCCACGCCGCCGAACGCGTAGTTGTCCACCGCCTCGGCCGTGTTGTCGTTGGGCAGCCCGCGAATGTACTGCGCGTTGACATACCACGAACCGGGGAAGGTGTAATCCACGCCGCTCACCGCCTTGAGGTAATTCTCGTCCAGCGGTTCGTCCTCGGCGATCACCAGGCCCTTGTCGAAATCCTCGTCGGCAAAAGTCGACAGCAGCGCGTTGAGGCTGCCCGCGTCCAGGTAATACTCGGTCTTCATCCGCTCGGGGATGAAATAGGCCGCCTCGCCCCAGAAGCCGACGTCCAGCACGGGAATCTGCGTGGCGAAGTCGGCGCCGATCACCTGCAGGCGCGGAAAGCGCTGCTCGACGTCCAGGTCGATTTCATCGACGATTTTCAGACCCGTCGACAGCGGCGCGACGTTCATCATGATGCGCTTGGGCACGCCGAAATCGTCACGCACCCACGCGTAGCTCGCCGACAGGTCGACCGAACCGACCGTCCCGGACAGGCGCACGCCCGCGTTGGCGTTCTTCGCCGCCCGCGACGGCAGCTTGCTGTGCACGTTGACGTCGCCGATGCGCGCGCCCTTGATCGCGTCGATCATCATCCCTTTGAAGATCACGTCCAGCGCCGCGTCGCCGGTGTCGATCGCGAACTCGTCGGCCATCGTCTCGAACATCGCCTCGAAGATCGGCCGGATGTCGGTCTGCGGCAGCAGGACCGGCTCGAACAGCGGCACGACCACGCCGGTGATCGTGACCGGCCCGGCGTAGTAGGTTGCGCGCACCGCCGGCGAGGCGAGCTTGCGGCCGAACTGCAACGGGTCGTGCATGTCGTCCGGGTTGAGGTTGTCGGTCGGGTTGAACTGGTCGCCGGTGCCCCAGGCGATGCGCTGCTTGCCGATGCGCACGTCGAGGTTGCGCAGCCACAGGCCGTTGATTTCCAGGTACGCCTCGTCCAACTCCAGCCGTACCGGGTCGACCGCGGCGCGATCCTGCTGCTGACCGATCGTCAGTTGGTCGTCGTCCAGCCGCTCGTCCACGCCGATCGCGTCGAGTTGGAAACTGCCGTAGATCGTCACGCGGTCGGCCGGCCACGCCTTGAAAATCATCGCCAGCGTGTTCTCATTATAATTGAAGACGCTTTCCCGATCGCTTTCGATCGTCAGGCGGTTGTCGGTCTCCACGTAGCCGGTGATCTCCAGGTTCTCCTGGGCGGCGGCGACGACCGCCGCGCACAACAACAGCAACGCCGCGAGCGCAAGTCGTAAACTCATCGCGTGTCCTTATCGCACCGGCCGTTTCAACGTCCGTTCGGTGAAAAAGTCGCCGGGCAGATCGATATCGTATTCGTAGCTGAGCATGTCCATGCGCGTCTGGTGACCGTCTTTCGCGCTGGTCATCACGATGTTCATGAACACCCAGTACTTGCCCTTGAACTGCCGCACGTCCGCGCGCTCCTCGGTCTTGAGCTTGTTGCCGTTGTTGTCGTAGTAGACCAGCGTTTTGATTACGAAGTGATCCTTGGCGATGGTGAAATCCAAGCGCGAATAGCTGACCTTCGAGCCCGGCTTGCGCGTCAGCTTGAGCATGTAGAACTTGTCGTCCTGGCCGACGAGCTGGGGCGTGAAATCGTCCGCGTAGCGCGTCACCGCCATGTCTTCCTGCGAAAAGTCGGTGCCCATGAAGGTCTGGTTGCGCACATGCGAAGCCACGCGGCGCACCTTCTTGTAAGCGGGTAGGTAGACGTAGTTGGTTTCCGAATCGGTGGACAGCAGCGCGATGCCGCGGTCGCTGGCTGGCTGGAGGAACTTGACCATGCGCATGCCGCTCTGCTGCCAGGCCTTGATTTCGCGCACCTTCTGCGTGCCGTCGGCGTCCACGACCGTCATGCGAATGTGCGTGGCTAAGTTCTTGGACGCGTTGATCACGTCGTCCGCTTTCTGCAGAATCTGGTCGGCGGTCAGGGTCTCGGCCGACGCGAGCGTGGCGCACGCCAGCACCAGCACCAACGCCAGGGCGATCCGTTTCATCATCGTCTTTTTCCTCCACGAGATTTTACGAGGCGCGCCGCGCGACGCGCATGGTTCAGTTCATTTTCGTTCCCGGCACGAGCGCGAAGGCCGCGACTGTGGTCGTTATCATCGAGAGTGTGATGAACAGACCCAGCAGCGCCTGCGTGCCCAGCGCGGCGAAGATCATTGCCGCGAAGCCCAGCGCGACCGCGCTCGTGTGCGCGACGATCGCCCGCCCTTCGTCGGTTCCGCCCGCCAACAACAGGGCGTACGCCGCGCCCACGGCCATCGCGATGTTCTGCACCACGACGATGATGTTGTCCAGCGCGATGCCCAACACGGTCAGCGCCGCGAAGTTGATCAATACGGCGAGCGCCGCCGCCCAGGCGACGGCCCCGGCGGTTTTCGCCCGGCGGGTGCGCACCAGCGCGATGACGAAAATCAACGCCAGCGCCGGCCCCAGGACTTTCGCCGTGTCCGCGGGCAGGCGGTCGTTGAGCTTCGCGGTGACCACCGGCAGTCCGGTCAGGCGCACCTCGACGGCGATGCGGTTTTCCGCCGGCGGTTCGGCGCCCGTGATTTGCTTGAATCGCGCGTAAGCCACGCCCATCCGGTTGTTGTTGATCGTCCACAGATCGCCGTTCAAATCGGCCGACAGCGCCGCGTGCATCGCCGTGCGCAGGTCCAACGCCATCGCCTTTTCCGCCGTCTTGCGGGCCTTGGCCAGCCGCACGCGTTTGTACAGCTTGTCGAAGGTCTCGCCGATCGTCGCGGCCGCGTAGTTCAACGATTCCGGATCCTCTTGCCAACTCGCCGGCGGCAGCGCCTGCTGCAGCGCGCTCACCAGCGTCGCCGCGTCCGGCGCGTCGAGCGCGGCCAGCGCCTGCGCGGCGGGCGTCGCGTCGAAGTTCTCGGGCAACACCACGTCGCAACCGCTGCCGGACAAGTATTCCGCAATGCGCGACTGCAGGTCCGCGCGCTCCTCGGCCGTCAATAAAATCCGGTCGGTGCGCACCTCGCGCAGCGCCCGCGCGAAGCCCTTCGGATTCTGGATTTTCTTGCCGGTGTGGAATTGATAATCCAGTGCCGCTTTTTCCGCCGCGCGTTCGGCCAGCGCTTTCAGCAAGGCCTTGCGCGGCACCTCGGGGAAGTCGCCCGGCGCGACGCTCACCAGGTCGATGTCGACGGTCTCGTCGATCGCCTGCCGCAGTTGCGCGATCGCCCGCCCGACCACCGCCGCGTCCATCGAACCGATGCGGCCCAGGATGATGCCGTCGGTGTAGTTCTTGTCCAGCAGCATCGCCACCTGCGCCTGGCCTTCGAGCATGAACCACAGGTTGTTGATCTTCTCCATCGACTCGGGCACCGTCGGCTCGGCGTTGAGGTTGCGGTTGAGCATCGTCACCACGTCGGCGATCGACTGCGGAAAATACACGTTTTCGATCGTCCGGATGCGCTTGGACAGCAATTCCATCTGCTCCAGAATCGCCGGCTCGCGCACGTCCTTGCCGCGGAAGTTGATCATGAACAGCGACGATCCGCCGAAGTGCGCCAGCATCAGATCGTCGGTCACGCGCGGCTCGCTGCCGGCCGGGAAGTTGTCCATCATGTTCGCGTTGCGCGGCACGAAGAACGTCAGCGCCGTCGCCGCGATCGTCACCGCCACGGCCGCGATCGTCAGCGCCTTGCGCCGTTGCGCCATGCCCTGCGCCAGTTTCGCGGCGAAACCGTGCTGTGCTGAAAGGAAAGCGAAGCGACGCGGTTCCTTGAAGGTGAAGAACGACAGCGTCGCCGGCGCGAAGGTCAACGTCAGCGCCGTCGCGACCAGCGCGGTCAGGCCCAGGCCCAGTCCGATGTCGCGCAGGATATCCAGCGGCGAGAACGCGAGCGTGAAAAACACGCCGGCCATCGTCAACCCGAGGGTCAGGATCGCCGGCGCTTGTTGCGCCAGCGCGGTTTGTGCGTCCCGCGTCGTGTTGTAAC
>DAINPV010000212.1:0-7086 GCA_036743315.1 bacterium | reverse complement strand
ACCCGGATTTCGCGCACTGCCTGGCCGACGCCCGCGAGACGGCCGAGAACCTGCTGCCGAACCTGGCGCGCGACGCCGATCTTTCGGCGGCCGACCGCGCGCGCGATCTCGCCCGCAAGGCCAAGGCGCTGCGGAAAGTGGCCGAGAACTACGCGGTCAATCAAATCCGCTACCGGCGCGGCGATCATGCGCTACGGCCGCTCTACGTCATCTGGACGATGCTCAACGACTGCAACTTCCGCTGCGCCTACTGCGACAACCATCAAGGCCGGGCATACTTCGACGTGCCCGACCCCGCGCGGCTGGACACCGCCGGGGGCCGGCGTCTGCTCGAGGTGATGATCACCGGCACGCCGGCCATTTATTGGTGCGGCGGAGAGCCGACCTTGCGTCACGATCTGCCGGAGCTGCTCGATCATGCCTGGCGCCTCGGCTATTTCCCGAACATGATCAACACCAACGGCAGCCTGCTGCATCGGCGGTTGGCCGATCCGGCCTGGTCGCGTTTCCTGCGCCAGATGGACGTGGTCATCGTCAGCCTCGACGGCCTGGACGTAGCGCGGCTCGACGAACTGTGGGGGGTCAGGCAGGCCGAGCGCGTTTTCACCAACATCCTGCTTTTGCGCGAATTGCGCCGCGAGATCGACTTCAAGCTGGCGGTCAACACGGTGATCACACGCGAGACGATCGATGAGGCGCGCGCGGTGCTCGATCTGATGAGCGACCTGGACGTTTGGTTCGTGCCGGTGCCGGTCAACCACAGGCACGAACCGGATCGCGCCCTGCTCAACGATCCCGCCTACCGGGCGCTGGCCGAGGAAATCCTCACCCGCAAGCGGCGCGGGCACAAGATCATCGGCTCGGAGCGACTGTTGCGACGGCTGCTCTACGCCGAACCGTACCGGTGTTTCACGGCGCTTAAGCCACACGTTTGGTCGAACGGGGAAATCTGCTGGCCCTGCCGCGCCGCGGCGAACGTCGCCCCGGTCTCGCTGCAACTGCTCGACTACGCCGACTTCGACGAGGCCTACCGGGCCGGCGCCAAGCTGGTCAATCCGAATTTCTTTCATGGGCCGGCAAAGAATCAGTGCGGCGGCCAGTGCGCTTGGATGCAAAATTACACGACCGCGCGCTATATGGACGGCTTGCTGCACCCGCTCACCGGCGGATTGCTCGGCGAAATGTTTGCGTTCGCCTTCGGCGGGCGGGGGTGAGGCGAAACATGACGTTCGTTGGCGGTCTACTGCTCGGCGTGCTGGCCGCGCTGATGCTCAACGTCGGCAAAGGGGTGCAGAAGCAGAAGGTACACGTCTTTCTGCAAGGCCGTCGGATGCTGCAGCCGCCGTGGCGGCGCGACCTGGGCATCTGGTTGATCGGCCTGAGTTTGACCGGCGGCTCGGCGCTGCCTTTTTCGCTTGGCCTCAAGTATTCCTGCTCGCCCTCGTCGATTTCGGCAACGACGGGCATCGGCCTGGCGGGGTTGGCCGTCTACGCGGTGAAGGTGATCGGCGAAAAGGCCGGCACGATCGATGCCCTGGGCATTGGCTTCGTGATGGTCGGCACATCGGTGCTTGGTTACCTCGGCGCCGGGCGCGAGATCGGGCCGCGCATCCTGACCGATGACCATTTGTGGCTGGCGCTCACCGTTCTGGTCGGCGCCGGCCTGCTGGTTTGTTTGCTGGCGCGCGTCATCCGGCGCATTCACGGCATCGCCTACGGTTGCACGGCGGGCATGTCGATCGGCGTCTCGTTGTTCCTGGCCGACGCGGCGCTGGTCAAGGCGGGCGGCTCGCTGCTCGGGCAGTTCGACAATCCCTATCCGTATGTGGCGATCGTTTTCGCCGTGACGGCGACGGTGGTGACACAACTCGGCTTCCTGCGCGGCCGCGCGCTCGAGGTCGTCCCGGCGGTCAATTCCGCGACGATCCTGACGCCGCTGGTGCTGGAGATCGCCATCTACGAGGTCTTTCCGCCGATGCACGTCGTCTGGTTCATCGCGCTGATCCTCATCGGCATTCTGCTTCTGTCCCAGGGAGCGGCGGGGAGGGCGTCGGGATGACGAACACGGACCGACCGGCCGGCGACAGTCACCTGCTGACGGCCATCGATGCGGCGGCCGTTGCGGCGATCGGCCTCGCGATCTGTTTGGCGAGCCGTCGCTTGTGGTTCATGACGATTCTCGTACCGCTGGTCGTCGCCGCGCGTTGCTCTCTGGTGGCCCTGGCGGCGAAACGCGAGCGGGTGAATCTCGCCGCGGAGTTCGTCTTCCTGGCGATCTGCACGCTGCTGGGCGCCTTCAACGACTGGAACTCGGTCGTGCATCACCGCATCTACGATTATACGGTGCCGCACTTCTTCGCCTGGACGACGATCCCGCTGTGGATGCTGCTCTACTGGGGACTGATCCTGCGCTTCGTCGCGCGGCTGGCCAGATGGCGGGCGCTTGCGCCGCCGGCGGCGCCGGTCGATGTCGTCCGCTTCGGCCGGCGAACGATCGTGAGCGGCATGTTGAAAGTCGCGCTGCTGCTGGCGCTTGTCGCGCTGACGCGGCAGGCGATCTACCGGTGGTATCTGCATCCGGTGCTGTCGTGGTTGCCGTTTGCGGCGGCGCTGTTCGTTTACGGTTGCCTCTTCCCGCCCGATCGGCACGACCGTCGGCTGCTGGGACTTTTTCTCGTCGGCGGCCCGGCGACTGAAATCCTCTTCATCCAACTCGGCGGGCTGCACTACTATCACCTGGGCAGGCTCGGCGGCGTCCCGCTGTGGATTGCCTTGTGGTGGCTGCTGATCGTTCTGATCTGGAAGGACCTCAGCCTGCGCGTGGAGTGTTTGCTGCTGCGGCTCTTTCAGCCCCGCCAGAGGATCGCCGCGCCGGCGAAAGCCAGCACGAGATAAACAAAGATGCGGAAGCCGCGTTCGGGCAAACGCGTGTGGACGATCTCGCCCAGCACGATGCCGATCAGAACCGCGGGCAGCAGCAGCGCGCTGGTGCGGATGGAAGCGATGTCGATCGTCCCGGCGATCAGGTGTGTGATCAACAGCACGACGTTGAGCACGATCCACAACAGCGAAAGCGTCGAGCGGAAGGTGTTTTTGTCGGCGATGTTGCGCCCGGCCCAGTAGGCCGCCACCGGGCCGCCCGAAACCCACAGCCCTTGCACGACGCCGCAGCCCAGCAGCCAGAAAATCGTCTGCCACATTCCGGTCGGGTGCAGCGTACTTTGTCCCTTGCGGCGCACGAGGTGCGCGATTTCCAACAGCGACAGCGCCAGCACGAACAGGCCGAAGACCCATTTGAGCGACGCCGCTTCGGTCCGGTAGTACAGCCACATGCCCACGGGCATGCCCAGCAGCGACAGCGGAATGATTTTTTGCAGGAAGAGCCGGTAGTCGACGCCGTCGTGGTGGCGCACGACCAGGTAGACGCACAACACCAGGTTCAGCGGGATGATCAGCGGGATCACGTAGTCCAACGGGTAGAACATCGCCGCGAAGGTCAGCGTGATGATCGCGCTGCCGAAGCCGGTGGCCGTGCCGATCAGGTACGCGCCGAAAACGATGAAGGCTAAAATGGCGATGGGCGCATCCTTTCACTTCAGGAAATGCGGGATGGAATATGCTATAAAGATAACATTATTCAACGCGGTTGTCAACGAACACCTTGTCGGCGGGCGATGGTTTTCTTCCGTCGCTTGTGTATGATCGGACTTGGATGAAAAAAATGAGGAGCGAGCGATGATGCGCTTCAGGTCTAAAACGTTGGTGCTGCCGTTGGGCATGTTGTTTTGTTTCGGCGTTTGTCTCGTTTGCGGCGACGATGACGATGATGACGATGATGCCGACGTAGCCGATGACGATGACGCCGTCGAGGATGACGATGCGAGCGATGACGATGCGCTTGATGACGATGACGCAGTCGACGATGACGATGCGCCCGATGACGATGCGGCGGACGACGATGACACGCCCTTGCCGCAAGGACCCGGCGGTTTCGATCCCGCCTATCGCACTTCGCCCGATTTCTTCACCATGACGAACGAATTGATCGTCGGCCAGGAAGGCCTGGCGGTACGGATCTGGTATTCGACGAATATCCAATCGCTCGTTGACCTGGACGCGTTTGCCGTGCCGCAGGGCACGACCTCCATTCAGGAGGTCGACCAGGACGGCGAGGGAACCTTCGACATCATCACGGTGATGGTTAAAATGGATGAGGGTTACGATCCGCTCAACAACGACTGGTATTATGAAACGCGTACTCCCGACGGCTCGCTGCGCGCCTTGCCGCCGCCCGGCCGCATCCAAAGCTGCATTGACTGTCACCGGGACTTCGCCGCGACCGATTTTCTCGGCGGCACGAAGCTGCGGTCGTCACGATAACGGGCGTTTCGCTAAAACGTTTCTTGACAGCCGAAGGACTGAGTAAGATTATCCAACACATATAAAAATTTCTTTGTGGTGCAGGGCGCGAGAACCGCCGGTCGTTGTTCGGCGGGGATTCCCGGCAGGTGATCGTCCATCCAGGAGATGCGCTGATGAACGAAACGGACCGCACCCAACAAATGCTGCAGGCCATCATGCGCAACCTCGCCGAAATTCGCGGCGAACTCGACATTATCAAACAGCAGAGCGTCAGCCGCGAGCAGGTGGCCAAATTGCAGGGACGCCTCGAGGCCCTGGAACGCCGGTTGGCGTTAACCCGGGCGGAAGCGGCTTATGCTCAGCAGTCGTCGCTGGAACACGCGGCCGACGAAGCGCCGCCGTTGTCCGCGTTGGCAACGATTGCCGGGCTGGTCGCCAAGGAAGCGAAGTGGACCGAGACAGGAAAACCGGCTGCCGCCGAGCCGGAAATCACGGCGCATTACGATCTGCCGGAAATCACCGAAAAGGCCGCCCTCGCGCCGGAGTTGCCCGACGAGCCCGCGCCGCCGTCGGCCGAGGAAATTCCCGCGCCCCAAGCGCCACTCGAGATCATCGACGATGCGGCGCTCGTCGCGGAGCCCGTCACGCCGCAAACGCCGTCGCACGAAGCGCCGATCCAGCCGCCGCCCACGCCGGGCATCGGCGGCATGCACGCGAAGCAACAAACTCCGCCGCGCCCGACGCACAAACCCGAACCGCCGCGCCCATCGCCCCGCCCGTCGCCGTCGCCGCAACCCAAGCCGGCGCGCCCGATCAACTGGGGCGACATCGAATCGACCGCCGCCGTGTGGGGCACGCGCATCGGCGCGTTCATCGTCGTGCTGGGCCTGGGCTATCTGCTGAGCATCGGTTTCGGCAAGCTGGGCATGGTCGGCAAGACGGTCGTGGTTTACCTCGCCTGCGCGGGCATGTGGACGACCGGCCTGGTCTTCGACCGGCTGGAGAAATACACGGTCTGGGCGCGCATCATGATCGCCGGCGGCTGGGCCGGCCTGTACGTGACGACCTTCCTCATTCACTACCTGCCGCAGGCGCGCCTGATCGCCGACCCGACCGTCGACGTGCTGCTGCTGATGGCCCTGGCCGTGGGTATGATCGTCCACTCGTTCCGCTATCGCTCTGAGGCGCTGACCACTCTGTGCTACTTCATCGCCTTCATCACCATTGCGTTGACCATTCAGTTGGCCGAAGCGGCGATTTTCAGCCTGATCGCCTCCGCCGTGCTCGCCGTGTCGATGTTGTTCATTTTGCATCGTCAGCAGTGGTTCGCGCTCGCGCTGTTCAGTCTGATCGCCTGCTACGCCACGCACGCGATTCTCGTGCGCTTTCTGGAAATGAACATCTGGGTCGGCGGCGTGCGCACCGGCTCCGAGTTCGTTACCGGTTCGATCATGCTCTATCTGTACTGGCTGACGTTCACGCTGGCGACGTACATCATCAAGCCGGACAAAGAGCAAAAAGAAACCAAAAGCCTGTGGCTGTCGGCGATGAACTTCTTCCTGTTCGTCGCCGTCGCGCGCTACCACTTCGGCACGGCGCATCCGGAATGGCGCTGGTACTTCACCGGCTCGCTGGCCGTGCTCTATCTCGTCCAGACATTTTTGACGCACGCTTGGAAACGCACGAACCTTTACACGCTCAATCTCATTCTCGCCTTGCTGTGCACGACGTTGACGATGTACTTCAAGCTGTTGGGCGGCGCATGGCTGGTCGTCGCCTGGCTGTTGCAGGCCGAAGCGCTCTACGCCGCCGGGTTGCTGGGCGACGAACGCCGCTTCCGCTTACTTGCCATCGTCAATTTCGCGCTGGTCGTCGGTTGGATGTTCCTACGCGACTTCTTCCAGAGCGATATGCTGACGCTCCTCGGCTACAACTTCTACGCGCGCACGTTGACCTTCGGCACGCTGGCCGTGGTGCTGTACCTCAACGCGATTTTCCGCCACACGCTGCGCGGGCGCATCAAGCAACCGGAAACGTATTCGTTCCTCTTCGGTTATCTGGCGACGACGATCGTGACGATTCTGCTGGTGCGCAACTGGGTGCCCGACGAGATCCTCACGGCGGCCGTGTTCGCCGCCGCGCTCGGCCTGCTGCAGATGGAAATCGGCCTGCGCCTCGACGAGCCGCACCTGCGCGTGCAGGGTTCGTACTTCTCGTTCCTGGCGATCGTCGGCGCGCTGGTCCCGCTGCTGGGCGCTTCGGAAATGTACTACACACACGGTCTGGCCTATCGCATCGGCTGCGAGGCGGCGGTGATCGCGCTGGCGTACGCGGCCTTCGCGCGCTTCCACCGCCTGGGCCGCCTGGCCGGGCGGGTGAACGAGATCGAACTGTATGTGTCCAAGGCCTTTGCGACGGCGGTGTTGCTCGCGGTGATCGTCGGCTACCGCGAGATCGCGCCATTGTGGTTGGCTTTCGCCTGGCTGCTGGTAGCCGCGTTGCTGTTGGAAGCGGGCGCGCGTTTCGACAGCCGCGTTCTGCGCTGGCAAGCATTGGCGCTGGCGGCGCTGGCCTTCGTTTTTGCGGTGTGGACGAACATCGAGACCGGTACGATGTTCGGGCCGTTGAGCGAAAACGCGATCGCGCTGCTGCTGTGCACGGCGGCGCTGTATTACCTGTACGAACGCTACCGGCGCGCCGTGTCCGCCGACGCCCCGGCGCTCG
>DAINPV010000211.1:0-7099 GCA_036743315.1 bacterium | reverse complement strand
TTCCAGGTCGGCCAACGGCATGCCGCGCGCGGCATGCCGTTGGCCGACCTGGAACGCCGCGCCGAAGACCTTTCACCCCACGGCCTGCCGGGAAGCAACCTGTTCGTCGACTACTGTCACCTGAATTGGCATGGATATTATGAGATGTCGCAGGTGATCCTGGACGTTCTGCTGGCCGACCTGCCGGCGCTGGCCGCTCCTGGACCGAAGCCGACGCGCGACGACCTCATCGCTCGCGAGGGGTGGAACGACTTGCCCGTATTGCATTGACGCGCTCCCGGCGATGTCTTCATAATCCACCGAAACGTCGGGTGAAGGGACCGGATTTGCGCCATCGGACCAAACGGAAAATTTTCGCTTTCGTGCCGCTGTTGTTTTTGCTGCTGGCGGCGACGATCGTCCTGCAGATTCTCGAACGACGCGGCGTGATCGATTCGGAACGCCCCGACGATTATGTGCAGGCGCCGCCGGTCAATTGGCTGCATGAGGAACAGACCGCCGACGGCGTGTGGATTCGTCTCCAGCACGACATGATGCTCACCAGCCGCTTCCCGAAAAAGAAACCGCCCGACACGTTGCGCATTTTCGTCACCGGCGGATCTTTCGCCATGGGCACGCCGGTGGTCTTGATGGGAATGGAGCATCCCTTCGGCGGCATCGGTGAATGGATGCGCGACGAACTTCGTATGCGCTATCCGCAACACAACATCGAGGTGATCAACGCCGCCGCCGGCGCGCAAAACTCCTTTCGCATCGTGGAGATCGTCAAGGAATTGGTCAAACTGGAACCGGATGTCGTTTTCGTCATGACCGGTAACAACGAGGGCGCCATGCCGCGCTTTAAGCTCAACCAACATTTGCATAAGTGGGTGCTGTACCGCGTCATGAAAAAGCAGTTGCTGTCCGATCCCACGCTCGACCAACGCCTCTACGCCGAGATCGTCAACAGCGACGCGCCGATCCAAGAAAAAAACATGCGCAAAAACCTGCAACAGATCGTCACCCTGACTGGCCGTCACGGCATCGCCCTGCTGCTGACCGCGATGCCGATCAATCTCAAACCCGACAACGAGATCGTCGGCTGGTTTGAACGCAAAATCGAGGAGATGGATCAACCAATTCGCCAGGGCCGCGAATTGCAGGCGCAAGGAAAATACGCCGAAGCGATCGCGGCTTACGCCCAAAGCCAAAACATGGATTTCAGCACGTATTTCATCGCTCAATGCTGGGAAGCGTTGGGCGACTATCGGCAGGCGAAAAACTATTATCAATTCAACCAAAGCATCAATCCCGGCTTGCGCACGCAGCCGAGCACCAACGCCATGGTGCGCGTGTTCAGCCGCAACGAGCACGTGCATTTGGTGGATCTCGAGTCGGTCGCCGAGCGGGTTTCGCCCCACGGCATCCCCGGGTACAATCTGTTTCTCGATTACTGCCACCTGGATCAGAATGGTTATTACTTGATGGCTCAGGAGGCGTTACGCGTGCTGGAAGCGGATAAACTCATTCCCGCGTCCTTCGGCAAGCCGGGGCCGAAACCGACGATGCAGGAAATCATCGATCATTACGGTTGGCGGTTTCAGGAAAAATATTCGGTATACAAATGAGACGATCGCGGCCGCGTCAGTTTGCCGTCGCTGAGATCCGCCGGGAAGGCGGGGTTGAACCGGGGAAAGGACGGCCGTTTTGAAACGAATGTATCCGGCGTTGCTTATTCTACTCAGCTTGGCGGCATGGCTCGGTTTCGCTCTGGGTGCTAAGGCATTGGAGAAGGCGACGCCTTCGTCGTCGGCCTGTCCGCGCGCGCTGGTCATGCGTGGCCTCGGTCTGAGTTGGCAAAAACTCAATCACCGCATCAGTCTCTGGCGCGTCGCCCCGCAGCGGGGCGGTTGCCCGGCGCGAGTGCCCGCCGATGTGCCGCTGGATGTCGCCTATGTCGGCGGCAGTTGGACGACCGGCGGCGGCTTCATGAGCGATCGGCCCGTTGCGCACTATCATTACTACGCGGTCGACGCGCCGGCCAGTGTGAGTTTTTACGGGGGACAAGCGACGTTGTTCATCGATGCGCCCGCCGACGAGGCGCAAACGAAGGTGACGGTCGATTTGGTCGCGGCGAACCTGACCGGCTTTACTCAATATGTCGTGCTGCTCGACGGCTTTGAGTTGCGCACCGATGTGCCGCAGGTTGATTCGGCCTATCCGCCCAAGTACGATCCGGCGCTCGGCTACACCTCGCGGGGGATCGGCGCGGCGGTGAAGGACCTAACAATTGACCAAAATAAAGCTAATTTTACCACTTGGGCTCGATTCGATCATGGACCGGCTGATCGTGGGGGAATGAACGCAGCCATGGCCCATGCACGCACGAAAGTGATCGTTCATTACCTGTTAGTGGGAATGATGAGCGGTAAAGCGACCTTGGCCGAGCATGCCTACACCATGACCTACGAAAAGCCGCGACTGCTGTTCCAGGCGCAATACGAACATGCCCCACCGGCCATGCGCCGTCTGGAAATCCCGGGCGCGCCCGGCTATCCGGTGGCCTTCCACGGTTTGCAAGCCTTCGATTTCGCCTTGTTCAAATCAGTGGAACATGGCGATTATATGAGAAATATGGTTGTCCGCACCGATTTGCTGTCCTATGATCCGACCACCGGCAAGGCTATGCTCGATGTTGACGGTTTCGCCTCGAACGCTTCGCTGTTGACTTATGAACGAATGGAAAACGCCTTTTCCGCCCGCCTGGCGCTCATTCAACTGCCGCAAGGCTCGGCCGTTCCCGGTGACAAAGTGGTGGAGTTCGAAACCGGCGAAACGACCATGTATTTGCCATAAGTGGGAAATTGAAACAACATCATTTACATTGGTGGTGAAAATAAGCGAATATTATTGCATCGGTGGCAATAATATTCGATTTTTTCTAAAACTATACCTGCCGGAAGTCGGCGATGGCCTCGAACAGCGCCGTGACCGAGCTGACCAGGTTGAGCCGGTTGAGGCGGATCTCGTGATCCTTGTGCATGACCAGCACGTCGTCGAAGAACTTGTCGACCTGCGGCCGGATCTCGCTGATGGTCAGCAGCGCGCCGAGCACATCGCCGGCCTTGACCAACTTGTCGACCTGATCCTTCACGTTGAGCACGGCCGTTTGCAGCGCCTTTTCTGCGTCCTCTTGCAGCAACTCGGCCTTCACCGGACCGGCGTCGTCGTAATCCTTGACGATGTTCCCGGCGCGTTTGAACGCCGCCGCGAACGCCGCGAACTCCTCGCGCGCGGCGAAGGCCGCCACCGCTTCCAGCCGCGCCAGCGTCGTGGGCACGCGGTCGCAGCGCACCGCCAGCACCGCGTTGGCGATGCCCGAGGGCGTACCCTGCGCCGTCACCCAGTGGAACAACCGGTCGCAGATGAATTCGAAAATTAACAGCGCCAGTACCTCGCGGTCGGCTTTGAATTTATCCTCGACGCCGTCGAGCGCCTTGCGGATCAGATCGGTCAGCGGCAGATTCCACCGGCGTTGTTCGAGAATGCGCAACAAGCCCAGTGCCTGGCGACGCAGCGCGTACGGATCGCCCGCGCCGGTGGGCTGCAACCCCACGCCGAAGCAGGCGACGATCGAGTCCATTTTATCGGCGATCGACAGCACCGCACCGGCGGCCGAATCGGGCAGAATGTCGCCGGCGAAGCGCGGCAGGTAATGCTCGAAAATCGCCTGCGCGACTTCCTCGGTTTCGCCCTGGTGCCGCGCGTAGTACATGCCCATCACGCCCTGCAATTCGGGAAACTCGCCGACCATGCCCGACAGCAGATCGGCCTTGTACAGCAGCGCCGCGCGCTTGATCGTCTCCAGTTCGTCGCCGGCGACCTGCGCGCCGATGTAATTGGCCAGCTTGCGCACGCGCTCGACCTTTTCGGCGTAGCTGCCCAGCTTGACGTGGAACAGCATGCCGCCCAGGTTGCCCGCCAGCGTTTCCAGTTTCTTGTCGCGATCGGCTTCGTAGAAATACTTGGCGTCCTCCAGCCGCGCGATCAGCACGCGTTCGTTGCCCGCGATGACCGTCTCCGGCGCGTTGGACTCGAGGTTCGCGATCACGCAGAACGCCGGCAGCAGCTCGCCGTTGCCGTCCTCGAAGCCGAAATATTTCTGATGCTCGCGCATCGGCGTGATCAGCACCTCGCGCGGCAGCGCCAGGTACGCCTCGGGGAAGCGGCCCAGCAGCGGCACGGGCCATTCGCACAGATAGGCGACGTGCTCGACCAGTTCCTCGTCCTCGATCCAATGCCCGCCGAGTTGCTCGGCGTACGCCAGCAACTTCTCGCGGATCAACTCCTTGCGCGCCTCGACGTTGATCATCACCTTCGCCTTGGCCAGCTTGGCCTCATAGTCGGCGAAGTCGCGCACTTCGATCATCCCCTGGCCGTGGAAGCGGTGGCCGCAGGTCAGGTTGCCGGAAGTCACGTCGTCGAGCCGGAACGCGATCGTCTCGCCGCCCAGCAGCGCCAGCACCCAGTGGATCGGTCGCACGAACCGCAGCTCGCCGTCGCCCCAGCGCATCGGCTTGGGCCACGGCAGCGCGAGGATCGTCTCAGGCAGCAACGCGGCCAGCAGGTCTTTCGCCGGCCGACCCGCGAGGAGCTTTTTGATGCCGATGTACTCGCCCTTGTCGGTGGTGAAGGTCTGCAACTCGGCCACGTCCACGCCCTGGCCTTTGGCGAAGCCCAGGGCGGCCTTGGTCGGCTGACCGTCCTTGTCGAAGGCGGCTTTGACCGACGGCCCGAGCTTTTCCTCTTCGCGATCCGGCTGCCGCGTGAGCAGATCGACCGCCTGCGCAACCAACCGGCGCGGCGTCGAGTAAACGTTGAGTTCGCTGAAGGTCAGGCCCAATTCATTGAGCTTGCCGACCAGCATGTTTTTCAGATTGGCTTCCGCTTCGGGCAAAAACCGCGCGGGGATTTCCTCGGTGCCGATTTCCAGCAGCAGTTCGGCGGCGCTCATCGTTGGCCCCCTTTCTCGGTCGCTTCGACTTCGTCGGGTTCGCCCAGCTTGAGTCGTTCGCGCACGGTCGGATCCTTGACCAGCGGGAAGCCCAGCCGCCGGCGCGCGTCCATCCAGCCGACGGCGCACTGGCGCGCCAGGTTGCGCACGCGCTGAATGTAGCTGACGCGCTCGGTGACGCTTACCGCGCCGCGGGCGTCCAGCAGGTTGAAGGTGTGCGAGCACTTGAGGCAGTAGTCGTACGCGGGCAGGGTGAGTTTTTTCTCCACGCAGCGCAGGCATTCGGCCTCGTACTTCTCGAACAGCTTCTGCAGCATCGCCGCGTCGGACACCTCGAAATTGTAGGTGCTCTGCTCGACCTCGTTCTGGTGATAGACGTCGCCGTAGCTCACGCCCGGAATCCACACCAGGTCGTACACATTGTCCACGCCCTGCAGGTACATCGCGATGCGCTCGATGCCGTAGGTGATTTCCGCGCTCACCGGTTTGCAGTCGAAGCCGCCGCACTGCTGGAAGTAGGTGAACTGCGTGATCTCCATGCCGTCCAGCCACACTTCCCAGCCCAGGCCCCAGGCGCCGAGCGTCGGGCTTTCCCAGTTGTCCTCGACGAAGCGCACGTCGTGCTTGAGCGGATCCACGCCGAAGGCGCGCAGGCTGTCCAGGTACAGCTCCTGAATGTTCTTCGGGCTGGGCTTCATGATCACCTGGTACTGATAGTAATGCTGCAGCCGGTTCGGATTCTCGCCGTAGCGACCGTCGGTCGGCCGGCGACTGGGTTCGACGTACGCGACGTTCCACGGTTCGGGACCCAGCGCGCGCAAAAAGGTCGACGGGTTCATCGTTCCCGCGCCCACTTCGATGTCGTACGGCTGCACAATGAGGCAGCCCTTCTTCGACCAGTATTCGGTCAGGGCCAGAATCAGCTCTTGAAAGGTCACGGCGCACCTCCATCAACGTCACCTCAAAGGGACCAAAGAAACTACCCCGACGCGACAATGGTGTCAATATAACGCGGGAATAATCTGTGCAGCCGGCGTTTCTTTTTTGTCATTTTTGGCGACAGCCAAAGGTGTGCTGTCCTATGGGACTCTTCCGCCGTCGCATAAAGCTTTGGCGGACTTCGCCACTTCGCTTCCGCCTTCGCCATTCTACTTCGCCAAGGCTTCGTAGAATTTAGGCTACGGCGGACAGGGACGCTACGGTCGAGATGACAAGAAAATCGTAAAACACATTTGATAAAACAAAACCCCTCGTCCGCCGGAGCGGGCGAGGGGCCTGTGGTCGATTTCGGCGAGGCTTACGCCTGGTCGTTCTTTTCCTTGGCCTCGGCGGGCTTATCTTCGAGTTGCTTGTCTTCCTTGCTCGCTTCCAGTTCGCCGTCCTTCGAGGCGTTCTTGAATTCGCGGATGCCCTTGCCCAGGCCGCGCCCCACTTCGGGCAGCTTGCCCACGCCGAAGACGATCAAAATGATGACCAGAATGATGATCAGTTCGGTCGGTCCCACCCCTCCGATAAACATGGCAGTCTCCCTCTATTTGAAATATGGGGTAATGTACCCCAGGCCCAGCAGCTCGTCCGCCGTGGCCACGCCGAGCACCACGACGTACACCAGCAGCCCCAGCAGCACGAGATCGGGCCACAATTCGCTCATCTTCTTCTTCATCACATTCTTTCTAGCACATTCGCTCATCGAAACGAACGCCTTTTTAGCACAACGCGCCCCCGGGGGCAATCAAGGTCCATGCGAAAACTCCCGGAGGCGGTAAAAGGAATTTCCATAAGAAAACTCCTGGTTGACACGCAAAAGCGCATGCGTATACTTCTGGTTTCGTTTTTGCCGGTGTGGGGGACGCTGTATGAAGTTGCCGATTCACAAGATCCCCGAATCCGGCCGGTCGTACGAGGTGACCGACCTGGGGACGCGCTTGGGCGAAGCCCTGCGCGATCGTCCCGACATCGTGGGTCTGCGCGACGCGAGCGCCGTCGTGACCGCCGAGCGCGTCGACCAACTGGTCAGCGTGCGCGGCGAGGCGCGAGTCGATTTGACTTTCGTCTGTTCGCGCTGCGCCGACGTGCTGGACGCCGTGTTGCGCTTCGCCGTGCGCA
>DAINPV010000210.1:0-7101 GCA_036743315.1 bacterium | reverse complement strand
CAAGTGCTGAACAAGGCCCCCGTCTTTGGCGGGGGCTTTTCTTTTTATCGCGGCAAGGGAGGGAGCGTTGGCCAGTAAAATTCGGGTGATGCCGGAACAGTTGGCCAACCAGATCGCCGCCGGCGAGGTGGTCGAACGTCCGGCCTCGGTGGTCAAGGAACTGGTGGAAAATTCGCTGGATGCCGGCGCGCGGCGGATTGTGGTCGAGGTGCAAAGCGGCGGGCGGCAGTCGATCCGCGTCACCGACGATGGCGAGGGTATGAGTCCCGACGACGCCTTGTTGGCGTTGGAGCGGCATGCGACGAGCAAAATCCGCACCGAAGCCGACCTGTGGCGGGTGGCTTCGCTGGGGTTTCGCGGCGAGGCGCTGCCGGCCATCGCCTCGGTGTCCAAGTTGACCATCGCCACGCGCCAACGCGATCGATTGAGCGGCGTGACGGTCAAAGCGACCGGCGGCGAAGTGCGCGAGGTCGTCGAATCGGGGTTGCCTGAAGGCTCCTCGATCGAAGTGCGCGACCTGTTTTTCAACACGCCCGGCCGGCGCAAGTTTCTGCGGTCGCCGAAAACCGAAACCGCGCACATTGCCGAAACGTTGATCCGGCTGGCGCTGTGGCAGCCCGGCGTCTATTTCGAACTGCGCGAAAGCGACAAGTCTGTCCTGCGCGTAGCCGCGGCCGAGTCGATTCCCGAACGAATCGGCGCGCTGCTGGGCCGCGAGGTGTTGAGCGCGCTGTTTCCTTTCGAGTTGCAGACATCCTTTTTCCATCTGCACGGCTACGCTTCGAGTCCCGCTTACAGCCGGTCGGCCGCCAAGCACATTTTCCCCTACATCAACCGACGGTATGTGCGCGATCGCCTCTTGGTCGGTTCGGTAACCGGCGCCTACGATGGGCATTTGATCAAGGGACGCTTTCCGGTGGCGGCGTTCAATTTGGAGATCGATCCCGAACTGGTGGACGTCAACGTGCACCCGGCCAAGGCCGAGGTGCGTTTCCGGCAGCCGGCGGGGGTGTTCGAGGGCGTGCGGCGGGCGCTGCGTCAAGCGCTGGCCGACAAGTTCGGCGTGGCGTCGGTCGGGGCGGGCTTTTTAGCTCAGGTCGGGCGCACCGCCATGCCCTCGCCCGAGCGCGCGCCGGCCGGCGACGCGTCGCCGACGATCTTCCCGGAACATGTGACATCGCCCGCTCGACCGCCGCTGACGGAGCGCGATCCGTCGCGCAACCAGTCGCCGCTGTTTCACGAACGCATTTCCCATACGCCCACGAAGATGGATTGGGACGTGGGCATCCGCAGCGACGAGCCCGAGCCGGAGATCGGCCGTTTTTCGAGCCTGGCGATCATCGGGCAGCTCAACAACAGTTACATCGTTTGTGAAAGCCGGGTCGGTGCGGGCTCCATGATTCTAATCGACCAGCACGCCGCGCACGAGCGCATCAACTACGAGCGCTTGCGGCGCGAGATGCTCGAAGGCGCGGTCAACGTGCAGAATTTGCTGTTGCCCATCGCGTTGGAATTGCGGCCGGTGGAGTCGCGCGCGTTGGAGAAGATCATCGACGATCTGGCGCGTTTGGGCGTGGTGGTGACCTCCTTCGGGCAGGACGCATGGCGCATCGAGGCGGTGCCGGCCATGCTCTCGGACGGCGATGCGCGCTTGCTGGTCCTGGATTGCCTGGAGCACGTGCGTGAAACCGGAACGATCGGCAAGCCGGCCGAACGGCTTGAGTCGATCCTCATTCTGGCCGCCTGCCACGGCTCGATCCGCGCCGGGCAGGCCTTGACGATGACCCTGATGCGGGAGATATTGCACGGTCTCGACCACTGTGAACAACCGATGAATTGTCCTCACGGCAGACCGACGGTGCGGGAATACCCACTGGATGAAATCGAACGCGTTTTCGCGAGGAGATAGTGGTGGAATTAGTCGAGCGCATGCAAGCCGGCGACGTGCGGGCGTTGGCCCGACTGATCACGCTGATTGAAAGCCGGCATCCCTCGTTGCCGGAGATCATGGAGCGGGTGTACGAACACGCGGGCAACGCTTACGTGGTGGGTATTACCGGCCCGCCGGGCGCGGGCAAATCGACGCTGGTCGACAAGCTGATCAAACTGTATCGCCAGCAGGGCAAGCGCGTGGCCATCGTGGCGATCGATCCATCCAGCCCGTTCAGCGGCGGCGCGCTGCTGGGCGACCGTATCCGCATGGGCGATCACGTGATGGACGAGGGGGTGTTCATCCGTTCGCTGGGCACGCGCGGTTGCCACGGCGGCTTGAGTCTGGCCACGCGCGAAGTGGTGCGGCTGCTGGACGCGGCGGGCTTCGATCTGGTGCTGGTCGAGACGGTCGGCGTGGGGCAGACCGAGCTGGACATCATGGAGCTGGCGCACACGGTAGTCGTCGTCTTCGTGCCCGAAAGCGGCGATACGATCCAGACGATGAAGGCCGGCCTGACCGAAATCGCCAACATCTTCGTCATCAACAAATACGACCGCCAGGGCGCCGACCAGCTCGTGCGCGAACTGCTGACGATGATCGATCTGTCGCGTCCCTCCGGGTGGATCCCGCCGGTCCTGACGACGATCGCCCGGGAAAATCAGGGCGTCGAAGAACTGATGGAAAGTGTGGAAAAACACCGCGCCTATCTGCAAGCAAACACAGGGCACGACGAAATGCTCAAGCTCGGGCACGTCACCGAGTTCACCGAAGTGCTCACGCGGGAAATCAGCGAGCGTATCCACGAGGGGGCGACGACCGGCGCGCTGGCCGACCTGGTGCATAGCGTGCGCGAGGGCGAGGTCAATCCGTACCTCGCCGCGCTGACCGTGCTGCGCGAACCGGAAATGCTGCGCGACCTAGGCAACAACCACCGAAAAGAGTAGGACGACGATTGATCCGGGCGCGCGAGCCGTGTACCATCGGCGCCTGACGATGCACAAGGAGACATTCGACGCAATGCGACGCGACTATATGATCATCGGGCTGATGCTGCTGTGGTTGCTGGTATTCGCCCTCAGCGGCTGCCCGGAACAGATCGAGGACGACGACACGAAGGTGCCCGACCACGTGCCGCCGCAGACCGTCTTTTCCTTTGCCGCCAAGGCTGAATTCGCCCGCGTGACGCTCGAGTGGGATACCCCCACCGAGGACGACGCTGAGATCAACAAAGACCTGTACGGCGTCATTTTGGTTCGCGCAGAAGGTCGGAGCCCTGATGCGTTCCCCGTGCGCGAGCGGGAATACCGGACCGGCGACGCGTTGGGTTACGGCACAGTGATCGCCGACCTGGATCCGTCGGTCGAGGTGTTTGTCGACGAAACAGTGGAGAAGGGCAAGACCTACTTTTACGAAGCGATCAGCTACGACGAGGTGCCCAACTACGCCGAGTCGGCCGAACTCAACGCCACGCCCGGTTCGCTGGTGCAGGGCCGGCTGTCGCACGAGCAGACCGTGCTCGCCGACGGCCGCGTGCTGCTGACCGGCGGCATCGGTTACAACGGACCGCTGGACACGGCGGAGATGTACAATCCGACGACCGGTCAATTCACCATGCTGGTCGCGCATATGTCGCTGGAGCGCTTCGCCCATACGGCCACGCTGTTGGACGACGGGCGCGTGTTGATTGTCGGCGGTTACCGCGAGGGCTTCGCCAAAACGCTGGCCGAAGCGGAAATTTTCGATCCGGCCGACAATTCCTTCACGCGCTTGGAAAGCGAAATGAACGTGGGGCGCGCGTTGCACACCGCGACGCTGCTGCCTGACGGACGTGTGCTCATCGCCGGCGGCACCGATTCGGTCGACGCGCTCGCTTCGCTGACCGTGTTCGATCCGGAAACGGAGACGTTCATCGATTTAGCCGACGCCATGATGCATCCGCGTTACGGCCACGTCGCCGTGCTCGGTGAAAGCGCCGCGTATCTGATCGGCGGTTTTGACGGTTATGAAATGTTGTCGTCCATTGCCGCGGTGCAACTGGACGACCTGTCGCTCACCGATGTTAACGGGCGCCTTGGAAATGAAACCGAAATGCTCGAAGCGCGCCTGTATCCGACCGCCAGCGTCCTACCGGACGGCGGTTGGCTGATCGCCGGCGGACAGACCGGAACGCTGTCGGCCAACGAATATCTCGTTGCCGGCGAAATTTTCGACCCGGCTGGCGAAACGATGTTCGCCGCCACGGGCGACCTGGCGCGGCCGCGCGCGGGCCATCGCGCCACCGTGTTGGCCGATGGTGCGGTGTTGATCACCGGCGGCATCGGCGACAATCAGACAATCCTCGACGACGCCGAGGTCTACCGACCGGAAAGCGGTACGTTCATCGCCACCGCCTCGATGCGCCTGTCGCGCACGGTGCATGGACAATCGCTGCTGCCCGACGGCCGCGTGCTGGTCACCGGCGGCAATCGCTCGACCAACATCTTCCGGCCCGAACCGGCTTCGACGGCGGAAATTTACGATCCGGACACCGGCCGCTTCTCCGTGGTCGGCGTCGATTAAAGTCGTTGCCGGCCTTGAACGGGGCGGTCCCTGCGAGAAATAATGCCGGCATGCCCCACACTCGTCCTCAAATCGTAATCGTTTGCGGCCCCACGGCTACGGGAAAAACGCAATTGGCCGTGCGCTTGGCCGAACGCTTCGGCGGCGAGATCGTCAACGCCGATTCGATGCAGGTCTATCGCTACATGGACATCGGCACGGCCAAGCCCGATGCCAAGGAGCGGCGCGCGGCGCCGTTTCACTTGATTGATGTGGCCGATCCGGACGACACCTTTTCCACCGGGCGCTTCAAGGAGCTGGCACAGGCGGCGATCGGCGAAATCGTCGAGCGCGGGCGCGTGCCGATCGTCGCGGGCGGCACGGGGCTGTACATCAAGGCGCTGACGCAGGGATTGTTCGACGGACCCAGCGCCGATCCGCAATTGCGCGCCGCCTACAAAGCGCGGGAGGCGGCCGAGCCGGGCAGCCTATATCGCCGTTTGCGGGAGGTCGATCCGGTGCGCGCCGCGCAGGTTGAGCCGGGCGATTACGTGCGCATCGAGCGTTCGCTGGAGGTGCTCGATCTGACCGGCAAGCCGCTCAGCCACTGGATAGATGAACATCGTTTTGCCGAGGAGCCCTACGCAACGCTGAAGATCGGCCTGCACCGCGAACGCGACGATTTGGCCGCCGCCTGCGACCGGCGCGTGCTGACGATGATGGAGCAGGGGTGGCTCGACGAAGTGCGCGCCCTGCGCGAGCGCGGCTACGGCTCGCAACTGCCCAGCCAGATGGCCATCGGCTACAAAGAACTCCACCAGTTTCTGGATAAGCAATTCTCGCTCGGCGAGGCGGTGCGGCGGGCGCAGACGTCCACGCGTAGATTCGCCAAACGCCAGCGCACCTGGTTCGGCGCGGACAAGGAAATCTTTTGGCATGACGCCGCCGCGGCCGGCGAACAGATCATCGAGCGGACGGCCCGCTTTTTACAATTATGATTGCTCCGGCTCGTTGCGGTTGGTATAAAGAGAACGTTATTCATCGATGACCGGCAGCCCTTTTTTTTATACTGGAGGATCGTTTGACCATGGCGACTTTCAATCGAGATAAATTCCGCGTAAAACCCGCTTCGCTGCGCTGGCGCTGCAAACCGACCTGCTTCGGCTTCAAGACGACGAAAAACGCCAAACCGCTCGACGGCGTGCTGGGGCAGTCGCGCGCGGTCAAGGCGATCGAAGTCGGACTGAACATCAATTCTCCGGGTTACAACATTTACGTGGCCGGCCTGTCGGGTACGGGCAAGATGACCACGATCAAGGCGCTGCTGGGCAAGCTGGACAAAGCCACCGAGCCTCCGAGCGATATCATTTATGTCAATAATTTTGCGGATCGTCAGAAGCCGCGTTGCATCAAGCTGCCGGCCGGCAAGGGCTCCATGCTGAAAAAGGACATGGAAGAGTTTGTCGAGTACCTGAAGAAGGTCGTTCCGAATATCTTCGAGAATCAGGAGTACAAGGACCAGCGCGACGCGATCATCGAGAACTACCGCGAGTTGCAGAAAGAACATTTCCGGCAGCTCGAAAACACGATCAAGAGTGAAAATTTCGCAATGGTCCAGGTGCAGATGGGTCCGTTCACGCGGCCGATGATCCTGCCGCTGATCGAAAGCCAACCGGTGCAGTTCGAGCAGTTGGAAAGCCTGGCGGCCGACGGCAATTTCCCGCCCGAGAAACTGACGCAGCTCAAGGAACAGCACGCCGTGCTGCGCAACGGGCTGGAAACCACAATGAAGAAAGTGCGGCAGATCGAAAAGGAGATGAAAGAAGCGCTCAACAAGCTCGAACACGATTACGGCATCCAGATCATCGCCGATCTGCTGACCGACATCCGCGAAAAGTACAAGACCAAAGCGGTCAACGCCTACCTCGACGAAGTGCTCGACGCGGTGCTCAGCGATATGTCGCGCTTCAAGGAGAAGGACGATCAACCGCAAGCCGCGCCGATGATGATGATGGAACTGCCGACCAAGGACGAATTCACCGACTTCATGGTGAACGTCGCGGTGGACAACTCCAAAACGCAGAAGCGGCCGGTGGTGATCGAAAACACGCCGTCGTACAAGAACCTGTTCGGCTTCATCGAGAAATCGATCGCCAAGAACGGCAGTTGGGCGACCGACTTCACCAAGATCCATGCGGGCAGCATTTTGCAGGCCGACGGCGGCATCCTGGTGATCAATTTGCTGGATGCGATTTCCGAATCCGGCGTGTGGAAAAATCTCAAGCGCTTGCTGAAAACGCGGCAGCTCGAAATCGAAGGATGGGATGCGTTCTACTGGATGATGATTTCCAGCATCAAACCCGAACCGGCGCCGGTGAACGTGAAGATCGTCGCCATCGGCGAAGACTGGCTGTTCCACTATCTGCACTACTACGACGAGGATTTCAAGAAGATCTTCAAAATCAAAGCCGACTTCGACTATGAAATGACCAAGGATGAGGAGATGATCGTCCGCTATGCGTCGTTCCTGCACAAGATCGTCACCGACGAAAAGCTGCTGCACCTGACCAGCAAAGGCGTGTCGGCGCTGGTGGAGGAAGGCGTACGCATGACCGGCAAGCAAAAGAAGC
>DAINPV010000209.1:0-7112 GCA_036743315.1 bacterium | reverse complement strand
GCCTTTCCTGTTGATCTTTTTGTTTATTCTGCCGGGGTTGTTCGGCTTCGTGTATGTTGCGTTGTTGGCCGCTCTCTTTGTCCTCGAGTTTCCCCTGACGATATTCGGCAACCCGCAATCACGGGTGATGCCGGTCGTTCACACGCTCCAAGCGTTGTTTTGTTGGATCTCGGTTTTCTATTTCCTCATCGTCTGGGGACGTCTTTTTCCCAACCTGCGCTTCTTTGTGGCGGGATGGATCGTTGTTCTGTCGGCCGTGACCGTCTGGCCTTGGCATAAAAGTCTCGTGCATCGTCCGGACCGGCTTTATACGGGCGCCGGGTTGTTGATCCTGTTGGGGGTTCTCCTTCAATTGAATGTTCCGCCGCGGCTGTTCTTGCTTTACCTGTTCGGGTTGGGTGTGTTGCGGTGGATCGTACGACGTCTCGAAAAGGCGAGGCGGTTGTCGATGCCGGCCTGGTCGCCGCAGGTTTTTATCGCGGCGTATGCCTTGACGATGGTTGTCGGTCTGAACATCTACACGGTGGACCAAAGCGATGCGGCCGAGGAGATTACCCGGCAGGAGGGAGTCTTTCTCATCGACCCGGATTGGTATGATCCGCAACGCTTGCGCGATAGCACCAAGAACAAAGATACGGTCGACATTCGTGAGCGTTTTTTCCCGAGTCACGATTATGTCGCTTTTTTGCCTTATGGCGATAATCTGTTGCTGTTGCCGCAACACGAACTGCATGTGCAGCGCTTGCATCGACAGGACGGAATTTTCGTTCTGCCGACCGAGAATGTGGTCGCCGACAACCTGGTCGTCGATGCCGCCGCCGGTTGCTATTACTTCGTGGCGGGAAATTCGTTGTACCGCGGTTTCGTCGCCAACGACGTGATGGAGGAACTACACGTTTTCACCGAGGCGAAATTGACCAACACCACCCCCAGCTTTGTACGCGGCTGGCCGGACAACGACGTGCAACAGCTCCTCGTGCAATACGGCAACGATACGGGTTTCATGATTTACGACCTGGCGCAACGCCAAGCGCGACGGTTCGACCTGGGATCGATTGTGCACGACAGCATCTTTCATCCGAACGGCGACAAATACATCGCCGTCGCCAACGGCTCCAACATGTTCGGCAAGCGTTTTGTCTTGTTGGATCGGATCGGCAATGTCCTGGTCGAAGAGCCGCTGCATGAATCCGGTTTTGTTTTTCTTGCCCCCGGCGAGGGCGATTCTTTTTATACGTCGCTGTTCTTGTATGGCCTTATGCAAAAGCGCTCGGTGGATAATCTGAAGCTGATGGATTCGTTCCCCGTCGAGCCCGGCACGCGTGGGATGATGGCGTTGCCCGGCGGGCGCTGCCTGTTAGCCCCCAATTTTCTCAAAGGCGGCGTGGCCTTGCTCGACAGTACGACCGGTGCGCGGCTGGCCGGTTGGTGGTTGGGTTACCGGGTACGGTCCATTACCCCTTCTCTTGACGGCTCGATTTATTATCTGCCCTCAGCCGCCGGTTTGTTCGGTTTGGATGCGGCGACGGTTTCCACCTCTTGCGCCGCGGCGGCGGAACGCTGATGGTCAAGCCCGAATTCTTTCCCTATAATTCCAGACCATGAATGTGACCATCGAAATATTGAATCCAAAACATATCCTCCAAATACCCAAGACGATCGGGTTGTGGTGTTTGCGGATCTTCTTGTTGTTTTTGCCCATTTCGCCCTTTTTTCTGTTGTTTTCCTATGTCATGTCCGGCGGTGTGTCGATGCTCCACTGGATCATGTTTTTGTTCGGGCTCGACCTGATTTTGTCCATGCTGCGGGGGCGGCAATACAAATTCCATTCGATCGTCCGCTGGTTGCAACTGATCTTTTGTTGGCTCCCGCCGACGGTGTTGGCGATTTTTTGGACCGTTATCGTTGGACGCTGGATCTTCCTCATGCTGGCCTGGCCATTGCTGTTGGCGCTTGTCGGCCTGATTTTTCGGCTGCGCCGACAGGCGTGGCGCCGCGAGTGGGTGGTGCATGCAGTCGGCTTGATTTTCGTTTCCGCTGCACTGCTGTTCAGCGGCATGACCGTGTCGTTTCTCGTGTTTTTTTATGCGTCGATCGGTTTGTTGTTGTTGTTGATTCGTACGCTGCGGCGAAATGAATATTTGAATTGTCCTTTCTGGCTGCCGCTGATCGCCCTTTCCATTTACGGAGCCTGTATGTTCCAGGCGCTGTTTGTGTATATCGTTGACGAACGTGACCGTCGTGAGGAGGTTGTCCGGCAGCCGGGCGTGCAGGTGCTTGCTCTTCAGGATTACGATCGCGACGGTATGCTGGACAGCCTGAACAGCAACATCATTCGCGCCAAGATTTTTCCGATCACCGACCTGAGTGCGTTTCTGTTGTGGGGCGACAACCTGCTGTTGCTGCCCCAACACATGAACACGGTCGTGCGACTTGATCGTTACGGGCCGGGCGAAGCGTTGCCGACCGACGATGTCACGGCCGACAACCTCGCCGTCGATTTTTATCGTCGTCAGTTTTATTTCGTGGTCGGGTCGCAATTGTTTCGCGGCTCTTTCGACGGCCTGACCTTTGAGCCGGTGTGGTCGTTTGATCTTGAGCGAGCCGTGCATAAGACGCCCAACATCATCGACGGGTTCTTTAACGCGGAAACGGCGCTGGTGATGGTGCAATACGAATACGACAATGCCGTGATGATTTACGATGTGCTGGACGACTACGCCTATCGCGTCGAGATCCATGGCTATCGCATGCGCAACAGTCTCTGGCATCCGGACGGCGACAAGATTATCGCGGTTGGTTCAATGTCGGAGAAAAGCGAAGGTCATTTGTTCGTTTTCAATCTGCGGGGCGAAATCGTCCAAGATGTGGTGACTCAATTTCACGATCTGACCTTTATTGCGCACGGCTGGAAGGGAACGATCTTTCTGACCCAGTTCATCGGCGGCCAGGTGGCCGAATGGTCGACCGATCCGCTCGAGCCGCGAGCGGAGTTTGCTACGCCAGCCGGAGCCCGCAGCACGCTAGAGCCGCCCGGCAGTGGTTGTCTGCTGGTGTCGAGTTTTTTACGCGGCACGTTGAACGTTTATCGCCTCGATGATCGGCGGTTGCTGCGTAGCCTGTACATCGGGCGTCGCGCCCGTTCGATTCAACCGTCATTGGAGGATGACTCGTTTCTCATTGCCACCTCCGTGGGCTTGTTGAAGATCGACGGCGCCACGCTACTGCAAGGATGTTCGTCTTCCGTCGACGAACCGTGAAGCGGCGCGGTCACTTGCTCGCTGCCGGCTTGTCCTTGCGTTCCACTTCCATTTTATAAAGGTAAAGACCGCAGACAAAACCCTCTTCGGTCAGGCAGTCGGGGAAAAGATCGCGGTTTTCTTCATCGAATTTGAAGCTAACGGTCAATTCGTCGCCCGGGGCGGCGGGCAAATTGTGAATCGGTATATGCAAATGCGCAGTGCCCGGTTGAGTGTGCATTGTCAGCGTGGAATGTCCTTGGGAGGTGCTCAATTCGAGAATCAGATCGAGTTGGCGTGAGAACTTGAATTTTTCGATGTCCAGGGTTAAGGCGGCAATCGTCTCCGCCTCGCCAAATTTAACACTGGCGTCGTGTACGATCAGCCGCTTGACGGTGCGCACCTGCTCGGAGGGCAGGAAGCCGCGCGCTTGGGCGAAGTCGTTGGCGCCGAAGATGATGGAATCCACCCAATTGCGGTGCGGTGGGGGAGTGAAACGGCTGATCGTCACCAATTGGAAGTTGACTTGGTCGGTCAGTGTACAACCGGCGCGATACAACGGCTCGGGAGTGATTGTGCCGCTGCCCAGCAATTCGCGCCAACCGTAAGGGGTTTCCTCGACTGTCATCAGCCAGATGCGTTTCAGATACACGTTGGCGAGCACTTCGTTCCACGGCAGATAAACGTTGTGCAACGGGTAAAGCAGATGCGCGGATTCCGCCTGGCTGTCCTTCCAGGTTGAATGGCGGCGCCAGCGGCCGGGGCCGAGCGTCATCACCCAGTCGCGCTGATGGCGCCGGAACGCGTAGTTGAACATGCTCTCGAAAAAGGCATAGGGTCCCACGGCGACCGCGTCGCCGTCTTCCAGGTTGCGTTTCAAATAGGCCACCGCATTGTCGGTGTCGGATCGTTCCATCGTCAGCAGGGATTGGGTCAGATCCAACGACTGCCATGAGATCACGGACAACAGAACGCTGCCGGCCAACGCGTAGGTAAAAACGCGTCGGGCGCGGATGACCGGCAATTGCGTGGGGATCCACAATCCGTAGGCCAGCAGAAAATAGAGAAACGGCAACAACGGCATGAACCGCCGCATGGCGAAATAGAAAAAGTGGTTCTGCACCACGGTCAACAGACCGTTGGCGACGAAAAAGCCCAAGCCGGCCAGCACCGGCAATTGTACATGCCAGAGTAGGCCGCGATGCGAACGATGCCACCATAACAAGCCGAGCAACGCGAAGGGCGCATACAGCAGGTCGCGCCAAACGACGGCGCGTGAACCGAAGGTGCAGCCAAAGCCATATTCGAAAAAGTGGAGCAGTTCCTTGACGAAATGGAGCAGCCCTTCCCTGACGCTGGCATAGGGAAAATACAAATCCATTCCCTTGACGATCGGCATGATGACCTTCAACC
Source organism: bacterium (assembly GCA_036743315.1). Classification (GTDB taxonomy): domain Bacteria; phylum Lernaellota; class Lernaellaia; order Lernaellales; family Lernaellaceae; genus CALBTQ01. Next base: position 2,460 of record DAINPV010000209.1, on the reverse strand, counting down.
CGGCGACGAAATAAATCACCAGCCCGATCGACAGCGCGACAAACGCCAGCACGGCGGCCGTCAGCACGTGCGCGAACTTAAACAGTCGCCGCCAATCCCCGGGCGTCTTTGCCGAACGAAAAAACGTCCATAGCGTTTCCAGAACCAAGGGAAAGATAAAAGCAAAATAACTAAAATGACACAGCAGCCCGGCCGCCAGGACGACGCTGTAGGCGATGTTCCGATAATGGCGGTCCGGCTCGTCCAGCACGCGGTGGTGCAGGTAATACGCGGCGACGATCAGCAGATTCAACAGCGAATAGGGCATGATCGTCTGCGAGTAATAGGTATGCAACGCCGACACGGCCAGCATCAGACCTGTCGCCGCGGCGATGAAATGATTCGTGCGCCGGCTGATCCAGGCGTAGAGCAACGGTGCCGTCAGCGCCCCGCAAATCGCCGCCGGCAGACGCAAATAAAACAGGGAATCGTTGAACAGACGCCACAGGAACATCAGCAGGGTGAACAGCGGCGGGTGCGGGCTGGCCATGAAGGGTGCGAAAATGACCATCAAAATATTGTTGGAAGCCGTCGCCTTGATGTAGTAGCTCAACTCTTGGCTGTCTAGCGGTTCCAAGCCCAGGTGGAACAAGCGGATCGCCAGCGCCAGGGCGAACAACAGCGACATCGGCAGCCAACGCCAGCCGCTGGGCGACGGCGTCGACGGCGGCGGCGCGGCGAGGGCGGCATAATGTTGATGCAATCGGCGGCTCAGATAAAATAATGTCCCCGTGCCGGCGAGCAACAACAACCAGATCAGCAAAACTTTGGCGATGCTGTCGGCAATGTAGTTTTCTCCGCCCCAGAGAATGAAGCCGGTGGACATTTTCAGCATTTGATCGGCTGTCATGAAACCCCGCCCGCCATGGTTTGTTCAACGCCGCCGCTCGCGGCAACCGCGGATCAATACCCTATCATCGGTGTAAGCCTCCGAACAAGAGTGCGCGTTATTGTATGTATCCCAATGACCGTAATTTCTCGATGTCGGCCGGCGAAAGCCGTACCTTGGCGCCGCCCGGTTGCCGGTTGGTTTTCTCCAATTCGAGATACGGGTCCAGGCGTTCGGATAGAAATTGCCGCACGACATCCGGATGCTTCGGGGCGAGATTGTTCCGATCGCCCCAATCTTCCTGTGGAGCGAACAACATGGCGTGCTTGGCGCTGAGCGAGTCCTCGACCAGGGGGACGATCGTTTTCCACTCGGGATTTTGAAACGAGTATTGCGGTACGCCCGGCATGGCGGTTTCGGAAAAAGCGCGATCATCCTCTGCCGACCATGTTTGGTCGTCGGCCATGACGCTCAACCGATATTGCCCCGGCGGGATCGGTAAACCGGCCAGATCCAGCACCGTCGGCAGAATCTGCGTCGATGCCTCGACCAGCCGAGTCGAGCGCGTCCCGCCCGGAATGCGCGGTGGAAAGCGGATGATCAGCGGCACGTGGATCTGCTGCGAGTACAGCGCGGATCCATGACCGATTTCATTGTTCTCGCCGAACGATTCCCCATGATCGGCGGTGACGATCACGATCGTGTCGTTCAGCAATTTCGCACGCCATAGACGCTGGAAGAGAAAGCCGAGTTGATCGTCGGTGAAGTTGATTTCCGCGTCGTACAGGCGCTCGAGAATGTCCATCTCGCGACTGCCGTGGGTCAACTGCTTGTACTTGGCGATCGCGCGGTCGACGAAACCGTCCACCGATTTCAGCTCATGCTCCTGGACGAATTTCCGGCGGAATTCCTCCGGCGGAGTGTAGGGATCGTGCGGATCGAACAAGTGCAGGAACATGAAAAACGGCCGCTCGGCTTGGGGGTCAATGCGCGCGGTGGCCACCTTGATCAACTTGTCGGCGGTGCTCTGGTTGTAGTTGAAATCTTCGAAACCCTGATCCAGGTTGTAAATCGGGCTGACGAAATGGCTGCTGGTCACCGCGATCGTGTGATAGCCCGCTTCCAGCAGATGTTCAGCGATGGTGGTCACTTTATTCGACAGGGTAATGCCTTGCACGACGTTGCAGCCGTGTTCGATCGGATAGAAGCCGGTCAGCATCGAGACGTGCGAGGGCAGGGTCCAACTGCTTTGGCTGATGGCGCGCTCGAAGACCAGCCCCTCTTCGGCGAGACGATCGATCGTCGGCGAAGTATCGCGCGTATGCCCATAGCAGCCCAAGTGATCGGCGCGCAGCGTATCGATGCTGATCAATAAAATATTCGGCCGTCCGTTGGCCGCCCGATCCTCGGCGGGTTCGTCGATCCAGGCGACGGCCAACGGTACGAGGACGAATAGATAGATCCACGCGAGGCGCCGCGAGCGCAACGGCAAGCGAAACGACCGCTTTTCGCGCGGCATTTTTTTCCCCTGTCGGACGGCCCGGCCATAACGCACGCCCTGCCAGATCGTTGTGGCCAGCAACAGTCCGAAA
>DAINPV010000208.1:0-7185 GCA_036743315.1 bacterium | reverse complement strand
CTTCGAAATCTACACGATCCGCCCCGACGGCTCCGACCTGACCCGCCTCACCTCGCGCGAGGCCGAGGACGTCGAACCGGCCTGGTCGCCCTGCGGCCGCTACATCGTGTTCACCTCGAACGAAAACAAAAACTGGAACCTGTGGATCATCAAAGCCGACGGCACCGGCCTGGCTCCGTTGACCACCCACGACAAATTCGAGGGCGGCGCGATGTGGGGCAACGACGGTTACATTTATTTCCACAGCAACGACAACGGCAACTGGGACATCTGGCGGCTCAAACCGGCCGGCTTCGTGCCGATCCCGCCCGACATCGACGGCGACGGCATCATCAACGTCAAGGACAAGTGCCCGAAGGAAGCCGAGGACGTCGACGGCTTCGAGGATGAGGACGGCTGCCCCGACACCGATAACGACAACGACGGCGTCCTCGACGCCGACGATCAGTGCCCCGACAAGTTGGAGGACAACGACGGCTTCCAGGATACCGACGGCTGCCCCGATCCCGACAACGACAATGACAACATCGCCGACAAAGACGATCAGTGTCCCAGCGAACCCGAAGACTACAACGCCTTCCAGGACAAGGACGGCTGCCCCGACGAACCGCCGCTGCAGAAACTGCATCCGCTGGCCGTCCAATTCAAGGTGTACCGCGACGAATACACCATGGAAAGCATCCCGCTCCTGGAAAGCCTCGTCGAAAAACTCAAGAACTGGAAAGAAGTGCGCGTGGCCGTGCGCGTCTACACCGACAACGTGCAGCATCGCAACAATACGCTCCTGACCCAGCGCCGCGCCGAGAAGATCAAAGAATACCTCGTGCAACGCGGCATCCAACCCGGCCGCGTCCAGCCCTTCGGCATGGGCGACGCCGCGCCGGTCGCCAGCAACAACACGCGCAGCGGCCGGGCGCAGAACAACCGGGTGATCATCGAAGTGCTTGGCGAGTAACCAAGGAAGCGCAACGGAGACGGGGACGGAAGGAATCCGTCCCCGTTTTGTTTTTACCGTGAACGTTGCTGCCGATGTCCAGAGCGCTCCTTAAATTTGCGCAATTGAAATTAGCCGTTCCGCATTATTTCGGCAGGTAGATCTGCGTGCGTTCGACGATGTCGCGCAGTTGCACGAAATCGGCCACTTGATAGTTGCGGCCGGCCGTCTTGGTCTTGTCGCCGACCACCAGTTCCGCGCGCATGATGCCCCAGTCCTCGTACAGGCGCATCGCGTTTTGCAGCATCAATTGATGCACGGCCTCGGGATGGCTCAACTCGCCGATCGCCACCAGGCGCGTGCCTTTCTTGATCGCCGCGTCGATGATTTCCTTGGTCGTGAACACCTCGGCCTTGCGCTTGAGCAGCGCCCGCGCCGCCAGGTGATAACTCTCCAGATAACCCGCGATCACCGCGCCGAACGTCTCGGCGGCGAAGCGACCGTGCGGCGACAATTCCAGCCCCTCGTCGATTTCCGACAGCCAGCCGCGCTGCCGGAAGTGGTCCAGTACGCGATCGAAGTTGCGCCGCTCCTCGTCCTCCGACCGCGCCGGCGTCTTGCCCAGCACGAACTCGCGCGCCAGCAGCCGCAGCAGGTAACGGAATTCGATGAACAGTTCGTCGGCCGACTGCGCCTTGTCCGCCGCCAGCAAGCCCAGCGACAGCAGGCTGATGTACGGATGCTGCGGCACGACCGTGTTGGCGTAGATGGTCAGCGCCAGGCGTTTGCTTTCGTCGAGGAAATAGAACGGTTCGTCGTCATCCTCCGGCGACTCCTCCATCGTCAACAATTTCTCGGCGACCATCACCGGCAAAATGTTGTACACCGTCGTGCGCGGATGCGAGCCGAAACCCGGCAGCTTCACCTGCCGCGAACGCAAATAATCCGTCAGCAGCCGGAAGCGCTCGACGACCGTCCGCCCCGACACCCCGCGCCGCGTGCCCGCCAGCAGCGCCTCGGCCGTCACCGCGTAGGGCGTCACCGGATGCAGTTCGTTGAGCGCGTACGCCGCCCGGTGCACGATCTGCCGCGCCAGTTCCCGCCGCCCGTCGTCGTCGCGCGGCACCGTGGTGATCTGCGCGTCCCACAACATTTCCTGCAGCGGAATCGGATCGGCGAAATCCAGCCACACGCGCCCGCGCTTCTTGGTCAGCATCCGCCGGTTCTTCAGTATCGTCCCCAGCGTCTCGCCCTCGTTGGGCTTGCCCGCCGCCTCGTTGGTGTAGAAACGCTCCTCGAAAATACGCTCGTAGCCGATCGACACCGGCACGAACGCCAACTCGCGCCGCCCCGATCCGATCGACGCGTTCAGCAGATGTTGCACGAAGCCCAGCTTCGGCGGCAGCAGCTTGCCGATGCGGCTGCGCCCGCCCTCGACGTAGAAGGTCAGCCCCACGCCCTCGCGCAGCAGCGCCTCGATGTACTTGACGAAACACAGCGTGTAGATGCGTTTGCCGCGAAAACTGCGCCGGATGAAAAACGCGCCCGCGCCGCGGAACAGGTTGCCGATCGGCCAGAAGTTCAAATTGATCCCGCTGACCGTCACCGGCAGCGAGATGTGATTGTTGTACAAAATGTAATTGAGCAGAATGTAGTCGATGTGGCTTTTGTGGCTGGGCATGAACACCACCGGCATGCGCCGCGCGATGCGCCGCACCTTCTCCAGTCCCTTCGCGTCGACCTCGATGCTGTCGTAGACGCGCGGCAGCAACCGGTCCATCAGCCAGCGCAAAAACGAAATCACCGTCGGCCGGATCTCCGCGACCATCTCCTCCAAGTAGCGGCGGGCGCGCCGGCGCGTGTCGATGAACGGCTCGTCGTTCTCCTTGCAGTATTTGAGCAGCGCCGACACGAAGTTGCGGTCGTGCAGGATCATTTCGATGATTTCCGCGCGGCTCTTGCGCGCCGGCCCCAGCACCACGCGCCGCTCGGCTTCGATCCGCTCCAGGCACGCCTGGCGGATGTGGTACGCCGTTTCCGGCAGCCGGTCGGCCATCATCGGTACGCGCATGCTCGCCGAGGCTTCCAATTCGTCCAGTTCGGCGACCTCGGCGACCTTCAGATAAATGCTGCGGATGTTGCGCACGAACATGACGATCCGCCGCACGCGTCCCGGGTTGTCCGCCGGGCCGACCAGCATGTCCAACACCGAGCGCGTGTCGCGGTCGGGCCGCCGCCCGTAAATGAGCACCAGCGGCACGATCATGATCGGCCGGTTCGTGTCGCGCCGGATTTGGATGAGCTCCTGCAGCGGATCCAGGTGCTGACGCGAAAAACGCCACGGCAGGCCGCGGAAATGGTGCAGCGGCAGCAACATGGGCACCTTTTCGGCCAGCAGCAACCGCACGAAACCGTTGCGGTATGGGTTCGGGTATCCCTGGCGCTCGAAGAAACTCACCGCGATGCCCACCGTGCGCCGCACGAAGGTCAGCCACGATTGCCACAAGTACACCGACAGGTAGTGGCAGAACTGCGGAAACGGCAGACCCTCTTCGCGCAGTTTGAACGACAGCAACAGGTACTCCAGCCGGCTCCGGCTGCGCGTGACGTAAACGATCGCCCCCTTCTCCGCGGCCTTTTTCAATTCGCGCCGGTCTTCGTCCTCCAGCGTGACGCCGCGAAACAGGAAACGAAACACCAGATTCGACAGCCAACTGAAGCGCCCCGGGAACAGCGCGCTGTAGTGGTGGAACGAATTTTTCAGCAACCGTCGGAAATGACGGGGTTTATTATCGTTTCGATCAGCCGGTTCCGGCTGTTTTTTCCCGCGTTTGAAGAGGCGCACTCGAGTCCCCATTTTTCTTGGCAAAGCGAATAAAGATGACTATCATTAATTATCGATTCAGGGAATCGACACAAGTGCCGATTGCATTATTGAGAAATTGAGTTTTTGGGGGTCAGAATGGGCGTAAATCAAATAACTCCTTCGCTTCAATCGCGACTCAACCAACCCGACAAACCAAGCAAAACGGCAACCAAAACCGACCGCCCGCAGACGCGCGAGATCGAAGACGTCGTCAGTTGGCGCGACAAGAACTTCGCCTTCAAGCTCTATTCGCAGACGACGATCAACCGGCTCAACGCGGCGATCGACCAGGCCTACGGCGAACTGGGCGTCGAGGTCGGCGCTTTCGAGCCCACGCCCGAGGGAACCGCGACGTTCATCACCGATTTCGTCATCGGCATGTACTCGGTGTTTCGCAAACAGAACCCGGACCTGAGCGAAACCGAGCTGGTCGACAAGTACGAAAAGGTTATCGGGCGGGCCATCGACAAGGGCTTCAACGAGGCGCTCAAGGTGCTGCAGGGGCTGAACATCAACGACGAAAAAACGATGAGCGGCATCCGGCAGACCTACGACCTGGTCCAGGAAAAGCTGAACAACTTCTACAGCGCCAAACGCGCCGAAGCCCAGGCCGCCGCCGCGGTCACCGCCTGACGGTTATCCGCCGCCCGCCGGAGCGGCCCCGCGCCGCTCCGTTTGCGTTTAAAAAGAAGCGAAGGATCTCCCGCTCCTGTGCGTGATTTTTTACTGACCCTCCGTCCGGACCGTCAACCGGTGACTTCGGTCTTCTTCAGGCGGGAAAGATACTCCGCGGGCAACCCCCAATAGGCCGCGCCGTCGAGAATGGTCTGCACGTAATCGGTGTTCGGCAAGGGCGGATCGTCCTCGCGTTCGGCAAAATAGACCTGCGCTTCCCGCGGCCGGTCGTCCCGCCCCTCTTCGTAAACGGTGCGCGCCTCGCGGTGATAGGCGTTGCGCTCTCGCCCCGGCAGATAGCCCTCGTGGCGATCCAGCGCCGCCAGGTCCATCTCGTCGAGTTCGTACACCACGCCCCACACCGCCTCGCCTGCCGCCGGCACGGCGTCGGCCACGCCGCATCCCCGCCGCGACGAATAGCGCGTAAAGGCCAGGCAATGATCCGGCAGCAGCGCGACGCACACCTGCCGCGCCGAGGCGCACCGCTGGCGCATCTGCTCCCAATTCATGTTCGAACCGTAGGCGAAATACAGCACTTCTTCTCCCTGTCGCGAGTCCCGATAGGCTACCGAAAGTTGGCCGTCGTGCCAAGGGCTGCATGGATTTCCCGCGCGACCGGTGATATACAGTCTTTTTTTCGGCCGACAATCGGCGCGGGAGAGAAAAGGGAGTTGATGGGCTTTTCGACTTTTCACTGGTCCTGGTGGTTGATCTTCAACCTTTTCGTCCTGGCGATGCTGGTGCTCGATCTCAAGGTCTTTCATCGCCGCGCGCACGCCATTAGCATCCGCGAAGCCCTCGGTTGGACGATCTTTTGGATCGTTCTCGCTTTGTTGTTCAACCTCGGCATCCACCTCTGGCAGGACAAACTCTTCCCCGAAGCCGTCGCCGCGGGGCGCAACCCGGCGCTCGAATTTTTGACCGGCTACCTCATCGAAAAATCGCTGTCGATGGACAACCTGTTCGTCTTTCTGATGCTCTTCGGCTATTTCGGCGTCCTGCCGCAATACCAGCACAAGGTCCTGTTCTGGGGGATTCTCGGCGCCTTGGTCTTACGGGCGGTGTTCATTTTTCTCGGCGTCGCCTTGATCGCCAAGTTTCATTTTATCATCTACGTCTTCGGCGTGTTTCTCGTCTTCACCGGCATCAAAATGGCGGTGCAGAAAGACAAAGAAGTCCGTCCCGAAAGCAATCCCTTTTTAAAGCTCGTCCGGCGCTTCCTGCCGCTGTCCAACGAATACCGGCAGGATCGGTTCGCCTTTCGCGAGGGCGGACGGCTTTTCTTCACGCCCTTGTTCATCGTCCTGGTCGTGGTGGAAACCACCGACATCATCTTCGCCGTCGATTCGATTCCCGCCGTCCTGGCCATCACGTTGGATCCGTTCATCGTGTACACCTCCAACGTCTTCGCCATTCTGGGCTTGCGCGCCCTCTACTTCGCCCTGGCCGGCCTGATGCGCCTATTCCACCTGCTCAATTACGGCCTGTCCTTCATTCTGATCTTCGTCGGCGTGAAAATGGCGATCGGCGACCTCTACAAAATTCCCACCGCAGTCGCCCTCTCCGTGGTCGGCGGCCTGCTGCTGCTCTCCGTCGTCGCTTCGCTCCTCGTGCCGGTCAAAGCGGCGGCGCCGGACGCGCCCCCGGCCGCAACCGCCGACCGGGACGAACGATCCTAAGCCCGGAAATCACCCCCGCTCCAACGCCGTGGATAAAGGCCTCGTTCGCGAAAAAACGTGTCATTCCGACCGAAGCGGCCCTGTCCGCCATAGCCTTGGCGAAGGCGGAAGCGGAGCGGAGAAATCCCTTTTTAGTTCAACGAAAAGGGATTTCTCCAATCGCCACGCTACCGCGTGGCTCTGTCGAAATGACAAAAGTATGGTCAGAAAAGGTGTCTCCTGGTCCTGGATGCCCGCCTGCGCGGGCATGACAATTCTTTCCGTCATCCTCGGGCTTGACCCGAGGATCTGGCGACGACAGGCGCCGGCTTTCGCGCGGCCCTGCTGCCGGCCGAGGTCTCACACAATGAAGATAAAACATAGGTCCAGGAATTATTCCTGGTTATTCCTTGCATCCCACACCCCGACGACGTGTCATTTCGACCGGAGCGTAGCGGAGTGGAGGAATCCCTTTCGCCCTCAATTCCTCGACTCGCCCGGGCGATTACTCTTGACCCTCCACGATGGCGATTTCTTCCGGCGTCAATTCGTAAAGTTCGTAAACCAATCGATCGATCTGTCGGTCGAGGCTGGCACACTTGTTTTCATAGTAGGTTTTGTCTTTGTCGGTCTTTGCATTAGCCAATTGCTTCTTTGCATCTAACATCTGATCAACAAAATGTACCATTTGATCGTGTCGTGCTTTGTCAGTGCGTTTATTTATATCGATCATAGGAACCGGAAGGCTGCTTAGCTCTTCGCACTGAACATGAATTGTCTGGAATGTGCTGCGATAATAGAAAAGAAGGGCTTTTGAATTCACTACTCCCGCAATAAAACGAAGATCCACTGGAGCCTGTTCGCCAACTTGCGGAATTACAATTAGGACATCCTTCACGTATAAATTCTTATCGTCATAAGTCCCAGCAAAATCTGTTGTCGTATCCTTTACCAACACCTTTGGTTGCTCAAATCGTTCTCGATCGCCAGGACGAGCAGTCTGGCGATGGGCTCGCATCTTTTCCGGCACATACCAAACGAGCTCCCCTTTG
>DAINPV010000207.1:0-7354 GCA_036743315.1 bacterium | reverse complement strand
CGCGCTCGGGCCCGGCGGACGAGGACGTCGAGGTCGGCTACCACAACGGCCGCGATATCGATTTGGAAAAAACCGTGTTGGAGCAAATCGCCTGGCAGATGCCGGATATCCTCTTGTGCGATCCGCGCTGCCGGGGGCTGTGCCCGACATGCAACGCGAATTTGAATGACGGTCCCTGCCGTTGCGGGGACAAGGAAACGAGGTAAACCATGGCCGTTCCGAAACATAGATCCGGTCACGCGCGCAGCAGCAAGCGCAAGGCGGGCCAGCCCAAAGCCAAGCCGGCGACGCTGGTCCTGTGCCCCAACTGCCAGGAAGCGATGCAAGCCCACCACGTTTGCAAGTCCTGTGGCTACTACAAGGGCAAAGAGGTGGTCAAGGTCGAAGAAGAATAGTCTTCGATCATGAACTCCCCGGTCGCGCTGTTGTTTCCCGGTCAGGGCGCCCAAGCCGTGGGCATGGGCGTGGCGCTGGCCGAACGGCTGCCGGCGGTGGCGCAATGGTACGCGCGCGCGGAAGAAGCCGCCGCGTTGCCCATTCGCCGCTTGCTCGCCGAGGGGCCGGAAGAGCAGCTCACGCGCACCGAAATCCTGCAACCCTGTCTGCTCACCGTGGAAATCGGCGCCTGGCTGGCCGTGCGCGAACTGGCGGATGATCCGCCGATCGTCGCCGCGGCCGGACATTCGCTCGGCGAATACGCCGCGCTGGTCGCCGCCGGGGCACTCGACGCCGCATCGGCCGTCGCCGTCGTGCGCGCCCGCGGCCGCTTCATGCAGGAAGCCGTGCCCGCCGGGCTGGGCGGCATGGCCGCTGTCATGGGCCTGGACGCCGACCTCGTCGCGCAACAATGCGACGCGGCGAGCGACGAACAAACGCGCGTCTGGCTGTCCAACGACAATTGTCCCGGTCAGGTGGTCGTCAGCGGCCACCTCGCGGCGCTCGAACGCGTTACGCCCTTGCTCAAGGACGCCGGCGCGAAACGCGTCGTGCCGCTCAAGGTCAGCGCGCCTTTCCATTGTCCGTTGATGGAGCCGGCCGCCGCCGCCCTCGCGGCGGAACTGGACAAGCTCTCCTTCCGCGATCCGCAATTTCCCGTCATTGCCAATTGCTCCGCGCGGCCCTACGCCGACGCCGCCGACGTGCGCGCCGGGCTTCTCGCCCAGGTCGTGCGGCCGGTGCGTTTCCGCGAGTCGCTATTGGCCATCGCCCAGTTGCATCCCGACCGCCTGCTCGAATGCGGGCCGGGCAACGTACTTTCCGGCTTGGCCAGGCGGACGATTGGGCATATTCTATCCTCGCCGACGGGGACTCCCGAACAGATCGAAGGCCGGCGCGAGGAGTAAAAGCATGAGCGAACGCAAGGTCGCCTTGGTCACCGGCGCTTCCGGCGGCATCGGCGGCGCGTGCGCCCTGGAGCTGGCGCGGCAGGGATTCGACATCGGCGTGCACTACCATCGCAACGCTGAAAACGCGCAGGCGATCGTCGCCGAAATCCAAGCCCTCGGCGCGCAGGCCTGGCCGTTGTTGTTCGACGCGGCCGATCCCGAACAGACCGAAAAAACGATTCGCCAATTCGTCAAGGAACGCCAACGCCTCGACGCGTTGGTCGCCACCGCCGGCGTCGTGGTCAACCAGATGATGGCGCTGACCTCGATCGAGGAACTCGACACGCTGTGGGCGGTGAATTTGCGCGGCGCGTTCTGGGCGGCGAAAGTCGCGAGCAAAGCGATGCTGCGCCGGCGCTGGGGGCGCGTCGTGTTCGTCGGCAGCATCGTCGGTCAGCATGGCAACGCCGGGCAGAGCGCGTACGCGGCCAGCAAAGGCGGTTTGATCGGCCTGGCCAAAAGCATGGCGCGCGAATTGGCCCCGCGTCATGTGACGGTCAACGTGGTCGCTCCGGGGCTGGTGGAAACCAACGTATTAAAGGACTTGACTGAGCAACAAACACACGCCATCTTGCAACAAGTACCGCTTGGTCGCATGGGTCAACCCGAGGACGTCGCCGCTGCCGTCGCTTTTTTGTGCAGCGAGGCCGCGGGCTATATCACCGGCGCGGTGTTGAACGTCGACGGCGGACTGGGAACTTAGGGAACCAAACCACGGAGAAGATGGCGCCATGAGTGAAGAGATCTTTGCCCGCCTGAAAAAGTTGATCGCCCAAAAGCTGAACATCGCCGAAAATCAGATCACCAAGGAGACGGAGTTTATCAAAGATCTCGGCGCCGACAGCCTGGATTTGGTCGAACTCATCGCCGATATCGAGATGGAATTCGATCTGAACGCCATCCCGGACGATGCCGCACAGCAGATCAAAACCGTCGGCGACGCTTACGACAAGTTGATGGATTATTTGTCTTAGCCCGAAATCATAAAGGTCTTTACGAGGAGGCGTGAATGGACCTGGAGGCCAAAATTCGTCAAATCATCTGTGACTTGCTCGATGTTGACGAGGATGACGTAACCCAAGACGCTTTTTTGGCCGATGATCTCGGCATGACCCCGGACGATCTGGAAGAACTCGTTTCCATCCTCAACGAGGAATTCGAAGTCGAAATTCCCGACGTCGATGCCGAGGATTGGGATACCTTCTCGGATATCGTCAGCTACCTCGACGATAAACTGGATCATGCCGAAGACTAAGCGCAAGCTTGTTCAGCGTCTTAAGAATGATCTGATTTTCCACACGGCTCGTTTTCTCTTCTGGGCGGCGGGTCGCACCCCCTTGCCATTGGGTATGAAAATCGGCGCGGCGCTCGGCTCCACCGCGTGGCCGCTGTTGCGCTACGAACGCGAATGCGTCCGTCGTCATCTGCGCGTCGCCTTTCCCGAATGGACCGACGCCGAACGCGAGGCCGTCGGCCGCGAATCCTTCCGCAATCTCGGCCGCAGCTTCTTCGAACTGTTTCACTTCGACGAGCTGTTCGCCACGGTCGATACCGACCATCCCTACGTGAAGTGGATCGGCCACGAGCACATGGACGCGATGACGGCCCGGGGGCGCGGCGGCCTTCACGTGACCGGGCACATCGGCAACTGGGAGCTGATGGCCGGCTGGTCGGTCGCGCGCGGCGACACGCTGCACGAGATCGTCCGCTCGCTCTACGATCCGCGGCTGGACAAGTTGCTCAACGACCATCGCCGCAAGTACAACTACATTCCGCTCACGCGCGGCGGCAACGAGTTGATCGCCGACATCGTCGACGTCTTCTCGCACAACCGCTGGCTGGGCATTCTCATGGACCAGGACACCAAGGTGCGCGGTGTGTTCGCCGATTGGTTCGGCCACCCGGCTTGGACGCCCGCGGGCCCGGCCTACCTGTGCTACATGGCCGACCTGGACGCGGTGGTCACGACCATCCATCGCAACCCCGAAGGCGGGCACACGATCGTCACCAGTCCGCCGCTTCCCCGCCCGCAGACCGGCGATCGCAAGGCCGACATTCAGGCCTACACCGAAATGCTCAACCGCGAGCTGTGCAACCGCATCCGGCAGTACCCGAGCGAATGGGTGTGGATGCACCGCCGCTGGAAAACCCGGCCGCCCGGCGAGCCGAAAGAGAATCATCCCGCGCCCAAGCCGGGCAAGCCCTTTACCTTTTGGCGACGTTTGGAACGACTGATTCAACCGCGCGTCGTCGCGTTGTCGTGGGAGCGCGCCGACGCCCTGGGCGCGCGCCTGGGCGCGCTCGGCCGCTTTTTTCTTCCCGGTCGCTACCGCCTGGCCCATCAAAACATCGCCCGCGCGTTTCCCGACCGCGACCGCGCCTGGGTGCGAAATACGGCCCGCGAAGCCTTCGCCAACGTCGGGCGCGTGTTGATCGAATATTTGCGCCATTCGCTGATGGACGGGCGTTTCTTCGCCGAGCGCGTCGAACTCGAAGGGCGTGAAAAACTCGAAGCGGCCTGCGCGCAGGGCAAGGGCGTGATCGTCGCCGCCGCGCATTACGGGGCGTGGGAACTGGCGATGTGGAAACTCGCCGCGCTGGGCTATCCGCTGCACCTGGTCGCCAAACGCCTTAAAAACAACTTCCTGAACATGCGCCTGGTGTGGTTGCGGCGGGCGCACGGCGTCCAGTCGCATCCGGCCAAAGACAGCGCCTTCGCCGTGGTGCGCGCGCTCAAACGCGGGCAGGTGTTGGTGGCGGTGATGGATCAGCACGCGACCGGCAAGGCGGCGGTCGACGTGCACTTTTTCGGGCGGCCCGTGCGCGCCCTGGGCAGCCCGGCGCGATTGGTGTCGCGCCTGGGTTGTCCGGTGCTGCCGGCGTATTCGCTACGCGTGGGACCGGGGCGGTATCGGGTGATCATCGGCGATCCGTTGCCGTATCAGGCGGCGTCAACGGACGAAGAGGCGTGGCGCGTCAACACGCAAACCTATCTTGCCGCGCTGGAAGAACCGATCCGGCGCGAGCCCAGCCAGTGGTTCTGGCTGCATCGGCGATGGCGGTAGGTCAGATCTCGTCGTCGAACAACGGGCAGGACAATTCCGGTTCGACGCTCAATTCTTCGCTTTCCGTCGCGGGGGCGGCGGGCAGCTCGATGTTCACAGCGCGCTGAAATTCCTCGTACCAGTCCCGCGCCAGTTCGCGGCGGCTGATGCCCTCGGGCGCAACCTTGATGTCGTATTGCGCCATCGACAAGTCGAATTCGCTGCGGCGAATCGTTTCCATGTCCATGCCCAGTTCGGCGATTTTGTTATTTAACTCGTTGATATTCACGCCGAAGCGCCGTGCGATGTCGTGCATGTTTTGCTGCCGGTAACGATCGTCGTGCGTGATGCCCAAGTGCAGCGCGCAAAACAACTCGAAGGGATCGATCGTGCCGTTGCCTTTCGGCGGAATGTATTTGGTTTCCGCTTCGTGCACTTCGCGCTGTTCCCGATTCTGTCCGTTGCGTCCATGGGGGCGCGGCCCGCGTTTGCCGGCGGGGCGGCGTGAGTCGGCATTGGTGTGCCGGTTGCGGCCATTTTTACGATGCCGATTGTTGTTCCCTGGCTGTACGACCACTCGGATCCTCCACGATCACATTTTAGTATAGTGTTGGCGCGTAATTGATGGCGTCCGAAACATCAACCCGCTTGTTATTGATTACCCTTGCTTACTTTACATATCGTCCGGGACGTCGACGATGGATGTGTATTTGACACGAAAGGATCTTTAGAATTCCCTAATGGCGCTCCCATGCACCAAAAGCGGGATCAGTTTAACCGAAGTCCGAATTTCTTGTCTACTGAAAAAAAACAAAAATTTTCACGGCCTATAACGCGTTGCGGCAATCCTCCCTGTCCGGTCATTCCGGTCCCCGAGAGACTGTCGATTTTCTCGTTGGGAAAATGAAAGCATCTGTCGCTCCTGTGGGACTAGGGAAAAATTTGGACATTTTTGCCCGGCGCTCACGCACCGGGCTACCCTCTGTCGCCCCTGCGGGGCTCGGAGATTTCGTTTTCCGCAAGCCTCGTTAGAGGCGAAAGAAGGTAGCCTGGGGCGTAAGCCCCAGGAAGAATCATCACTCGATCACGCTCACCGAATCGGATTGATGGTTGCTGACCAACAATCGCCGCCCGTTGTGCAGGAAGGTCAGGCAGCACGGATCATGGCCGACCGGAATCAAATCGGCGACCATCAAATCCGAATTGTCCACCACCGCCAGTTTGCCCGCGCGGCCGAAACGGGATGGCAGCGTCAAATACAACTCCGTACCGTCGGGCGCCACTGCCAGATCTTGCGGCTCGCCGGGCAAGGCCACATGCCCGGCCGCCTCGCGCCGGTTCAGGTCCAGTCGGGTCACCGACGCCCCGTGCGTGTCCAGCGTGTAAGCCCAGCGCTGGTCGGTCGACACGACAATTTTCTCCGGTCCCGCGCCCACCTGAATCGAGCGCATCAACCGGCGCTCGTCGACCTCGAACACGGAGACCGTCGCCGACTGACGGCCCGGCACCAGCAGCGTCGTCCCGCCGCGCACGAACACCCCGCCTCGCGCTTGCGTACCGCCGAAGCCCAGGCGGTCTTCGGTTTTACCCGGCACGCTGGGATCGAACAGATAGATCGGCTCGTACACCGGTTTGGGTCCGCTGGCCGTCTCGCGCCATAGTCCCGAACTGGCCGCGGCCAGCAGGCCGTCCCCGCGCATCGCCAGCGAACCGGGCGGCGTGGGAAATTCCACCTGGCCGTCCACTTCCATCTTCTGCAGATCGATCAGCCAGGCCGTCGGCGGATCGGTCGCGGTGACCACCATGCGGTCCTTGCCCGGCACCAGGGCGAAATCGGCGATGTTCTGCCCGACGCGCAGCCGCTTGATGCGCTTGCCGGTCGCTCCGTTGTAAATGTGCAAAAAGCGCCCGCTCATCGCCACCGCGTACACGCGGTCGCGGCGCGGATCGGCGATCACGCGGAACAAACGTTCGTTGGTCGGCTCGCTGAGCCAGCGCACTTCCAGCAGCGACGTGTCGATCGCCGCCAGTTGGTAGGAGCCCGGACACGCGACGAACGCGGTTTCTTCGTCGGCGGAAACGGCCAGTCCGTAGGGCCGGCGGCACACCTCGATCTGTTGCCGCTCGACGCGCAGGCGCGGATGGCTGGGCGACATCTTCGGCGCGGGCGTGATCGTCTGCGCGGTCGGATCGGTGCGCGTGACCGGGTCGTCCGCCGGGTTCAGATCGTCGCAGGCCGCGCTCGTCAGCCAGAGCGCCAGCGCCAGGATGAACCATCGTCTCACGGCCATTCCTCTCCTCCGTCGCCCCACGGACTGCACCGGCAGATGCGCCCGACGGCCAGCCACATGCCGCGATACGCGCCGTAGCGCCGCACCGCCAGTTCGCCGTACACCGAACAGGTCGGCGTGTAAAGGCAGCCCGCGTGCGTCAGGCGAGAGCTCGCGGCCTGCCACGCGTCGATCAGGGCGATCGCCGGCGGCGTTCCCCATTGACGCGCGGGCGCACGCTGGGCGTCGACGGCCGCCAGCGCCGCCAGAATCGCCAAACAGGCTAAAATCCTTCGCGCCACTTTTTTTGTCTCCGGGTTTGACCGCGGGCTCGCAATGTTATACCAAATTGCGACACGGGATGAAAAACGCCTTTGCTCGACATCAACCACGAGGACAAGCCCATGAAAGACAACCGCGGTCCGCTGGACCTCCAGGCCGTCAAGCAAGGCGCGACGGTCGGCGCGGTCGGTTTGGAAATGGGTATCAGCGTGGTGATCGGCTATCTGGTCGGTCATTACCTCGACAAGTGGCTGGACACCGATCCCGTGTTCACGATCATCTGGATCGGTTTTGGTCTCGGTGCGGCAGGCATGGCCGTGTACAGAACCTACAAGAGCGCGAAAAAAGCGGGCGAGGAACCGGACGCTGAAAC
>DAINPV010000206.1:0-7367 GCA_036743315.1 bacterium | reverse complement strand
GATGAACCAGCGAAAATGCCCCAACTGCGGCGCCACCCTGCAAGGCGGCACCTACTATTGCGACTATTGCGGCACCGACTGGACGCCCGTGCAACCCATCACGCCCGGCGGCGGTCCCACGATGACCGCGCCGTTGCTGCGGCCCGGCGAAGCACGCCCCGGTTCGTCGGCCGGGCGCACGCTCCTCTTCCTTTTCTTGCTGCTTTTCTGCCCGCCGGCGGCGATCATCTATCTCTGGCTCGGCTTGTCCTGGTCGCGGAAAACAAAAATCGCGCTCACCGTTATTCTGCTGCTGCCGATCATGCTGTTTCTCGTGTTCGGCCTGCTTAACGAAACGATGTACAGCGTCCACCTGGACACGCCCAAGTTCAGCGCCGACCGCCAAGCCGTCAGCCGCAAGCCGACCCTGCACGTTGCGCCGGTGGACATCTACCAGGCGCTGCGTAAAACGCCGGCGTTATCGACCGAAGCGCGCAAGCAGCGGTTCTTTGCCGAATACGCCGGCAAGTGGGTTACCTGGCGGGCCAAAGTTCACGAGATTTACATTTACGATTCGATCGCCAGCAACCTCAAGCTCAAGCCCGAGGACACGAAGCTTTACGACGTCACCGCCTACTTCGATCCGCTGTACAACGACCAGCTAAAAACGCTGGCCGTGGGCGATTACGTCACCGTGTCCGGCATGATCTGGGGATATTACTTTATGTCCGATACGACACGCCTCGCCGATGCAAAAATCGTGCACATCGACAAAGCGAAAGATATTATTACCCCACCGGGAAAATAAAGAACGACAAGTTGGCGATGCACGGCTTTCCTTTATAAACCGGAAATGCTTCGGGAATTATTTTTTCCTCCCAGTTTCCCGGCAAAACAATCGGTGTTAGGCTTTTGTTATACAGGCTTTCGAGAAAACCGAATAACCAAACCAGGGGGGTAACATGAAACGAGTCGTACTGCTGACGTTGGCGGTGTTGATCGGCTTGACGGTCGCTTATGCGTTCGCCGCCGGCGGCGGGGGATACAAAGTCGGCGACGCGGTCTTCGCCGAGTGGACGACCAACGGCTGGTATCACGGTAAAATCGCCAAGAGCTGCGATGCCGGCTGGCATATCGCCTTCGACGACGGCGACCAGAAATGCTGCTCGCTCACCCAGATCGTCAAGGACGTCGTGCCCGCCGCCAACAAGGTGAAGGTCGGCAAGAAAGTCCTCGCCCAGTGGAGCAACGGCCGCTACTATCCGGGCCGCGTGACGGCCATTGCCGGCGGCTCCTACACCATCAAATTCGACGACGGCGACCAGGGCGCGGTAACCCTGAACCAGATCCGCCTGCGTTAATCGTTGGTCTCAATCGGCCCGGGGAGGCAACCTCGCATCGCCTCTCCGGGTCTTTCCTTTAATGGCCCCGTTGCTTTCGACGGGTCCGCCTTGCTACTGTGAGCGCAACGTAACCTGAGCGGAGGAAACCCATGCGCCGGTTGTGGCTGGTGTTGTTGTTCTTGCCTTTGGTCGCCGTGGCGGCGGATTACGCGGTCGACGGCGGGGTGGATCGCGCGCAGTTTGTGCGCTTCAACGATTTCGGCGCGACCACCGATTTCGAGGCGAACATGCCGGTGTACTTCCCCAAGCCGCCGGAAAACTACGAGCTGTGGGGCATGAAGGACGGCGCTTACGTCCGTTACGAAAATCCCAAGCGCTTTTACTGGGTGACCAAGCCGTCCAATCCCGGCGCCTACACGACCGCGCGGGTGATCAAAAGTTACTACGCGGCCAAGGTGCGCCTGGCGCCGGTGGCCGGCGCGCGCGGCCGCGGCGCCCTGGCGATCCGCTACAAGGACAACCTGCTCGCGCCCGTGTCGGTGCATCTGCACACGAGCAAAGGCTGGACGCAGATCGGCGCGTTGGGCGGTAAGTTCGACCACGCCTGGAAGGTCGCGACGCTGCCCTTCGACTTCGGCGCGGCGGCAGTGGAAAGCGGCACCTGGCTGGCGCAGATCGGCAGCGGGGCCTACGGCGACCTGCGCGGCGACCTGCCTGTCGACTGGATCGGCTTGGCGCTGAAAAATCCGACCGTCCCCGCGCCGACCCCCGGCTTCTGGCCGACGCCCGCACCCAGCAAGTTCCCCAAGCTGGCTAAAACGATGTCCTACGCGCCGGGGCAGCCACCGGTCTTCATCGCCGGCGTGCTGGTCAAAGGCATGCGCGTGGGTTCGTGGAAAACCTTTGCCGACGCCCACGCCAATTCGATCATCTACCAAGGCTGGGAAACCAAGTGGAAGCGCCTGTGGGAAGTCTACGCCGCCGACAAATACCAGGACCGCGTGCGCGCCGGCTTCCCCGACTGGATGGAGGAATGCGCGAAAAACAAGCTGCTGTGCACCAGTCAGTTCTTCACCGACACGCGCAGCTACTTCATCGAGCGGCAGTACGGCAACGAATACGAGGTGCTCGACACCCTCGGCGAAGTGATGAAATTCAACGCCCGCGCCGCGGGCAACCTGTGCTGGTATCTCAAGGATGAGGCCGACCACAACGACGAATCGTGGGGTTCGCCGCCCGAATACCTGCTGCAATTGTGGAACCTGCAGAAAATGAACGACCCTGACCGGCCCGCCGCGATTCTCTTTCAGGGCTGGAAACCCGGCGCGTTCGCCGCGTTCAATGAAATGATGGACATCGCCGCCTTCGACGTGTATCCGCTCGGCGCGGGCCGCGCGGTGACCGAAATCAGCGACCGCATCGAGCGCATGCGCGCCGAGGTCGGTTCGGACAAGGCGCTGTGGGCGGTGATTGAAGCGCATGAGGGCGAGCACGTGCGCAACCTCGGCCGGCAGCTCACCAAAGACGAAACGCTGGTGCAGGGCTACCTGAGCCTGGCGCACGACGTGCACGGCGTGTTCTATTACATCTGCAACGAAGCGGCGTATATCGACGTGGCCGAAATGCCCGGTCCGTGGGCGGGGATGAAGCAGTTCTTCGCCGAGGTCAACGGGCCCGGCGGCATCGCCCATTGGTTCTTGCCCGGTTCGGTGACGCTGGCGCGCACGGGCCTGCCGTCCAACCGCGCCGCGGTCGACGACTCGGCGATTCACTTCGTCTACAAGCGCGACGCCCAGAACCGTTCGTTGTTGGTCGCGGTAAACACCTCGCGCCACGCGAAGGAAGCGGAGTTCGTCATCGGCGATCTGCCCGCGCTGACCGGCGTGCAGGTGCTGTTCGAAAACCGTACGCTGACCGCGAAAAACAACGGCTCGCTCAGCGACTCGTTCCAGCCCTACGAGCGCCACGTGTATCGCTGGTGACGATTACGGGATGAACGTCACGGTGTCGGGTCCGTCGTTGACCGCGAACTCGGCGACGATCTCGTGGTCGCGTGCCGGATCCAATACGTAGAGATAATCGCTGTTGAACTCGGCGGCGTAAACGAAGCCCGCCGGGTCGCGTGCCAGCGCCGAGACGAACGACAGCCCCGCTTCGCCCTCGTGCCGGCGCAGGTCGATGGAATCCAGTTGCGCGCCGTCGTCCAGATCGACAACCAACAGCCGCCCGTCGCCGCCGTTGCCCAGGTAGGCGGTCGACTTTTCTCCCAGCAGCATTTCATAAGGCGCGCCGTCGATGTCGATGCGTTCGACGACCTGCAGCGTCTCCGGGTCGAGCGCTTCGAGCATCCCGTTGCCGACGAACCCCGCGCCGGTCGCGAAATCGCCCGCCGACACGGCCCACAGCACACCGCGCGTTTCGTCGTACACGACCTGCACCGTGTCGCGTCCTTCCAATTCGATCGTCGTTTCCAACTCGCGTGCGCTCTCGTCGATCACCGCGATCAATCCCGGTCCGCCCGCGATGAACTCGCCCGACAGATGCGCCAGCGCGACGAACAACCGCCCGCCGACCGACGCCGCGCCGCCTGGCCGCGCCCAGCTTTGCGCCACGTCCGCGTCGCGCGGCAGGTCATCGCCCGCCGGCATTTCCACGACGGCCAGCACGCGCTCGTCCGCGTCCACGCCCGGCGCGAGATCGAGCAGGCGCACATCATTGGCCACCAGGTCGGTTACCCAGGCGGTTTTGTCGTCGGCGAAAGTCAGGTGCATCGGATTCGTGCCCGCGCCGACCGACGCCTCGCGCTCGACGTTCAGGTCGCGGTCGTACACGACGACCGAGTTGGACAGCGAGCACACGGCGAAAAAGTTTCCGTCGCGATAGACTGTGTGGTTGATCGCGCTGCCGGTGGGGGCCACGTCGGCGAACAGTTCGAACGACGGTCCGGGCGCTACGCGCAACACGCTGAGCGTTTCGCTAAAGCCGCCGCCGATCACCAGGTAGGCCGCGTCGCCGTTGCGGAACTCATCGTCGGTCGTTTCGTCGTCGGCGCAGGCGACAAGGAAGCAGGCGCACAAAAGCGCACAAAAAAGCAGCCGATTTGAAAGCATCGCCGCCTCCCTACGCGCAGCCGCCGGCGTCGTCATCGTCATCGTCTTCGTCGTCGCGCCAATCGTCGTCGTCGCCGAGGTCGTCGTCATCGTCGTCCGAGGCGCTCGGGTCGCTGAGCGACATATCCAGCGCGCCGACGGCCTCCAGGTCGAAGCCGCCGCTGCCATAGGTCGGGTGGGCGTCGTAGATCGGATGATTGTCGTCGTAGCCCAACGCCGTCGCATTATCGTAATAATCGCCGCCGCCGGGCGCGTCGACGATCTTCACGTAGCGGATGTCCTGCAGATCGACCAAGCCGTCGACCACCGCCTCGTCGCCTTGCAGCTCGGCCAGATCGAAGGGCGTGCCCAGGTTGACGGTGAACGCGTTCTGGAATTTTCCGGCGAGGTTGTGCAGGTCGGATGGGTCCAGCAGGCCGTAATCGCCCACCGGTCCGGGCGTGAGCGAGACGCTGGGAAAACGCGCCCACTGCGCGCCGTCGCTGCTCACCTCGACGAAGCCCAGTTCGATGAACAGCCCCTCGCCGAGCGGGAAGGAATTTTCGAACACGACCAGGTCGGCGCCTTCGCGATCACGCAACGGTTCGGCGAAGGACAGCGTGATCTCGCCCGGCGGGTCCGGCGAGTCCAGCGCGCGCTCGCCCAACGCCGCCACGTCGTACAAGTCGCCGGTGGCCGGTCCGAGCGTCTTTTCCGGCGTGCGCCATTGCGCGTCGACGTCGTCGGCGGGCAGGTAATTCACATAGCCGCTCGCCCAGGCGACGATCGCCGGATCGTCCTTGTCGATGCCCGTTTCCGTAAACGGACCGGCCGCCGCCGGCAGCGCCGACAGCATCAGCAACAAAAGCAGGAAGAGAAAGGAAGAACGCATAACCACCTCCGCGGGTGTCGGCTCGCGTTGTCGCGAGCCTGTCGTACCGGGCAGGTTTCCTGGCTCGGAGGTCGAGTGCCGCGCGCCGCCTTCCCATCCCGTCGGACAGTGGCTTACAGGCGCGCTGCGTTCCTCCTCACAGTGGCGGGACCGCGCCGGATTCGCACCGGCTTCCCTATTATCCCCACCATGGGGCTCCCGGCAGTGCAGGACGAACGTAGCGCAACGCGGCAAGGAGAGCAAGCGGCGGGGGGAAGTAACGGTCGGGAAGGATATCGGCCGGTTCCGGATTACGGGTCTGCGGAGACGGTCGATTTTCTCGTTTTAAGGCATTTTTGCCCGACGCTTACGGGTCGGGCTACCCTCTGTCGCCCCGGCGATGCGGTTTTCCGCAAGCCTCGTCAGAGGCGATAGAATGTAGCCTGGGGCGTAAGCCCCAGGAGAGAAAGGATCTCTTTTCAACAAGCCCTTGAGGGCGGCAGAAACATTGAGTGCGCCTCTCTGCTGCCCCGGCGGGGCTTTCATCTGTTTGTGGAATCGTTCACCCGGCGCTCACGCACCGGGCTACCCTCTGTCGCCCCTGACGGGGCTGATGGTCGCCTTGCGGCGCATTTATCGACAGTCTCCCCCAACGCGGGATCCGGAATGCCATTATCGCCGACGCGCGCCCTACACGTCCTTGTGGTACTCCTGCAGGCTCTTGGTGCGCAGGCGGTTGTTCTGAATCGCCATGATCGCGCGCACGGCGGCCGAGGCGCCCGAAAGCGTGGTGACGTACGGCACGTTGTGGGCGACGGCCATCCGGCCGATTTCGTATTCGTGGCTGCGCGACACCTTGCCCAGCGGGGTGTTGACGATCAGTTGGATTTTTCCCTGGCGGATCAAGTCGAGCGAGGTCGGCTCGCCCGAGCCCACTTTGTGCACCAGGCCGCAGCCGATGCCGCAGGCGCGCAGCGACGCCGCGGTGCCCTCGGTGGCGACGATGTCGAAGCCCAGTTCCTGGAAGTCGCGCGCGATGGGGATGATGCGGAAACGGTCGTTCAAGTTGACCGAAATGAACACCGTGCCTTTGGTCGGCAATTCGCCGCCCGCGCTGATCTGCGCCTTGGCGAAGGCGTTGCCGAAGCTGTGCGAGATGCCCATGACCTCGCCGGTCGATTTCATTTCCGGCCCGAGCACGACCTTGGATTCGGCGAACTTGTTGAAGGGCAGCACCGCTTCCTTTACTGAAATGTGCGTGGGGATGCGCGGCTCGTGCAACCCCAGTTCCTTGAGCGTTTTGCCGGCCATGACCTTCGCGGCGATTTTCGCCAGCGGCACGCCGGTGGCCTTGGAAACGAAGGGCACGGTGCGCGAGGCGCGCGGGTTGACCTCGAGCACGTACATCACGTCGTCGGCCATGGCGAACTGGATGTTGATCAGCCCTTTGACCTTCAGTTCGCGCGCGAGGATCAGCGTGTAGCGCTCGATGTTTTCCAGGTTGGTGCTGGTGATCAGGTACGGCGGCAGGACGCAGGCGCTGTCGCCGCTGTGGATGCCCGCTTCCTCGATGTGCTGCATGACGCCGCCGATGAACAGCCGCTTGCCGTCGTAGATGGCGTCGACATCGAACTCGAAGGCGTCTTCGAGGAACTTATCGATCAGCACCGGGTGCGCCGGCGACACGTCGACCGCCTCGCGCATGTACTGGGCCATCGACTTGTCGTCGTAGACGATGCGCATCGCCCGGCCGCCCAGCACGTAGGAGGGCCGCACGAGCACCGGGTAGCCGATCGTCCGGGCGATCTCCTTGGCCTCGGCGATCGACACGGCGGTGCCGTAGGGCGGATGCGGAATGTCGAACTTGTTGAGCAGCGCGCCGAAGCGCTTGCGATCCTCGGCCAGGTCGATGCTGTCGGGCGACGTGCCCAGAATGCGCACGCCCGCGTTCTCCAGCGGGATGGCCAGTTTGAGCGGCGTCTGGCCGCCGAACTGCACGATCACGCCCAGCGGTTTTTCGTTTTCGACGATCGCGATCACGTCTTCGAAAGTCAACGGTTCGAAGAACAGGCGATCGGTGATGTC
>DAINPV010000205.1:0-7410 GCA_036743315.1 bacterium | reverse complement strand
GGATAAACCGGGACACGTAACGAGTACATGTCCCTGGGTTTATCCCCCATGCGCGTCAGCGCCGGCCGAGGCTTCGTAAAATGAATGAATCATAGGCCCAGGAATTATTCCTGGCACGAAGGAATCATGTTCCCGGCTTTTCCAAAGAAGGCAAATCATAGGTCGGGATTATCCCTGGTAGGTCCAAGGATTGTTCCTGGTGTTCTAATAAGTTCGTTTGCTTGTCCCCTGTCGGTGGAGGCAAATGCCCGAAAAACGACCGCGGACCGACCGCGAGAATGGTGATGCGGCGGGGGCGTTCCGACAACGTTAGACTGGATATTTCGACAAAAAATCCTTTATACAATATGTCTTGAATAAATTAATAGGTCATCGTACAATTTGGCGCCCTTTAGTGCGGACATAAACTATTGCTTTAGTTCGAAATACACAATAAGGAGCGAACGATGAAGCGCCGTAATTGGCTGGGCCTGATTCCATTGTTGATTCTGCTGACGGTCGTCACGGCTTTTGCCGGCACCAAGTGGATCAAGGTCGATGGAACGATCACCGCCCAGAAACCGCAGGTAGTGACCACCTTGAGCACCACTTCCGATTTCAATTTCCGGATGCACATCCCCAGCTTCCAAATCCATGATCTGGAACTGGACGGCGAAGTGTGGGACAGCATCGACTTTTACGGCGCCGCCCGCCATTCGTATCCCGGCGAGCCGGCCGTGCCGGTCTTCACCCGTTACATTGCTGTGCCGCAGGGCGCGACGGTGCAGGTGAAGGTGAAAGCCTCCAACCCGCAGATCGCCGACGATCTGAACATTCTGCCCGCGCAAGCGCCGGCGCCCGATTGTTACGGCGTGGATGAGCCGTCCTTCGAAATCGACGGCACCATCTACTCGAGCGATCTGCCGTTCCCCGGTCGCTTCTACAGCGTGGAAGGTCCGTACACCGTGCGCGGCCTGCAGATGATCACCCTGCGTCTTTTCCCGGTGCAGGTGCAGGCGAAGAGCGGCAAAGCCGTGATGTACGCCGACATGAATGTGGAGATTTCCTTCAGCGGCAGCAAAGGCAAGTTCTTCAGCGAGAAACGAGGCCGCAACTTCCAGTCGTTGTACAACCTGGCGATGAACCGCATGGCGTTCTCGCAGGAGCCGCTGCCGCAGCCGCGCGGCAAGAGCGCCAACGGCGCCGAATACGTCATCATCTGCCCGCCGGTGTTGATTGACGCCGCACAGACCTTGGCCGATTGGAAGAACCTCCAGGGGTATGACACCGAGGTTTACACCACCGACGATACCGGCACGAGCGTAGCCGCGATCAAAGCCTGGGTGCAGGACGCCTACGATACCTGGGATCCCGCGCCCGAGTTCGTCCTGCTGCTCGGCGATGCCGAGTACATCAGCCCGACCTATGACGGCACCGCTTCCGACCGTTATTACTTCACCGTCGACGGCGGCGACGAATGGGTCGACATCTACAGCGGCCGCATCAGCGTGGACACGGCGGCCCAAGCCAACAAGCATATCCAGGATATCATCGATTACGAGCGCGACCCGATCTACAACGAAAGCTTCTACACCAATTCGATTCACGCCGCGTACTTTCAACATATGGGCGGCGGTCAGGCCGAACGACGTTTCGCGCGGACGACCGAGGAAGCCTATCGCTGGTTCGACGAATACATGGCCGACAGCCCGTTTACGCCGCACCGTATTTACTTCACCGAGTCCTACGTCAATCCGAAGTACTGGAACCAGGCGACGTACAATTGGACGCCGCTGTGGTGGACCTACGGCGATTATGAAATTCCGGTCGACATCCAGAAACCCAACCTGGCCTGGGATGGCGACGCTGCCGACATCGCCGCGGCTGTCAACGGCGGCACGGCCTTCCTGACCCATCGCGACCACGGCGCCCCCACCGGCTGGAGCGAACCGGCCTTCGAAGTCAGCGACGTCAACGCCCTGACCAACGGCGACAAACTGCCCTCGGTCTGGTCGATCAACTGCTCGACCGGCGAGTTCGACGACGAAACCAAGAAAGACGGCTCCAAGGCGATCTGCTTCACCGAAGCGTGGGAACGTCATCCGGACGGCGGTTCGGTCGGCTTGCTCGGCTCGACCCGCGTGTCTTACTCCGGCCGCAACGACCGCATGTTCTGGGGGTGGATGGACAGCCACTGGCCGACCTTCGAACCCGAATGGCCGCTTGATGGTGAAAACGATCCCGAATGGCGCATGGGCATCGTGCTCGAATACGGCAAACTGTACATGAACCACCATTACGCCGGCGATCCCTATCGCATGATCGCCATCGAGGAATTCCATTGGTTCGGCGAGCCGACCTTCGAAATGTACGCCGGCGTGCCGCAGGAATTCTCCGTGTCGCACATGCCGATCGTGCCGATGGGCATGACCTCGTTCGATGTGACCGTCAACGTCGACGGCGCCCTGGTGGCCATGTCGCAGGACGGCGTGTTGATCGGCAAAACCTATTCGACGGGCGGCGTAGCGCACGTGGAATTCGACGAGGCGATTACCTCGACCGAAGGCATCCACTTGGTTATCACCCGCTATCAGTATCGTCCGTATGAAGCAGACCTGATGGTCGGCGCGACCGCCGACGGCATCATCGGTCTGGACAAAGACGTCTACAAGGAAGGCGCCACGATCAACGTGACGTTGTCCGACGCCGACTTGGAAGGCATGAACAACTACTCGTTGTTGATTTACAGCGACACCGAACCGACAGGCGAAACGATCTCCTGCGCCGAATACGCCGACACCGGCACCTTCCTGGGTTCGATTCAGACGACCGCCGCCGCGCCGACCGAGGCCAACGGCGTGCTGTCGATCGGCAACGGCGATACGATCACGTTGTACTACTACGATGAAGACACCGGCAGCGGCAGTCCGGAGGAAAAGACCGACACCGCCATCGGCGATACCGCGCCGCCGACTTTCGCCGGCGTCAACTACATCAGCGGCGGCAACACCGTGGTTACCTTGCTGTGGAACGCGGCGAGCGACTTGACCCCGCCGATTACCTATCAGATCTACCGCGCGGAAACCAGCGGTGGGCAGACCTTCAACACGCCGGTCGGCCAGACGACGCAGACGACCTACCAGGACAGCGGCTTGCAGAACTTCGTGGAATACTACTACGTCGTGCGCGCGACCGACGCCTTGGGTCATCAGGAAAACAACACGGTCGAGATGCATGACATGACCGTGGGCCCGATCGCGATTTGGGAAGAGGACTTCGATGACAACGAAGCCGGCATTCCCGACGACTGGGAAATCATCGACGCCAACGCCGGCATCACCTGGACCGACGACAACCCCGGCAGCCGCACCAACTCCAGCTGGAGCGGCGTGTTCGCCGTCATCGATCCGGACGCCGAAGGCGGCGTTTTCGAACAGTATGACGAACAGTTGATCACCGAAACGATCAGCACGTTCGGCTATGTCGACGTGCAGTTGAACTTCAGCCATGTTTACAGCGCCAGCAGCGGCTTGTTTGCCAGCCACGCGATGGTCGACGTCTCCAACGATGACGGCGCGACCTGGCACAACATCGTCGACTGGAAAGACGATCGCGACGGCATCGAGCAACTTGACATCAGCGACTATGCCGACAGCATGGAGAATGTGAAGCTGCGCTTCTACTACACGGCGCCGTCCGCCGGCGAATACTGGGGCATCGACAATCTTGAAGTCCTCGGCACGCCCAATGACGATCCGCCCTCGATCGACTTCAACGCCGACGTCGTCAGCGGCATGGTGCCCCTGGAAGTGGCCTTCACGCCTTCCTCGATGGGCATCATCAGCACCTACAATTGGGACTTCGGCGACGGCGAAACCTCCGACGATCCGATGCCGACGCACGTGTACGAAGCCCCCGGCACCTACACGGTCACCTTGGACGTGGAAGGTCCCTACGGCACCGACAGCGAAACGAAGACCGATTACATCACTGCTGGTTGCGATGCGCCGGTGGTGAACTTCCAAGCCGATGAAACCAACGGCCGTACCCCGTTCGAGGTGACCTTCACCGACACGAGCGAATATGCCGGAAGCTGCGGCGCTTCGGAAGTCGAGTGGGACTTCGGCGACGGTGAAACGTCGGATGAAGCCAACCCGGTGCACATCTACAACACGCCCGGCGTCTACACGGTGGTGCTCAAGTACTACACCGATTGGGACAAGGGAGAGTACACCGAAGTGAAGACCGACTACATCACCGTCGAGTGCGGCATTCCGGATGCCGAATTCGAAGCCAACGTGACCGAAGGTGACGCGCCCCTGACCGTCGACCTGACCAACACCTCGGTGGTCAGCCCCGGTTGCGACATCACCACGCTGCAATGGGCCTACGGCACCGACATGGTCGACCTGACCACGATCGACGATGTCGAGAACCCGACGATCACGCTGACCGAACCGGGCTCCTATCACATCGTGCTGCGCGTGACCAACGAGGCCGGCTCCGATGTCGAGGTCAAGCAGGGCTTCATCACCGTGACCGAACCCGACGACGATGACGACGACATCGATGACGACGACACCGGTGGTGATGACGACGACTCCAGCGACGGCGGCAACGACGACGATGACGACGACGATGACGGTTGCGGCTGCTGATCGCTAGCGATTGATGATCGGAAGAGGGCGCTCGCTTGAGCGCCCTCTTTTTTATCCGCGTGACGACTTGGCGCAGGCCCGGCGATCCGTTACAATCGGCTCGGTTCCATTCGAATGACGGAGTGAGCGATGTATCAGTTGGAGTCCTACGACGACCTGGGCCGGCGCCTGACGTTTCCCCTGGTGAAGGTGATGACGACCATCGGGCGCGATCCCGATTCCGATATCGTGCTGTCGGACGAGGATGTTTCGCGCAACCACGCGAAAATCTACCTGATGGGCGGCGCGGTGAAGATCAAGGATGAGAATTCGGTCAACAAAACCTTCGTTAACAATCGTCCCATCGAGGAAATGGTCGACCTGAATTTGGGCGCGGAACTGATCATCGGCTCCAATCAGTTCTTTTTGCGCAAGACCGACGAGGTCGGCGTCGAGGACTTGAAACTCACGACCATCTTGAGTATCGACCAACTGCGCGACATGACCCGCATCTACGAAGCGCCCGACGAGAACCTGCTGAAAAAGGAAGAACTGGGACAGACCGTCGTCGCCGATAAACAGGATTTGATGGGCAACATTTATCTCAAAAAAATCAACTTCGCCGTGTACCCCGCGCTGGAGGTGATCTACGGACCGGAAAAGGGCATGAAGTACCTGCTGCCCTACGGCATGCATCGCCTGGGTCGCGGCGAGGCGGCGAACATCCGCATCAACGACACGATGGTCAGCAGTCTGCACGGCACGATCGAGGTGACCGAAGCGGAAGTGAGCTACACCGACGAGGGCAGCCGCAACGGCACGATTCTCAACAACAAGATCGTCACCGCGCATTTGCTGCATCACGGCGACGTGCTCATGCTGGGCAACACGAAAATGAAGTTCACCTATCCGGAAGAGGCGCGGCGGGAAAAAGTGGCCGCCTATCAACCGGCGGACGGCAAGGTGAGCGCGCCGTGGTTGGCGCAATACGGCGTTTGGTTGGGCGTCGGCGTGGCCGGAGCCGGCCTGGTCGTGGTCCTGCTGTTTTTATTGTTAGGGAAGTAATCGCTATTTCTGCATGCTCTGGATCACCGCATACTTTGCTTCGAGCATGCTGATCAAATCCTGCAATTTAATGTCGACCGGATCATAGAAGAGGGCTTTCTTGTACCAATTGATGGCCGCGCCCAGGTTGTTGCTTTTCTGCGCGTCGGTGCCGAGCTTGAGGTAGAAGTCTTTCGCCCGCACGTTGATATCGTCGATGCGTTCCTGAATGATCGGATCTTCGACCTTGAGGAACTGCAGCGCTTTGTACAGGTTCAGCGAACTGTACGACTTCTGGAAGATGAATTCATTCTGGCTGGTGCGATACGTCCAATCGGCCAGGAACATCAACCCCGGCCGAGCGCCGACCACGCCGCCGACCAGCGCCATGAGAAGCAAGGCGACAATGACGCGACGCGGACGGAAAATTCGTTTCAACAGTCCCGGTCCGCTCTTTCGGCGCGTGCGCGGCGCTTTCTTTTTGGTTTTCAGCAAGTCGCGCCGACCGTTCAAATCGCCCGCCTCCCGATCGAGCTTCTCCACTTTTTTCAACAAACGCAGCGCTTTTTTAAACTTCCCTTTGTCGCCGATATACCGCGCTTGGGCATAAAGCTCTTTGGCCTGTTCGATTTGTTGCTGTGCCTGGGCCATTTTCGCCGCCACCGCAGGAATCGGATAGGCCTGCAGAATGCGCTCGTAATCTTCCAACGCCTGTTGCGGCTTGATGTCGGCCATCGCCTGATCGGCGCGGGCCAGCGTGAAGTCGATCAGCTTTTTCAGATTGGTGAATTTCTTTTCGCGCTGAATGACGTCGGGCCGATCCTTGGTCAGCTTTTTCGCCTTTT
The DNA here is from genome assembly GCA_036743315.1 of bacterium. GTDB lineage: Bacteria > Lernaellota > Lernaellaia > Lernaellales > Lernaellaceae > CALBTQ01. The sequence goes on along the minus strand of DAINPV010000205.1, from coordinate 905 downwards.
GGACGAAATCGATCGCCTTGGTCAGTTGGCCGTGTTCGTAAGCCTGATCGGCTTTGGCGCACAACTCCCAGGCTTTCTTTTCCGCGCCGGTCAACACCTCGGGCGGCTTTTCCAGCACTGTGGTTTTTATGGCCGTCAGCGATTCGATGGTCTCGTGCGTCGGCGGTTTCGGAAGGCTGTGTTCCCTGGTCGGCGTCGGCGTTTCGTAAGGTGTGCGCGCTTCGAGCGCATCGGCCAGATCCTTGGCCGTTTGAAAACGCCGGGAGGGATCTTTCTCCAGGCAACGTAAAATGATGGAGGTCAATTCGGTTGATAGGTTGGGCACCAGCGACGATGGCGGCTCGGGGGCGAACTCCTGGTGCATCTTCATCACTTCGAAGGCGTTTTTGCTCTTGTACGGCACCTTGCCGGTGAGCAGTTCGTACATGACGATGCCAAGGCTGTAGATGTCGCTGCGCGGATCGACGTCGCCGTACCATTGCTCGGGACTCATGTATTCGGCAGTGCCGACGATCTGGCCGGGCAGGGTGATTTCGCTGCTTTCGGCCGAACGGGCGATGCCGAAGTCCATGAGCATGACCGTATCGTCGTAGCTGATGTGAATGTTGTTGCTTTTCACGTCGCGATGGATGACGCCCTTGGTATGCGCGTAATGCAGCGCGCGGGCGATCGGTGCGATGGTGCGCCGTAGGTCTGCTTCAGTGAACAGACCCTCCTGGCGCATCTTCTGCGTGGCCGTCTGGCCGTCGAGCAGTTTCATCACGTAGAAGTAAACGCCCTGGTGCTCGCCCAACGAATAGATCGGTACGATGTTGGGATGGTCCAGCGCCGCCGCGATTTTAATTTCCTCGCGGAAGCGAGCCATGAGCCCCTCGTCCATCATCATTTGCGGCGGCAGGACTTTG
>DAINPV010000204.1:0-7433 GCA_036743315.1 bacterium | reverse complement strand
TACTCGTCCGGATCGCTGGTCATGCCCAGCACGTAAATCTTGTTTTCATTGGTGGCGAAAGAGGCTGATTTGCCCAGCGGTTTGACCCCTTGTTCCCATAGGAAGCTGACCATCGCGGGCGTCTTCCCGCCATAGGTGCGGGCCGTTTCGGCGCAGGTGACGCCGACTTCCCAGATGTTCAACGCGCCGGCGCGTTCGGCTTTGGCGATCTCCAGGTCGTAGCCGGTTTTGATCGGCGCGCCCTGTTCGTTGTAGGCCTCCTTGGCTTTCCAGGCGTAGACCGCGCCCGACAGATCGCTCACCGACTGGCGCAACGTGGCGTCGCTCTGGTAGGCCATCACCCGCACGTACACGCCCGGCTTGCCGTCGTTGGCGAAGTCGATCTGGTATTTGCCGCGCGCGTCGGTCACCGACGAGCCGAGCACTTCGTCGTCGTCTTCGCGCACCACGTCGACCGTGGCGAAGCGCACCGGGACCATCGTGCCGGTCGAGGACAGCCCGCTTTGCGTGACGGCGAAGTCCTCGTACTTGACCGTCCCCGAGACGCGATAGGCGCACTCGGAGGTGAAGGTCCAACTTTCCGAGGAGCCGGTCGCGCCCAGCGAGAAATACTCGACCAGCGGCGACTCCTTGCCGCAGAACGACATCGTCACCGTCCCCGAGGCGTAGCCGACCTCGCAGTCGCTCCACATGTGAGCCATCACGGTGTAATCGCCGACAGGCGACTGACCCTCCGGCCAAAAAATGTTTTCGTTGTTGATGCCGTCGATCGAGCACCCGGCGTTGGAATCCAGATCGAGTTGGCCGCCGGTGGCCGACATGTTGTGCCCGAAATAGATCTCCTCGCCGGATGGTTCGTACACGTGCAGATCGACGTCGGTCATGGTGTCCCAGCTCAGGCTGACCTTCACGTCGCCGTATTGCACCTCGACGCCGTCCAGCGCGAGGGCCAGCAGATCGGCGACCCGCCCGAGCACGTCGATCAGCGACATATTGAACTGCACCGTGTTCGCCTTGGTCGTAAGTTGGTCGAAGATGTCCAGGTCGAAAGCGAGCGAAAATTCGAACTGGCCGCCCGCCGCGTCGACCGGCAGCACGTAGTAGCCCGGATAGCCGACCACTTCGATCAGCGCGTGCGTCACGTCCACCCCGCTGTAATCGACCGTGTAGCTCGCCGTGCCGCCGTTGATGAAGGTCTCCGGGCCGGTGATGCTTGTGATGACCGGGCTGCCCTCGTCGGTCGTCGGCGCGGGCAACGTCCCTGCTTTGTATGAGGCGCCCGGCACGTTCACCGGCGGCAGGTCGGCGTCGCTCGCTTGAATTTCAAAGAAACCCTGCAGAATTTCGCCGTCCGCGTCCGCGCTCAGTGAGCAATAGCCGCTGGCGGACGTCATGCCGGTCACCACCAACGGCGAGGGGCCCGACGTGCCGTACAAGGTGCCGCAGCCCAGGCCCGAAACGGTCAGGGTGATCAGCGAAGCGCCCGGCACATCGACGGTTACCGTCACCGTGGAATCGGACATCGGCCGTTCCGGGTCGATCGACAGCGGCGGCGGATCGTCGACACCGTCGTTTTTGAGTTCTTCGTCATCGGAAAGGATTTCCTCGCCGGAATCGTCATTGTCGTCATCGTCGTCATCGTCATCGCAATCGCATGAACCGGTGAACAGAGTCAAACCGATAATCATGAGAAGCAATAGGGGTAGATTGTGTTTCAGGATTTTCATCGTTTTCTCCCGTTCATTTTTTTACGCCCGCTCGAAAATCGGTCGCCGACGCAAATTGGCAACCATATTTTGCGAAAAAAAATGCCTGTTATCAACCATTAATTTGCTTTTTATTCGAATATTTATAAAGACTCTATCCTTTCGTTTTTTCAAAGGTTATTTAAATTCGAATACCATCGCCGAGGCAATCCTTCGCTTGCCCCGTTCCCCTCGCGTCGCTTATGATGCTCCCCCAACCCCCACACGAGGATCGACGTTGTGATCAACGACATCTTCCACCGCGTGTTCAATCCGGGATTCCTCGAGGTCTACTACGGGCCGATGAAAAGCGGCAAAACGCGCGCGCTGCTCAACCGGCTCGACTCGCTGTCGTACCTGAGCAACTGCCCGCTGGTGATCGTCAAGCCGCAGTCCGACAGCCGCGACCGCGACGTGCGCTCGCGCTTCGGCGAGGTGCATCTGCCCTGCGAAACGGTGCCGGCCCACGACCCGCGCCGCATCCTCGACCTGGTGACCGACAGCCGTGTGTTGGCCATCGACGAGGCGCAGTTTTTCGCCGCGGGGTGCGGTCTGCTCAAGGTTGTGCGGGAATGTCAACTGCGGGGGATGAATGTGCTGGCGTCAGGCCTGAACCTCGATTTTCGCGGCGAGCCCTTCGGCGAGATGCCGCTCTTGATCAACCAGGCCGACGTGGCTTATCCGCTGCATGCGATCTGCGATTATCCCGGCTGCAACAACGCCGCGTTTTACACCCAGCGGCTGATCGACGGCGAGCCGGCGCCCTATGACGAGCCGATCGTTTCGGTCGAGGGCGCGCAGGCGAACGAATCCTACGAGGTGCGCTGCCTGTGGCACCATAAGGTTCCCGGCAAGCCCTGACCGCCGCCTATTTTCCGTCGCGATGGACGCCGATCACCGCCCGTCCCGAAGGGTCGGCGTGGCGGGCGAAGCTCTCGTCCCAGGCGATCGCCGCGGGCGTGCTGCAGGCGATGGACGGTCCGCCGGGCACGCAGGCCGCCGCCGCGTCGCCGGGAAAGAGCGAATCGAAGATCTCCCGGTACAGGTAGGCTTCCTTGGTCGTCGGCGTGTTGTGCATGAAGCGGTAGCGCGCGTTTTCCATTTGCGAGTCGGAGATGCGTTCCTGCGCCGCCGCCTTGAGCGAATCGATCCAGCGATAGCCGACGCCGTCGGAAAACTGTTCCTTCTGCCGCCAGACGATCTCCGGGGGCAGGTAATGCTCGAAGGCCTGCCGCAGCGGTTGCTTTTCCATCTTGCCCGCGCCGACCATCTTTTCGCGCGGCGCGAAGGCCATGGCGACGTCCAGAAACTCGCGATCCAGATAGGGCACGCGCGTCTCGATGCCCCAGGCGGCCATCGACTTGTTGGCGCGCAGGCAATCGTATTTGTGCAGCAGATCGAGTTTCAGAACGGTTTCCTCGTGCAACGCGCGGGCGTCGGGCGCCTTGTGGAAATACAGGTAGCCGCCGAACACCTCGTCGGCCCCTTCGCCGGACAGCACCATCTTAATGCCCATCGATTTGATCTTCCGCGCCATGAGGAACATCGGCGTCGAGGCGCGAATGGAGGTCACGTCGTAGGTCTCGATATGCGCGATAACGTCGGGCAGCGCGTCCAAGCCCTCCTGCACGGTGTACACCAGTTCGTGGTGCACCGTGCCGATCGCCTGCGCCACGCGCCGGGCGGCCACCAGGTCGGGCGAATCGGCCAGGCCGATGCCGAACGAATGCAACCGCGGCCACCACGCCGCCGAGGCGCCGTCGTCCTCGATGCGGTTGGGCGCGAACTTCTGCGCGACCGCCGCGATGATCGACGAATCAAGCCCACCCGAAATGAGCACGCCGTAGGGCACGTCGCTCATCATCTGCCGCCGCACCGCTTCTTCCAGGCCGGTGCGCAGCCGCGCGATGTCCAACGGCGTTTCGGCCACCGCGTCGTAGGAACGCCACGTCGGCCGGTAATAGGCGACCGGTTCTTGCGTGTCGCGGGTCAGGTAATGTCCCGGCGGGAAATCGACGATCACCCGGCAGAAATCGACCAGCGCCTTCATTTCGAAGGCGACGTAGAGATTGCCGCGATTGTCGCGGCCCAGGTACAGCGGATTCACGCCGATCGGATCGCGTGCGATCAGGTAGTTGTCGGTGCGTTTGTCGTACAGGGCGAAGGCGAAGATGCCGTTGAGCCGGTTGAGGAAATCGACGCCGTACGTTTCGTAGAGCGGCAGAATCACCTCGCAGTCCGAGGCCGTTTTGTAGGGGTATCGGTTCAACTCGGCGCGCAGTTGGCGATGGTTGTAGATCTCGCCGTTGACCGCCAGGACGCGATCGCCCGCCTCGTTGAGCAACGGTTGCGCCCCGTGTTCGATGTCCACGATCGACAACCGTTCGTGCGCCAGCACCGCGCGCTCGTCGGCGTACACGCCGCTCCAGTCCGGCCCGCGATGCCGCAACCGGCGGGCCATCGTCAGCGCGCGTTGACGCAGTTCGGCGGCGTCGCCGCGAATTTCCAGAATGCACGCTATTCCGCACATGAACCCTCCCCGTGAAAGACGCGCCGCGACCCGGCCGGCGCGAAAACCGCTTCCGGGAATCCTACGCTATCGTCGGCAAGAAATCATCCGGCGAAGCGTTTTTCATTGCCAAGTTGTTCCTGTTTTTCCCCGCGCGGCTTTCGCGCTACAATACCCGGCAGCAACCTCTGCGGGAAAAATCATGAATGCAACCGCCACGCAACTGCTGGTCAACGGCCTGTTGAAGGTGCTGGCCTTTCAATTCAACAACCGCCGCAAGCTGAACCGCTACCTCGCCGGCGACGACGGTTGGCTGAATTTTTCGGTCGGCCTGCGCACCGAAGACAACGCCGTGCGCGCGGGCCTTCGTTTTCACGATGGGCGCGTCACCGTGCTCACGACCTTACCCGAGTCGATCGACACCGTGATGATCTTCGCTCACGCAAGCGTGATGATGGAGATGCTGCGCGCCACGCCCAACGAAGTGCTCGTGCTGCTGATGCACAACAAAATCCGTACGCAAGGCAATTTTTCCTATTTGGGCCTGTTCAATTTCTATCTGTCGCTGGTGACCGGCTCGGTGCATCGGGCGATGGAAAAGCACCGCCAGGTGCGGGAAAAGTCGCTGCGCCGCTCGTTGGCCGAAGCCGACGGCAAAACGTCGGGCGGCAACGGCCACGGCCGCCCGCTCGAGTGTCTGCCGGCGACCGAGCGCGATCCGGGCGTCAAGTATCTCGACGACCAATACCTATCGAATCTGAACCTCGACGATTTCCCGCGCCTGCAAAAATTCCTGCGCATTCATTTTCACCAGAAACCGGAGGTCAGCCACGAGCGCCCCTTGCTGCTCACCCAATGGCACCGTGAAAACGGTTTCGAAACCGACCGCGACGGCAATCCCTGGGTGCCGGAATTGCGCCAGGCGCACGCCTTCAAACATCTGATGACCAACCGCCGGCCGATCGTGCGGGCCGACGATCTGCTCGCCGGCACGACCACCGACCGCGAAATCGGCGTCGTGCTCTACCCCGACGCGCACGGCTCGCTGATCTGGGGCGAGTTGCATTCGGCCGGGGACCGCGAGCTCAACCCCTACGCCATCTCGCGCGAAACGGCCGATATCCTGCACCATACGGTGTTTCCCTATTGGGTCAAACGCAACTTCCGCGAATGGGTGCGCGACAAGTACGGCAATCCGCTGTGCCAGCAACTGGACGAGCGCTTCGCCGTTTACTTCATCTGGAAAACGGTGGGCATCTCGCACACGATTCCCGATTACCCGACGCTGTTGGGCAAAGGCGCGCGGGGCGTCATCGCCGATCTGCGCGAGCGCAACGCGGCGCCCGACACAACGCCCGCGCAACGCAACGCGCGCGAGGCGATGATCGTCAGTCTGGAAGGGTTGATCGCCTACGCGCACAACCTTGCGCAGGAGGCCGAGCGGCTGGCCGAAGCGGAAACCGATCCTGCGCGGCGAGGCGAGTTACGCGCCATCGCCGAAAATTGCCGGCGCGTGCCCGAGCAACCGGCGCGCACGCTGGCCGAGGCGGTGCAGGCGGTCTGGACGACCTGGGTGGCGCTGCACCTGGAAAACACGAACACCGGCTTATCGCTGGGCCGACTCGACGTGTGGCTGCAACCGTACTTCGCGCGCGACATGGGAAACCTGAAGACGCCGGCCGAGCGCGCCGCGTACGTCAAGCGTGCCGTCGAGCTCGTCGGTTGTCTGTACCTGCGCTGCACCGATCACCTGCCGCTGATTCCGGACATCGGCAATTACCTGTTCGGCGGCAGTTCGTCCGACCAGGCCATCACCTTGGGCGGCGTGACCAAAGACGGTCGCGACGCCGTGTGCGACATGACCTATGTTTTCCTCAAGGCCACCGAAATCCTGGCCATCCGCGATCCGAACGTGAACGCGCGTTTTCACCCGGGCGTCAACAGCGACGCCTACCTGCGCCGGCTGTGCGAGGTCAATTTGATCACCCGCGCCACGCCGTCGCTGCACAACGACGCGGCGATCTTCCGGCCGCTCAAGGCGCTGGGCTATCCAGACGAGGCGCTGCGCGATTGGTCCGCCACCGGCTGCGTCGAGCCGACGATTTCCGGCCAGCACATGGGACACACCGGCTGCGTGATGATCAACATGGTCGCCGCGCTGGAAATGGCCCTGTTTAACGGCCGCCATCCGCTGATGAACTGGAAGGTCGGCCCGGAAACGGGCGAGGACTTCGCATCGTTCGAGGACTTCCGCGCCGCGTTTTATCGGCAGTTCGGTTTTCTGATCGACGAGGCCGTGCGCTACAACAACATGCTGGGCGAGGCGCACGCGGACATTCGACCCACGCCGCTGCTGTCGGCGTTGTTGCAGGGTCCGGCGGAAAAGGGGTTGGACGCGGTCAACGGCGGCGCGCGTTACAACTCCACCGGCACCGCGTTGATCGGCCTGGCCGACGTCACCGATTCGCTGATGGCCGTCAAGACGCTGGTCTTCGACGAACGCCGCGCGAGCTTCGCCCAACTGCGCCAAGCGGTGGTCGACAATTTCGCCTCCGATCCGCAACTGCACGCGCGCGTGCGGCATCGCGTGCCGCTGTTTGGTTCGGGCAGTCCGGAAGCGCTGGCGATCGCCAACGGCATCGCCGGTTTCGCGCGCGAGCGGCTGGGCAAACTGCGCAACTTCCGCAACGGTCCGTACGCCGCCGGATTTTGGTCGATGTCCAATCACGTCGCTTTCGGCACGCTGGCCGGCGCGCTGCCCTCGGGCCGTCTGGCCGGCGAAGCCTTCACGCCCGGGCTCACTCCGCAGCCCAACGCCTCCGACAATCTACTGGACAACCTGCGCGATGTGGCCGGTCTCGATCCGCTTAACATGAACTAAGAACCCCAACGATGAAATGGCAACAGTTCAAGGTGCCTATAATCAAATAGGCCATTATGTCAACGACATCCCCCAATTATTCGATTATAATGAAATCGTGATCATCTCTGACGGGGGGGTGGTCGGCGAACCCACGGAAGAGACCCCCCGTGATCATGGAACTTTTCATGGCATGTGGTCGGCTGATATTGAATGGTTTTCGCCGTGGAAGACAATCGACGGTATCAATATTGCCCCTTTTAAGACCGGGAGCATGAAAACCCTTCTTGAAGGCTTATTTCAAAAAGATCGGTTATTA
>DAINPV010000203.1:0-7447 GCA_036743315.1 bacterium | reverse complement strand
TCCGGAATTGGTCGCGCCCAGCGGCGACCGGGAGCAGAAATAATGCTGCAAAAACCGTCACGACGGCTGATTCAACGCAACCCGAATCGACGGTTTGTCGGACGCATCGATCGACGCGTGTTTGCCAATTTCGACTGGACGCTCCTGATTTTAGTCGTCCTGTTGTTCATGATCGGCCTGCTTAATCTGTACAGCGCGACCAACGACAGCGACATCGCCGATAAATTCCAATTGCAATTGGTGTGGATGGTCGTCGGTTTCGTACTGATGTGCATGGCGTTTCTGGTCAACTACCAATATTTCGAAAGCGCCGCCTACGGCATTTTGATCGCCATCAATGTGATGTTGCTGGCGACGTTGATCATCGGGCAGATCAGTCACGGCGCACAGCGTTGGCTCATGCTGGGACCGGTGCGCTTTCAACCAAGCGAGTTGGCGAAAATCGCCGTGATCCTCGCCCTGGCCAAATTCCTGGCCGCCAATCGCACCACGCGTGGTTACAATCTTAAGGAACTCGGCATTCCGATGGCGCTGGCCGGCGGTCCGATTTTCCTGACTTTGCTGCAACCGGATTTGGGCACGGCGATCATGATCGGTCTGATCGCTTTTTCGATGATCGCGTTCGTCGGCATCCGCTTGCGGACGTTCCTCGGCATATCGATCAGCACGTTGGCGGTCGGCGTGTTCGGCTTTCTATTTTTATTGCACGACTACCAACGCGACCGCATCATGACGCTGTTCGATCCGAGCCGCGACCCATTGGGCACGGGCTACCATATTCAGCAATCGAAAATCGCCATCGGCTCCGGGCAGTTCTTCGGCAAAGGCTGGTTGCAGGGAACGCAAGCCAAACTGCAATTTCTGCCCGAGCATCATACTGACTTCGTCTTTTCCGTGTTGGCCGAAGAATGGGGATTCATCGGCGGTTTGGTCGTGCTCGCGCTGTTTTTCGCGTTGATTGCCTGGAGTTTGACCATCGCCACTCGTTCGAAGGATCACTTTGGGACGCTGGTGGCCGTCGGATTGGTGGCCTTTCTGTTCTGGCATATTTTCATCAACATCGGCATGGTGTTGGGGATCATGCCGGTCGTCGGGGTGCCCCTGCCGTTCCTCTCCTATGGGCGAACGTCGATGTTGACGGTGATGATGGCCATCGGCCTGTTGCTCAACATTTCCAGTCGCCGGTATATGTTCTGATTCTTGTTTAATCGACTATCTTCAATTGCAAACCGCAATGCCCGCAACTTCCTCCCACTGACAGCAAGCGGCGATCGGTTTGGTAGCCGCGTCGTTCGATGACCGTTCGGCCGCAGTGCGGACAAACGGTATCCGAACCGTGCGCCATTTGCACGTTGCCGAGGAAGACGTAGGACAGTTTTTCTTTGGCGATCGTCGCCGCACGTTCCAGCGAGGCGATCGGCGTTTGTGGCGCGTGGAATTTGTGCTGCGGGAAATAGCGTGAAAAATGCAGCGGAATATCGGGCGAGACGGACGCCAGCCACTCGACCAGATCGCGCACGGATGTTTCATCGTCGTTTTCGCCGGTAATCAACAGGTTGGTCACCTCGACGTGCACGCCCGCCCGGTGCGCGGCCTCGACATTGCGTCGCACAGGCGCCAGGCGGCCGCCGGTCAGCTCGCGATAAAAGCGATCATTGCCTTTGACGTCGATGTTCAGCGCATCGACCCAGGGCAGCAGTTCGGCGAAGGGATCCGGTTCCAGGTAGCCGTTGGTGACCAGGACGACGGCCAGACGGCGCGGCTTGAGCAGCGCCGCGGTATCCAAGATGTATTCGAACCAGATCAGCGGCTCGTTGTAAGTGAAGGCGATCCCGATCGAGCCCTGGCGTTCGGCGGTTGCGGCCAATTCGCGCGGCGACAGCGATCGGGTTTGCGCATGACCGCAGGACAAGTGCCAGTTCTGGCAAAACTGGCAGGCCAGGTTGCAGCCGTTGGCGCCGACCGAAACGATGTCGCTGCCGGGATGAAAATGATACAGTGGTTTTTTCTCGATGGGGTCGATCGCCAACGCGGCCACTTCACCGTATTGCACGGCAAGGAGTTGACCATCCCGGTTATAACGGTGCAGGCAGAATCCGCTCGCGTTGGGTTTGATGACGCAATGGCGAGGACATAACTCGCAACGACATGAGTTGTCGTCGCGTCGGGTCTGGTAGCGGGCGACGATCGGTTGGCCGTTCACGGCCCCCCTCCTACTCCTCCGGATTGGAACAGCACCGGAAGCCGATCAAATGGCTGGCCGTGCCCGGATTGGCCGCCTGCCGGATGGCGCAACGCACGGCGTAATCAGGCTGGTTGGCCGCGCCGCCTTTAACGATATACGCGGGCTGTCCCGGAGCGATGGTCGAGCTGGTCCATTCACGCACGTTGCCCGACATATCGTAAATGCCGAACGACGAGCGGCAGCCGGCCCAACTGCCCGAACCGGCGGTGCCGCGCGGATTGCCGCCGGCGTCTTCGGTGGCGCAGACGTTGGCGTTGAAGTTGTTGCCGTACGGATAGCGCCGGTTGCCGGGACCTTTGCAGGAGCGTTCCCACTCGCGCTCGGTGCACAGGCGTTTGCCCTGAGCGGCGCACAACTGCTGCGCCTGCGACCAAGTCACGTTTACCTTGGGCATCTGACCGGGCTTGTTGGGATACTCGTACATGTCGACGCAATACGGTGCGACATAGACCGGTGTGTTGGGCTTTTCGCCGGGCTTGCGCATCGGATCGTTGGGCGAACTGCCCATGCGTACCGAGCCGCCGGAGACGTAAACCATTCCCACAGGACATTTCTGCACAACTTCGGGCGTTTTTTCCGGCGTGGCTTCAAGTTCCTTTTTCTTGGCCGCTTTGGCTTGCTGAATCAGCAACAGGAGTTTGGCGTTCTTATCGTCGATTTGCAGGCCGCTTTCGGCGATGCTGATCGTCTTGTCCCATTCCTTGTAATTGTATTGCTTTTGCGCGTCGTTGGTGATGTCGGTCAACATCTTCTGCCGCGCCTTGGCCGCTTCGGGATGTCCCGGTTTAATCTCCTCGATTTTCTCGACCATGGACAGGGCGCATCCACCGACCGGCGACACGTATTTTTTCTGCGCCATATAAGCCTTGAGCTTGGTCAGGTACTGGTTGAGGTCCTGTTCGCCGCTGGCCTTGTCCATCGCGGCTTTGGCGTCGTTGTAGTATTTTGAGAATTCCGTGTCGCCCGGTTTGATGATCAAACCGTCGCGCGCCAATTGATACGCTTCGGTAAAGGCCTCGGCAGTGAATGCTTTGTTGTAGCGCTGGCGCAGATCGTCAAGCATCAACGTACGTGTCTTGGCCGGATACGGGTGTGTCGAATCAAGCATTTCGATCTGCTTAATTGCAGCGAGAGCGCATTTCGCTTTAGGGCGAACGTATTTCTGATTTTTCACGTACCCATCGGACATGGCGATCAGGCTTTCGATCTGCCCCGCCTTGTCGTCGGGCGTCGGCGATTCTTCTTCCGGTTCGGGAGTGGGCGTCGGCGGCTCAGGCGTGGGTGTGGCTATGACGATCGGCGTCGGCTCCGGCTTCGTGGTCGACTTGAACCATTTCGGAGCAAAGACGATGGCGGCGATAATCGCGGCGAGTGCGACCAGTCCGACAACCGCGACGGTCACGCCGAACAACGGGAATTTTTTTTGTACGGGGCGCGAAAGCTTCGGCGGCTCGATTTCATCGGTTTCCGGTTCGGCTTCTTCCTCCGGTTCCGGCTCCGGCATGGGTTCCATCACCCATTCAGGTTCTTCTTCGACAATTTCTTCTTGAGCCTCAGCATCTTCAACCGGTTCCTCAATGGGCTCAGCTTCTTCCATCGGCTCAGCTTCAGCTTCCTCGATCGGCTCGGTCTTGGCTTCTTCCAGTGCCCCGACCACCTCGGCCGCCATTGTGTCGATTTCGGAAACGCTCTCGGCTTCAACCTCGGCTTGAACTTCCTCTTCGACGATTTCTTCCTCGACCGGTTCCTCGATCATCGGTTCTTCGGCGACGATTTCTTCCTCGATCGTCTCCTCGATCATCGGCTCTTCGGCGACGATTTCTTTCTCGACCGGTTCCTCGATCATCGGTTCTTCGGCGACGATTTCTTCCTCGACCGGTTCCTCGATTATCGGTTCTTCGGCGACGATCTCTTCCTCGATCGGCTCCTCGATCATCGGCTCTTCGGCGACGATCTCTTCCTCGACCGGTTCCTCGATCATCGGCTCTTCAGCGACGATTTCTTCCTCGACCGGTTCCTCAATCATCGGCTTTTCGGCGACGAAAGCTTCTTCAATCGACGCGGTCATTTCCGCAGCTTCGGCAGATTCGGCTGCCTTAATGATCGAATCGGTAAGATCGACCTTGTCTGCAAACGGCTTGACCTCGACGACGCCATCGGAGTCCATGCGTTCGCTGGACTCGATTGCGCCATCGAGTAGCGCGTCGAATCCTGCGAGTTGTCGGGTGGCTTCATCGGCCATTGCCGAAGCAGTAATGCCTTCCACCGGTTGTGGGTACTTGGGCGGCGGCGGCAATTCGCCGACCAGATCGTTCAAAGCTTGGCGCAATTCAGCAAAACTCGCGAAACGATGGTCGGGCTGTTTGGAAAGAAGGCGATTGATGAAATCGTCCCATTCCTCATTCAGAGACGGATTCGCCTGGGTGATGGGCTTGTAACCTTTGCGCGGCACCGAACCGGTAAGCAGTTCATAGGCCAGAACACCCAATGAGTATTGGTCGGCGCGGGAATCGACTTTGCCGCCGAGGGAAATAAATTCCGGGGCCAGATAATAATAAGCCGGGCCGGTCGACAACTGTAGGCTGGCGTATTTGCTGAAGCTGAGAATGTGATGCGTACCGAAATCGGAAAGGTAAATCAGCGCGTTTTCAGGGAACGGCGATTCCGGCTTGAGTCCTTCAACCAGAATGTTGGCCGGCTTGAGCGCGCCATGTGCGGCGAACGGTGGCAACGCGGTAAAGATGGTGGCGATGTGATCGAGGAAATTGGCGGCCAGGCGTGCATCGCCGACCTGATCCTCGTCGGCCATGTAATCGAGCATCGACCGTAAATCCTTGCCGTGCAGGAACGGCTGGAGGATGAACCGCAGGCCGTCGTGCTCGCCCACTTCCAGCGGATTGAGAATGCCCGGATGATTAAACTGATGCTCCTTGAGCACCGTTTCGATTTTTTTCGTGCCGATATATCCGGGAACGACCTTGGGATTCAACGCTTTGAGAGCGTAAGTCTTGCCGCCTTCACTCACTCGATAGACGACACCCAGGGCGCCGGCGCCGATCCGCTCTTCGATGGTGAAGCGCCCGGCAACAATCGAGCCAATCTGCCAGCCGGTTATCGAGTCGCTCATGTTTCCCCCAACGCGTACGCTTCCCAGGCTTCACCCTAGAAAAACGTTATTATTTGCTTAGCAATGGCTAGCACATTCGCCGGGAGCTGGCAAGTGCTCGTCGGGGGAAAAGCTCACGCGAAACCATAGATTTCACGGCACTTCTTCAGTCGGAAATTCGTTCTCGTCATTATCGAGCAAACGTCGATGCATTTCCCGGTCGGCAAACCGTTCATAAAACAAACGATAACCCTTGATGCGCAGGAGATGCTCAGCTCCGCCCACATGGATCCAACGACGCGGTCGACGTTCACGCAACATCATTTCCACCCGTTTTTGCATCAGTTCGTCACGCCGCTGCATCATCGCCAGGCGTCGATCGTTGCCCAGCAACGCCGGGATGACCGGCTCGTCGGCCAGTAAGCGACGTACACGACGGTAAACGCGTTCGACTTGTCGAGCCAGTGGAAGATTTTCCATGGTCAGCAGATGGGCTACGTTGTCGGCGGAAATGGCTTCAAAGGCGAATTCATTGAGGTATTGCCGTGAAAGGTCACTGTCGTCGAGGCAATGAAACCAACCGCCGCACTCGCGGCAATAAGCGTCGGCGGCGGTCACTTCAAAGGGAATTTGCAGTTTAGCGAACAAAGCGGCGATTTGGCCGTGAGCATCATGTATAGGTTCGGTCAACGCCAGTAATTTTTGCCGTAGACGCTCGCCGTTATCACGACGAAAAGCGATGGCATACTCGCTGACCTCCAAGGTAATCAGATCCGGTTTCCATTGCCGGAAGGCGCGCAACAAGCGCGATTCGCCCTGGGGATCCAGGTGTGCCACGCCGATTATCAATGCCTGGCAGAACTTCGGTTCCACCATTTGATCATCTCCTGTTTCCCGGTTGTTTTCGCGTTGACAGTCCAACAGCTCCTTCCTAGGATGGTGCCACCATTCATACATCCCCAATGGGCTGGTGAAAAGGAGGGGACATGCCTTCATCGAGACTCGTATTCAGTGCGGAATCCGTCACCAATGGGCAATCCGACAAACTGTGCGACATCATCGTCGACACGATTTTGGATCAAGTGCTGGCCGAAGATCGCTTCGCGCGAGTCGATCTGGAAGCGATGGCCGCTCCGGGCCTGGTCTTTCTAGCCGGTGAACTGTCGACCAACGCCTACGTCGATCTGACCGGCACAGTGCGGCAGGTGCTCAATGATATCGGGTACAACGATCCGGTGTTGCAATTTTGCTCGCGCTCGATCGCGGTGCTCAACATCATGCAGGAACAATCCGAGGAAGTCGGCCTCGCGGTGGATCGCCGCGGCGCGGGCAACCAGGGCATCGCCATCGGCTATGCGACCAACGAGGGCATCAAAGCCGGCATGGAATGCGATTTGATGCCGGCGCCGATTTTCATCGCGCATCAGTTGGCGCGCCGGCTGTGCGAGATTCGTCAGGCGGGCGAAGTGCCCGGGCTGCATCCCGACGGCCAGGTGCAGACGACCTTCATGTACGAAGACAACGTGCCGATTCGTTTGCTCAACGCGACGGTCAGCGCGCATCACGTGGCCGACGTCAACGTCGCGCAGTTGCGCGAGGCGATCATGGAAAAGGCGATCAAGCCGACGCTGGGCGCGTTGGGGAACGTCGATTACGCGAGCGCGGAACTGCTGGTCAATCACGCCGGTCCCTTCACGCACGGCGGCCCGGAGGTGGACGTGGGGATGAGCGGCCGGATGACCGTGTCGGATTTGTACGGCACGGCGGTGCCCTACGGCGGCAAATCGCTGTCGGGCAAGGATCCGACGAAGACCGACCGCGCGGCGACCTACATGGCGCGTCATATCGCCAAAAGCTTGGTGGCCGCGCAGATTGCCGATCGCTGCGAAGTGCGCCTGGCGTATCTTTTCGGGCGCGAGCAGCCGATCAGCGTGCAGGTCAACACCTTCGGCACGGCGTTCAAGGGCGCGGACAAGGACATCGCCGCGGCGATCCGCAAGGTATTCGATCTGAGCACGGCGGGAATCGTCGAGCATCTGGACCTGCAGCGGGTCAAATACGCGCCGATTTGCTGCTACGGCCACATCGGCCGGCCG
>DAINPV010000202.1:0-7451 GCA_036743315.1 bacterium | reverse complement strand
GGGAGGCTTTGGCGGGGCGTGGTTTCCAGCAGGTCCATGTAGTGCACGGTGTTGATGCCGAAGTAGGAGTTGTAGCGGAACATCGGCTTTTCGTTGAACATGACGTAGTCGTCGCCCTCTTTCACCGCGTGCGTGTAGTTCGCTTTGCCGCGCCACATTTTGCGGTCGAGGGTCATGATGAGAAACGCGGTGCGCGGATTGCTCTTCACATGCCGCTTGCTCAGCCCTTCAGTGAACTGGCCCCAAATAATTTGCCGCGGGGTCTTGGCCTGCATGGCGGTGATGAGCGTCAGGTGCGGCAGGCCGTCCTCGTTGATGGTGGCGAGCAGGCCGACTTTTTCAGTCGGTTCGAAGAGCTTCATGTCCTGCGCCTCGAACGCGGTCAGCGTTTTCATCGTGGTTCTCCCCGTCAGCACGCCGCGTCTTTGACCAGACGCAACGCGGATTGTTGGCCGTCTTCCAGTTTGGTTGCGCCGCTCCAGTGCACGACGGCAGGCGCGACGCCCGATTCGCGCGCGGCCTGCGCGAGCTTTTCCATCGTCGCGCGCGTGAACGGCTCTCGGGCGGCGTAGGGCCACTTCAGGCCGAGGCGCACGTATTGGTCACGGCACAGGTTGTTGAACGCACAAAGGTCCCAGCGATCGACGCGTTCGCCGAGGTTTGCGGCGAGCCACGCGCCGATGCCGCGCAGGTTGGCCAAGCTCGCGGTCGCATCGGGGATGATCGGCGTGCGGATCCACAACGTGCTGGGATTTTCGTGCTTGCTCATGAAGTCGCGCACGAGAAGCAGGTTTTCCAGGATCTTCTTGTTGGACGCGCCGGTGTGTTCTTTGTGCGCGGCGGCGTCGATGAGCTTCAAGTCGAACAGCACCATGTCGGCGTGCGGCAGTATCGTCGCCAGCGCCTCGGGCGAACATTGCCCGCAGGTATCCAGCGCCGTGTGCAAACCGCGGGCGCGCATCGCGGCGAGAAACGCGGCGACGAATTCGGCTTGCATCGTCGGCTCGCCGCCGGAGACGGTCACCCCGCCGCCGGACTGTTGGAAGTACGCGGCATCCTTGGCCACCTCGTCGACCAACGCGGAGAGTTTCCACGTTTGGCCGAGCAACTCCAGCGCGGTCGAGGGGCATTCCTTCGCGCAGGCGCCGCAGCCCACGCAGCGCGTACGGTCGATTTCCAAACCGTCTTTGGAAAACGAGAGAACCTTGTTGGGGCAAGCGGCGACGCACAAGCGGCACCCCAGGCAGCGCGAAGCGAACCACTGCAATTGCGGTTTACGCGACAGGCTTTCCGGGTTGTGGCACCAGTCGCAGGCCAGCGAGCAGCCCTTGAAAAACACGGTGGTGCGGATGCCCGGACCGTCCTCGGTGGACATCCGTTGGATATTCAAAACGACGGCGTTCGGTTCGTTCACCATTCCTCCGTTAGAATTTGGCGTGGCTGAGCCGCGCGATGACCTCGTCCTGCAGCTCCTTGCCGATGCTGGTGAAGTAAGCGTTGTAGCCGGTCACCCGCACCAGCAGGTGGCGGTAATCCTGCGGATGCTTTTGCGCGTCGCGCAGCATGTCGGGATCGAGAATGTTGATCTGCAGCGCCGTGCCGCCGTTTTCCGCGTAGCCGCGCAGGAAGGCCTTGAACTTCGCCTTGTGCTCCGGGTCGCGCAGCAGCGAGGGATTGAAGGTCATGGTGTGGCTCGCGCCGTTGGGCAGGCTGTTGAGATAGCCCGCCCAATCGCCGTCGCCGTTGTCGCTCTTGCCGCCCAGCGCCTTGCCGACCGAGTTGGCGTTGGCGGTCGGCCCGTTGATGTCCGCGCCGTTGGAAGGGCAGATCGCATTGGAGAGGAACTGGCCCTTGGGGCGACCGTCGGGACTGGCGGCCAGCACGTAGCCGTCGCCGACCCAGTAGTTCCAACTGAGCATGCCCGGGCGGAAGCGGCGGTTGGTCGATTCGGTGGTGTGTCGCCAGCACTCTTCGGTCCACAGATCCATCACCCGCAGCGCGAGGGCGTCGGCCTCGTCGTCGTCGCGACCGTATTTGGGCGCCTTGTATTTGGCGCGCGCCTGCAACACTTCGTGGCCGACCCAATTGTCTTTGAGGGCGGCGATCAGCTCGGCCATGGTGCAGACTTTTTCGTCGAAGACGAGGTACTTGACCGCCAGCAGCGAATCGACCGTGGTGGCGTAGGTCACCGCTTCGAGCGTGGTGAAGCTGATTTGGGCGCCGCCCTGCGTGACGTCGCGCCCCTGCTCCGCGCAGCCTTCGACCAGGCACGACAGGTAGGGCGTCGGGAAATAGGCCGCGCGAATCGACTCGGACAGTTCGTAGATCTCCACGCACTTGGCGATGATGTATTTCGTCTGCTTGACGTAGGCCTGCCAGAATTCGTCGAAGGTTTTGAACTGCGTCGCGTCGCCGGTGGCCGGACCGTCCTGCCGGATGGGCGATTTCTTGCCGGTGATCGGATCGACGAACGACAGCAGATCCTTGCCGCCGGTCAACGCAAGTTCGACGGCCTTGAGCAGGTTGAGATTGTTGTCGACCGTGCCGGAACGATCGTTGCCGACCATCGTGTTTTCCAGGCAGCCGACCGGCGCGTATTCGTGCACGTTGGCTTCGTTGATCAGATGCCCGATGTTCGCGCGCTTAGCCTCGCGCAGCATGCCGGCCATCGAACGCTCGTCGAAGTTGAGCAGGAACGGCGCGCCCTGGCTGGCCTCGACCATGTCGACGACTTTGTCGAGCAGTTCGTCGCTCGTCCGGCGGTGCAGGCGGACGTTGGGTTTGGGCTCGAGGATCGGCGTCATCTCGTCGATCACCTCGAGGATAACGTAGGTCAACTCGTTGGTCATGTCGGCCCCGCCCGCGCCCACGCCCGAGAGCGTGATCAACTGGCCGAAGCCGGCGGTGATGCCCTGATGGCCGGCGCGGATCAGCGCGTCGTACACCGTGTTGCAGTGCACCCAGAAGCACTTGAGGATTTCCTTGCCGAACTCGCGGTCCATGCCCGCGTCCATCGAGGCGCGCCAGTACGGCAGCAGGTACTGGTCGATGCGCCCGAAGGACGCGCCGGGGCCGGGATAATTTTCGTCGCTCATCACCAGCATGTGGTTGAGCCACAAGGCCTGCACGGCTTCCCAGAAATTGCGCGGCGGCTCCCACGGTACGCGGGTGAGGTTGTCGGCCATGGCGACCATCTCGCGTTTGCGCGCGGGATCGGCTTCGCGCGCGGCAAGCCGGCGCAACACTTCGGCATACTTGGCGGCCAGATCGCGCGGCATGGTCGCGGCGGTCATCATCGCCCGCAGTTGCGCGCCCTTGGGACCGCGCTGCTCGGGGCCGGACAACGCGGCGTACTTTTGCTCGAGGTCGGCATACACGCCCCGCCAGCCGAGGGTCAGCAGGCGCTCGTGGCCGGGAATCAAATGACCGCTGGTCGCGCCGGCGTTGCCGTAGCCGTGGTCGTGGAACCACTTCATCTTACCGCGTGCGCCGTCTTTGCCGCGCACGAGGCGTTCGAATTCCTTGGCTTCCTGTTCGTCGAGGCACAGCGAGGTCTGCAGGTTGAAGCGGCCGCCGGCGAGCAGATCGCCGGGGAGGATTTCCTGCGGCAGATATTCGACCATCACCTCTTTGACGAACCAGGCGCGGCGCTCGACGATGCTCCAGTTCCAGAAGTCGCGCGCGAGCTTCACCGGGTGCGCCGCCTGCCGGAACGAGGAAACGAAGGTCTGCATAAGCAGGTAATTTTCCGGGACGATGTAGAAGGTCAGCTCGTTGAACTGCGTGTCCCACGGCGTGCCGGTGGTGAAGGCGGTGAACTCGTTGTTCCACGCGCGCTGCGTGCCCCGAAAAAAGTAGTCGCGCAGCCATTGCACGCGCGGCGAAAGGCCCTTGGGTTCCTTGATGCGGTATTGCCGTTTCGCGGCGGTCGCTTCGCTCATGATTACCTCCCCACCATGCCGGTTTCGAGCAACCGGATTTGCTGCTCGCCGTGCGCGAGCAATTCGGTCATCAGGTCGACGGCCTTTTTCGCCGAACGCGCCCGCACCGCTTTGACGATCTGCGTGTGCAGGGCGAAGACGGTGTCGGTGACGCCGGGCAGCGCGTAAAAGCGGCCGGTCAGGTTCGTATACACTTGCTTGAACGAATTGAGCAGCAACGGATAGATCATGTTGCCCGAGGCGATGGCAATCAGGTGATGAAAACGAAAATCCAATTCGGCCAGGGCGTCGTAATCGGCGACGTCGATGCTCGTTTCCCGCGCGAGGATGTCGGCGAATTCGGTCAGGTGCTCGGCGGTGCGCTGCCGGGCGGCCTGGCGCGCGGTTTCCAGCTCGATGGTGCGGCGCACGTCCAGCAGGCTGCGCAACAATTGCGGATCGAAATTCCCCTGGCGGTAACCGACCAGCGAGGTCAGCAGCGCCAGCGAGCCCTGCCGACGATAGTCGTTGATCACCGTGCCCACGCGCGGGGTCAGCGAGACCAGCCCTTTGTAGGATAATTCGACCAGGCCCTCGTGGACCACGGGGCGGCTGACGCCTAACTGCAGCGCCAGTTCGCGTTCGCCGGGCAGTTTCTCGCCGATCTGCAATCGGCCGGAGAGAATCAGCTCCTCGAAGCGCGCGATGAACACTTCCTTGAGGCTTTCGGTTTTCAGCGGCGCGAGCACGTCGTTCACGGAACCTCCGCTATCGCATCTGGTATGACCAGCAGCCAGCATGCCCCACGCGGTGACGATTGTCAAACGCGAAAAATGTCGGTCGGCGTTTGACAGCGCGCGGCGTGTTTCACAAAATAAGCCATCATTCCACACGAGGTGAGCATGACTCCCGCCAGTCAACAAGCGTTAGCCGTGTTGCGCAACCCCGACAATTTCCAGTGGTACGTCGTGCCGCTGCTGGCCCTGGTGATTTACGCCTACGTCAACGAGGCGGAGAAGAAGAACTGGAACGCGGTGGTGTGCGGCTTGCTGCTGTGGGTCAGCGAATTCACCTGGGAGATTTTCAACGCGCTGATCCTGCATTTCACGCAGTACGCGGGCATGTGGATCACGCCGGGGAAATCGGCCTACGTGATTCTGGCCGGGCTGAACGTCGAGATCTGGTTCATGTTCGCCCTGGCGGGCATGGTGGTGGCCAAGTCGCTGCCGAAGAATCCCAAGAAGAAAATACTCGGCCTGCCCAACCGCGTGCTCGTGCCGCTGCTGTGGGGGATGATTTGTACGCTCGTCGAGGTGCTACTCAATCAGCTCGGCGTGCTGGTGTGGGATTTCTGGTGGTGGCGTTGGCCGCATGTGTATTTGCTGTACATCGGTTACACGCTGCCGTTTTTCCTGATGACCTGGGCGCACGATTATTTGTCGCTGCGCACCAAGACGATCATCCTACTGTCGTGGATCGCCTTCGATATCGTGCTGTGGTTGTTACTGGTCAGGTGGCTGGGCTGGATTTAGCGCGCACCAAGCATTCATCCAACGAAAACCCCTTTGGGGATTGGATGAAAGTTGATACAATACGAATTGGATTCTGCGCCGACTGATTTGCGCGGCATCGATCGACAAGAAAAGAATATTGAAAAAAAGTGGAGTAATTCTTTGAATATCAATGACAAAACAAAGGAAGACTCACTCAATCGTGAGTTATTTTTCAGTCCAAGAGCCACGTCGGGTAAAACCGAAAGCCCTCCGAACATCGGGAGAATACCGGCCGACGATACACAAGATATCGCTTTCGAGGATTTGTTCAACCTCGACGATATTCAACGATTGCAGGACGAATTTGCCCGTGCGACGGGCGTCGCTTCCATGATTATGCGTCCGGATGGAGTGCCGATAACCAAACCCAGCAACTTTTGTCGACTGTGCTTCGACATCATTCGCAAAACGGACAAGGGTTATAAAATGTGCGTCGAATCCGACGCCACCTTCGGGCGACCGAATTCCGCAGGTCCGACCATTGCGCTTTGCAAGAGCGTCGGTTTGTGGGACGCCGGCGCCACAATCATTGTCCAGGGCAAGCACATCGCCAATTGGATGATCGGGCAAGTGCGGGACGAATGCCAAAGTGAGCAACAGATCCGGCTGTTCGCCCGGCATATCGGGGCCGACGAAGAGGAAATGGTCAAAGCGTTTCTCGAAGTTCCCACCATGTCACAGGAACAATTCCGGCATGTGGCGCAAGTACTGTTCACCCTGGCGAATCAATTATCGACCTTTGCTTTTCAGAATGTGCAGCAAGCGCGGATTCTCGCGGAGCGTCGGCGGGCCGAGGACGCCTTGCGTGAAAGCGAGGAGACATTTCGCGCGCTGACCGAACAAAACCCGGATGTGATTATGCGTTTCGACAAACAGCACCGTCATCTGTACGTCAATCCGGTCGTCGAGACCCAAACGGGGATCAAGCCGAATGTCTTTATCGGCAAAACGCACCACGAACTGGGATTCCCCAAAGATCTGGTCGAATTGTGGGAACATGCGATCGACAAGGTGATTACCACCGCCAAACCGAATCGTATTGAATTTCAATTGCCGTCCGGTTCGTGGATCGATTGGTTGTTGACTCCCGAGTTTTCACCGGGCGGCGAAGTGAACGCGGTTATAACTTCCGCCCGGGATATCACCGAACGCAAACAATCCGAGCAGGAAAAAGACAAACTGGAAGAACAACTAAGACAAGCCCAGAAAATGGAGGCGGTCGGGCGCTTGGCCGGCGGCATCGCCCACGACTTCAACAACATCCTCACCGGCATCAACGGCTACGCGGCACTCATCTTGAACAGTCTGGATCCCGTCGATCCTTTGCGCGCCGATATTCAGGAGATCAAAACTGCGGGAGAAAGGGCGACCGCCCTGACCGCACAGCTTCTGGCCTTCTCCCGCAAACAGGTCATTTCGCCGAAAGTCGTGCAACCCAACGAAATTCTCGAACGGTCGCAGAAGATGCTTCGGCGCATCATCGGCGAGGACATCGAACTGAAATTCATCCCCGTCGCGGACTTGGGACGTATCAAGGTCGATCCGGTACAACTGGACCAGGTTTTGGTCAACCTGGTGGTCAACGCGCGCGACGCTATGCCCAATGGGGGTAAGTTGACCATCGAGATGCAGAACGCGAGCCTGGATCGGGAATTTTGCGATTTACACGTCGATTCGCAAATCGGCGAGTATGTCATGCTTGCAGTGACCGACTCCGGTTGCGGCATGGACGAAGAAACCAAATCCAAAGTGTTCGAACCGTTCTTTTCAACCAAAACTAAAAGCAAGGGTACGGGATTGGGGCTGGCCACGGTCTACGGCATCGTCAAGCAAAATAACGGTTTTATCAGCGTGTACTCGGAATTGAACGCCTTTACTACGTTTAAAGTATATTTTCCCCGGGTAATGGCGAAGGCCGATCCGTTGAGGGATGAACAATCATTCGACCTTCCCACGGGCACCGAGACGATTCTGTTGG
>DAINPV010000201.1:0-7478 GCA_036743315.1 bacterium | reverse complement strand
CTGGCTGGGCCACACGCGCAGGCGCACCGCGTCGGCCGGCGTTTCCGCGCGCAGGTAGACCGTGCCCGTGCGGCCCAGCCAGGCCCAGGGCTCGTGGGTGTGCGTCCAAGCGCCTGCCAGTTGCAGGTCGTCGAAGGCGCCGTCGGCGAAAACGATCGCCGGGGCGAAGCGCTGCCCCACGGCCTTGAACGCCTCGCCGCGCGAACGCCAATACACGCGCAGCGGAATGCGGTACTCGGCCGACAGGTTGTAGCCGGGGTCCTCGACGCAAATGGCGGCCAAGGCGCGGCGGGCGACGCCTTGCGGTTCGTACATGTGCGCGAAGTGGTCCAGCAGCCACAGCCGCCGCGCCTGGGAACGATACAAGCGCACGCGCGCCTGAATCGCCCGCGGTTCGTCGACGGTGAAGGTCAGGGGGTCGGCCGACAACAACGTGCGGTAGCGCAGCGGCGCGCCGGTCCGCTTTTCCCAATAGTATTTCAGCGGGCCGACCTGGCTGTCGTTGTAGGCCAACAGGAGATCGTCGTCGGCCAGCGCGGTTTGCAGCATGTCGGCCAGCCCGCGCCAATCCTCGCGGGCGAAGCGCGGATCGTTGCGTTGCGCGAGCGACGACCCGTTCATCAGCAGCAGCGCGGCAGCCAGGACGATCGCCCCCAACGGCCGCCACAACGCGCTCAACCGCTGCGCGCCGAAGGCGAACCACAGCATCGGCAACGGCAGAAACGGCAACAGATAACGATGACCGTACACCGGCAAGGTCAGCGCGGCGAGAAACACCAGGGTCGTCGGCAGCAGGAAACCGGCGACGGCCAGGCGTACGCCGGGTTTGTCCTTCCAGGCCGCCAACCCCGCCGCGGCCAGGGTGAAAAACGGCGCAAGGACGGTCAGATACCAAAGCCGCGCCCAACCCATCGGCGCATAGGGCGGACCGCCGTCGGCGTGGCCGAGGGTGAAATAGCCGAACAGATCGAAAGCCATATCCGCCGGCGGCAGCAACGGCCGGAAGCGGTAACTGGCACGCATGGCTTGCACCGCGATCACCGCCAGCCACGGCAGAAACAGCAACAACGCACCGGCCAAAGGTTGCATGACCGAAAGCAGCGGCGGCTTGGTGGGCGTCAGCAACCACCAGGCGAGCAGCGTCAGCGGCACGAGCAGAAAGAAATAATGCGTGTACAGACCGCCGACCAGACAAACGAACAACCACAGACGATCGGCGCGGGTCGGCGCCTCCAGCAGCCGTCGCCAGGCCAGCAACGCGCCCAGGGCGAACACGGCGACCAGCGTGTGGTAGCGAAACTCGCGCGAGAGGTAAATCGCCAGCGGCGAAAAAGCGATCAATGCGGCGGCGACCAGGCCGATCGTCGCGCCGCCGAGCCGCCGTCCGAGCCGCCAGGTCAGCACGACCATCGTCAGCCCGGCCGCGGCGGGCAGTAGGCGCAGCCACCATTCGGCGTCGCCGGCCAGCAACCAGGCATGCGCCACTAGATAAAACAGCGGCGGATTCACGTCCTGCACGCCGATGGTCAGCAGCACTTCGAGCAACGGCCGCCGGCAGACGAGCACCGCGGCGATTTCGTCGGTCCACAGGCTTTCGGCGCTCAGGCCCGTCAGCCGCCATAGCGCCGCCGCCGCGAAAATCGCGCCGAATATCGTCCATTCGCGCCGTGATGCGGTGGCGGTCAACGCGGCCTCGTGGTTGGGTTTGGTCCATCGTATCCGCATGGCGGATGGGCGTCAATAATTAAAAAAATGACGATATACCGAGAAGTTGCAAAAATTTTTGACGCGGTGTGTAAAAATGATTTGACAGCGGGGGCGCCGATTGCTAGGTTAATGACGCACCGTGTTATAAAGCAACCGAACCCAACAAGAAACAAAGTGATTTTGCATAAACTATCCAAAACGTAAGGAGATGGATCATGGTGGACAAGGCAAAGGATCTGATTCCGGATTTCCTGAAGGAAGGCGTCAAAAACGTGCGCGAGCCGCTGGCCAAAGCCGAAAAGGCGATCGAAAAGGCGCGCGACCGGCTGATGGAAAACTGGGAAAAGCTGGACCCCAAGGACGTCAAAGGCGTGTACGATGAGCTGCTCAAGCGCGTGCGCTCGGCCCGCGACGAATTCGAGGGCATGGTTACCACGGGCGTGGAAAAAACGTTCACCGCGCTGAATTTGCCCAGCCGCGACGAAGTCGACGGCATCAAGACCGAGTTGAACAAGATCAGCAAGACCGTCAACGAACTGGCCAAGGGCGCGCCGGCGAAAAAGGCCGTTAAAAAGGCTCCGGCGAAAACGCCGGTAAAAAAGGCCGCGCCGAAAAAAGCGGTGAAAACAGCCACGGTGAAAAAGCGGGTTGCCAAGTAAGGCGAACCGTCAAGGAGGTCGATGATGACGGCCAAGGAAGCGAAAATTCAGGAACTGTTGCCCAACTTTCTACGCGACTTGCGCAACGACGCGCAGGATGCGTTGCAAAACACCGAACGACAGGTGTCGTCGTTTCTGAGCCGGCTGGCCGACAAGGGCAGTATCAGCCAGAACGAAGCGCGGCAACTGGCCGGCGAAGCGGCCAAACGGTTCCAGAAAAACCGCGAGGACATGAGCCGCTATTTTCAGCAGAAAGTAGGCAAAGCGTCCGCGTTATTGCCGCTGCCGTCGCGCGACGAAGTCGAGGAACTGCAGCGCCGCGTCGATCGTCTCCGGCAACGGGTGGATCGACTGGCGTTGCGGTTTGACGCATAGAACGGGGAGGACCATCTATTCTTCTGGCCCCGGCCATGGCGCCGGGGCTTTTTTTTTAAATAAAAAATGCCCGCCAAGTCGGCGGGCAAGCCCTCGACCGGGATTGAACCGGTGACCCCTTCCTTACCAAGGAAGTGCTCCACCCCTGAGCTACGAGGGCGTAACAGGGGGCAAATAATACTGATTTCCGATCAAAAAGCAAGTCCAAATTTTCGCGCGCGGCTTTGGCGGACGCCCGAGGAAATGAGGAACGACGAGCTAAAAAAAATAACCAACTTGCCAGCGGTTCTTTTTTTCGCTACATAATGGCCGATATTCCGTTCCCGAACAATCATTACCATCAGGGGAGGAGACGTGCATGGCTGACCAGAAACCGTTGGGCAAGATCCGCAAGCCGTTGACGGTGATCCTTTTGATGATCGTCACTTTCGGCATCTACGGCATCATTTTCTGGTTCTCGGTCTTCAACGAATTGAAGAATTATCGTGGGCAGGGGTGGAGCGGCACGCTCTACCTGATCTTCCAGTTGATCTTCCCGTTCCCGCTGATCGCGTTGCCGTGGCTGGTCCCGTCGTACATCGGCAAGATGTACACGGAAGACGGTCAGACCGCGCCGATCACGGGATTGGCCGGTTTCTGGATTTTCGTTCCCATGATCGGGGGCATCGTCCTGCTGGTGAAAATGATCCGGCGGATGAACGAGTTTTGGGCGGCCAAAGGCGCCACGGCCTGAAGCGAGACGCATCAATGAATACGGAGCCGATCGGTTCGGCTCCGTTTTTTTATGTCGCGGCGGCGGGAACCTGTTACAATGACCGCTTCAATCAAGAACGGGTGAATCATGGCCGACAAGATCGTCATCGGAACGTTGCCGCATGCGTCGGCGATGCGTCGCGCCGCTTCGGTCGCCGAGCGGTTGCGGCGCGGATGGGACGTGCAAATCCAGCCCTTCACTCCCGGCGAAGCGGGA
Source organism: bacterium (assembly GCA_036743315.1). Taxonomy (GTDB): domain Bacteria; phylum Lernaellota; class Lernaellaia; order Lernaellales; family Lernaellaceae; genus CALBTQ01. Next base: position 3,767 of record DAINPV010000201.1, on the reverse strand, counting down.
GCCGAGGCGCATCACATTCGCTCGGCGGCGGCCAAACGGCGGAATGTCGCTCCGCTCGAGGAAGCGTTGCTGGCGGGGCGCATCCACCTGGCGGTGCATTCGCTGACCGAACTGCCCGCGCAGACGACGCCCGGGTTGTACGTCGGGGCGGTGCCGGCGCGCAACGGCGGCGATGTGCTGGTCGGCGGCGAGCGGTTGACGATGTTGGATCAGCCGACCGGTGCGCGGCTGGCCGTGTTCAATCCGCTGCAACTGGCGCAGATGCAAAATCGCTACCCCCACCTGCGCTTCATGTTCCGGGGCGAAACGGTCGAGCGGATCGTCGCGCAAATGACCGGCAACGATGTTTACACGGGCGCGATTCTGCCCGGCGATGAGGTCGAGTTGCTCGGCTACGGAAAGATGATCGTCGAGCGGCTGCCGGAAACCAGCTTCGTGCCGGAGGTCGGGCAGGGGGTAACCGCGATCGTCGCGCGGATCGAGGATCATGCCGCCGACCGATTGTTGCGGTTTCTGAACGACGAACCGACCGCATTGCTGGTGCGCGCCGAACGAGCCTTTTTGCGTGAATTGGAGGGCGATCAGCCGTTGGCGTTGGGCGCGTGGGCTCGGTTGGCGGGCGAGGATCTCGTCATCGAGGGCGCGCTGGCGGCCAACGACGGCCGTACGCTGTACCGCATGCGGCAACAGGGACGCAAGACCGATCCGGAGACCGTGGGCGTGGGGTTGGCCAACCAGTTCGTGCAACGCGGCACACGCGTGCTGGCGCAAGAGGCTATCCAACCGAATAAGCGGTACAATTAGGTGAGAAAATTAATTATTCGATGTGATATAATTATAGAACGTTCTTGGCCCGCATCTGATCGGCCATCACTTGGATCGCCGAGTTCAGATTCTTTTCCACCAGGGATCGATGCATATGGCAGTTCACGCCGATGTTGACGGCGTGGTTTTTACGCTCTTCGTCTTCCTGATCGACGATCAGGAGCAAGCCGATATCCGGTTGCAGCATGTGCAGTTGTTCGGCGGCGGAAAAACCGTCCAAAGAGTGCAGATTTTCTGCGAAAACCGCGATGTCGGGACGGGTGATCTGCACCAGGCGCAAGGCTTCGTGGCCGTCATCGGATTCGCCGACTACCACAATATGACTGCCGTTGTTCTTGAGTAAAGTCGATTTGGTCAACTCGACTTTATCGGCGACAAGGACTCGAATGATACTCACTGTCTCTGCTCCAAATTTCTGATTTTAGTAACGTTTCTCCATAAGGCCGGTCGGGTAAACACCCATGTCCCGCTTGCCATACCCATATATCGACAGGTCGGCATTCGAGCAAAACTACTTTTCACAACATATTTTTGGGGGCTTTTCCTTTCGAGCGATTATGTGTATATACACAAAAAAAGGAGAAAGAATGAGTCCGCGTCCCCGTAAACCACGTCATTGCCGGCATCGCGTCGCTGGGCGCGTGTTCAAGCCGCGGGGCGTTCCCCTGTCCCAACTGCGGCAGGTGCCGCTGGCGCCCGACGAACTCGAAGCGCTGCAATTATGCGACGGCGAAGGTCTTTCGCAGGAAGAAGCCGGCGCGCGCATGGGAGTCAGTCGCGGCACGGTGCAGCGGACGGTTAAAGCGGCGCGGCGCAAGATCATCGAAACCTTGACGGCCGGCGACGCGGCGTTGGTGTTGTGTGACGAATCGGCGGAGAAACAGTGAAAGAGCAGGCATACAAAGCGATTCTGGATTCCATCGCCGACGGTGTGTTCACCGTCGACGACCAGTGGCGCATCACTTCATGGAACGCGGCGGCCGAACAGATCACCGGCTATTCGCGCGAGGAGGCGCTGGGCCGGCATTGCTATGAGGTGTTCCGCACCAACGTCTGCCAGACCGATTGCATGTTGCGCAAAACGCTGACCACCGGGGAGGTGCTGGTCAATCTCGCGTTGAATATCCTGGATCGCGACGGCAACGAAAAGCCGATCAGCGTCAGCACCGCCGCGCTGACCGACGAGGAGGGGAAGATCGTCGGGGGGGCGGAGACGTTCCGCGATCTTTCGACGGTCGAGGCGCTGCGGCGGCAGTTGCTGCACGAGTACAGCTTTGCGGACATCATCAGCAAGAACTACCGGATCCAGGGCATTTTCGAAATTCTGCCGGACATCGCCGAAGCCGATTCGACGGTGTTGATCACCGGACCGTCGGGCACGGGCAAGGAACTGTTCGCCCGGGCGCTGCACCGGCTGTCGCCGCGCGCCGAGGAGCCCTTCGTCACCGTCAACTGCGCGGCACTGCCCGACACGCTGCTGGAGAGCGAACTGTTCGGCTACGTGCGCGGGGCGTTTACCGACGCGCGGCGCGACAAGCCCGGGCGCTTCACGCTGGCGCAAGGCGGCACGCTGTTTCTGGACGAGATCGGCGAAATTTCGCCGGCCGTGCAGGTCAAACTGCTGCGGGTGCTGCAGGATAAAACTTTCGAGCCGCTGGGATCGAACACGACCGTGCATGCCGATGTGCGCATTCTGGCCGCGACCAACAAACGCCTGGCCGAACTCGTCGCGCAAGGCAAGTTCCGCGACGATTTGTACTATCGCTTGAATGTCATCCAGATCGACCTGCCGCCGCTGGCCGAACGCCGCGAGGACATTCCGCTGTTGGTCGAGCATTTCATCGGGCGGTTCAAGGCGGAAAAGGGGAAGGAAATCGGCGACCTGACCCCCGATGCGTTAGCGGCGCTGCTGGCCTACGATTGGCCGGGGAATATCCGCGAGTTGGAAAACGCGATCGAGCACGCCTTCGTGCTGTGCAAGGGCGCAACGATCGACCTGGCGCATCTGCCGCGGCAGATCGTCGGCGAGCGGCGGGCGGCGGGCCGGCCCGCGCGGCGTTTTTCCTCGTTGGCCGAAGCCGAGGCGGCGGCGATCCGCCAGGCGCTGGCCGCACACGGCGGCAACCGGGTGAAGACCGCCGCGGCCCTGGGCATGCATAAAACGACTCTGCTGCGCAAAATGAAAAAGCTGGGCGTGACGTATCCGTGATTAAGGTGCGTAATTGCTACCCAATTTTCGCCCATAGGTAGCATTATTGCTATCCTAGGCGGCTGCTTTAATTTGAAAATATCCTATGATTTCATTTAGATAAATATTCATGATGAAGTTGGCATCCTTTTCGCTAAAACCATGATCCGGAGGTTATGAAAATGCGCATCGCCATCGCGACGTTCCAAACGCGGATTTCACCCCGCTTCGATTGCGCCAACATCGTCTGGCTGGTCGATCTGGAGGGGGAGAACGAAGTAGCGCGCACGGAGCTTTCGCTGGCGCAGACCCCGCCGCCGGCTCGGGCCGCGCTGCTGCGGTCGCACGATGTGGCCGTGTTGCTCTGCGGCGGTCTGCGTCGCTGCGACTACTTCGACCTGATTGATCAGGGCATCGAGGTGATTGCGGGACTGATGGGTGAGGCGCAGGAAATGCTAACCGCTTATCGGCAAGGACGCCTGGATCCGGCGCCGTGTTGGGAGCCGGGGCGCCGCTTCGGCTGCCCGGCGCGGCATGGACGGCATGCGCACGGCGGGCGACACGGCCACGGATCGATGGGCAATCGCTAAGCAAAAAGGAGACTCGAAATGCCGAATCAAGATGGAACCGGACCTCGCGGCCAGGGCGCCGGCGCCGGGCGCGGAATGGGGCGCTGCGGCGGCGGTCGCGGCCAGGGTCGAGGACAAGGCCAAGGACAAGGGCGACGCATGACCTTCGGGCACATCTTCTTCAT
>DAINPV010000200.1:0-7478 GCA_036743315.1 bacterium | reverse complement strand
CCCCACCTGGCTCGCGCCGGTGCAGGCGCTGATCGTGCCGGTCGCGCCGGAACTCAACGAGTACGCCGCCAAGTTGCGCGACGAGCTGTTCGCCAAGATGATCCGCGTCGAGCTCGACGACTCCGCCGATTCCTTCAACAAGAAGATCCGCAACGCGGCCACCTCCAAGACGCCCAACGTGCTGATCGTCGGCCGGCGCGAAGCCGAGGAAGGGCAGATTACGCACCGCCGCTACGGCGTGCAGGATCAGCAGACCATGCCCTTCGCGCAGTTCGTCGCCTGGATCGAAGACGAGATCAAATACCGCCGCAACTCGCGGCCGCTCAATCCGCTGGATAAAGCTTAATCGCATCGATCGTTTAATATCAAAAAGGACCGCCCATCGGACGGTCCTTTTTTTTGTTGGCAGTGAAGGGACTTGAACCCCTGACGCAGCGGATATGAGCCGCTTGCTCTACCGACTGAGCTACACTGCCGAACCAGCGGACCACTGATTCTAGTTAAAGAAATCCCGCTGTCAAGTCATATCGTTCCCCTACCGCGGCGGGGTTGGCAAGGCGCGCGATCACGCTACAATGCAGTCCCAACAACGAGGATGACCGATGCGGTTTCTGTTCCTGCAAAATATCTGGCGGGAATACTTCGGCGTGATGCATGTCGGCGCCGCCCTGCGCGCGGCCGGGCACGAGGTCGAGGTGCGCATTGCGCCCGACGCGCGCCGCGCTCTGTCGGCGGTGGCTGCGCTGCAGCCCGACGTCGTCGGCTTTTCCTTCACCAATTGCGAACAGCACTACGTGCTCGCCGCCGCCGCGACGATCAAACGCGTCGCGCCGCACCTCACGATCATCGCCGGCGGCGCGCATCCGTCGTTGCATCCGGAACTCGCCCGGCGCGAGGGCCTCGACATCGTCTGCCGCGGCGAGGGCGACGCGGCGATCGTCGAACTGGCTGACCGCTTGCAGCGCGGCGTTTCGTTTTACGACGTGCGCAACCTCGCCTTCGCCATCGACGGCGAACTGATCGTCAATCCCGCGCGGCCGCTGCTCGAAGACCTCGACCGCCTTCCCCTGCCCTGGCGCGAGGGCTACTACCGCTACAAATTTCTACGCGACAATCCGGTGAAGTTTTTCTTCACCTCGCGCGGCTGTCCGTTCAGTTGCAACTTCTGCTTCAACAGCGCGTTGCGCGAACTGGCGCCCAACCGAAAAAAATACGTACGCCACTTCAGCCCCGAGTGGGTGCTCGCCGACCTGACCGCCGTGCGCGACCGCTGGCCGATGGCAATCGTCCGCTTTGAGGACGACGTGTTCACCCTCGACCGCGATCGGCTCGAGCGTTTGCTGACGCAATACGCGCGGCGCATCGGCCTGCCTTACATCTGCTATGTGCGCGCCGGCATCGACGAGGAAACGATCCGCCTGCTTGCGGCCACCGGCTGCCGCACCGTGCTGTTCGGCATCGAAACCGGCGACGAGAAGCGGCGCAACGGCCTGCTGAAAAAGGGCGTGACCAACGAGCAGATCTTGGCCACCGCCGCGTTGTTGCACAAGCACCGGCTGCATTTTTTCACCACCAACATCCTCGCCCTGCCCCACGAAACGTGGGACGACGCGCTGAGCACGTTGCGCTTGAATCAGCAAATCCGCGTGCCCGACGCCTGGTGCAGTATCTTTCAGCCCTACGCCGGGCTGCCGCTGACCGAGCGCGCCGTCGCCGAGGGCCTGCTGCCACGCATCGACGACGACACGGTGGGCGCCAACACCTTCGCCGCGAACGCGCTGGCCAATCCCGACGCCGAGCGCATCTTCAACCTGCACAAATTTTTCTACCCGCTCGCGCGCTGGCCGCGCCTGGAAAAATACCTGCTCCCCTTGACCAAACGCCGGCCCAACCGGTTGTTCCATTACCTATGGCTGGTGTTTTATGTCTACAGCTACCGCCAGCATACCGGCGTTTCCTGGCGGCGGATTGCGATCGAAGGGATGCACTGGTTCCGACAATTTCTCTCGACCACGGGGCCGCGGCGGTGAGCGTTTATTTTGAAGATCGTCCGGAGTATCTCGCCCAGATGGCGGCCGATCCGCCGCTGCCGCGCGTCGTGCAACTGGAGTTGACCGCCGAGTGCAACCTGCGATGCGTGTTTTGCCCGCTGCACAGCGAAACCGCGCGCGAGCGGGCGGCGCACGAGCGGCGCGTCAGCCTGGACGATCTGCAAACGCACCTGCATCCGCTGTTGGCCAACGCCTACGAGGTCGAGCTGACCGGTTTCGGCGAAATTTTCTGTCATCCGCAATTGCTCGCCGCCCTGCGCCATTTCAAATCGCTGGGATTGACGGTCAACGCCACCTCCAACGGCACGTTGTGGCAACCCGAACAACTGCGGGAAATCGTCGACGAGGGATTGATCGATCTGCTGTGCGTATCGCTCGACGCGGGCGCGGCGGATACCTACGCGCGGTTGCGCGTCGGCGGCGATTTCACGCGCGTGGTCGCCAACCTGCATGCGCTGGCGGCAGCGAAAACACAACGCGACGTCGCCAAACCGGAGTTGCATCTGAGCTTCCTGTCGATGAAAGACAACCTCGGCGAACTGCCGGCGGTCATCGAGTTGGCGCGCACGGTCGGCGCGAGCGAGGTGATCATCCAGGGCCTGTGCGAAAACGAAGCGATGCGCGGGCGCGGCACGGCGAACGAGGAAAGCGAAAAGCAAACCTTCGCCGAGGCGGCCGAGTGCGCGCGACGCGCCGGCGTGCGCCTGGAGTTGTGGTACCAGAGCCAGCCCACCGTCGTCGAAACCGACGCCGTGGCGCGCGTGCAGCTCACCGCCCCGCCGGCGGCCGAACGGCCGCTGATCAAGGACTGCCCCTACCCGTGGGAGCGCGTGTTCGTCAAATCGAATCTGGACGTGCAGGTCTGCGCCACGCTGTGGGAAAAGCTGGTCATGGGCAATCTGCGCCGGCAGACGATCGAGGAAATCTGGCGCGGCGACGGTTACCGCGCCCTGCGCCGGGCGCTGGCCTCGCCTCGTCCGGCCCCGGAATGTTTTTCGTGCAACACCAAACCGTGGCGCGAACCGTTGCGCGGCGAAGAAATGCTCGACCGGCGCGACTTCGGCGAACCGCTCCATCATCAACTGGGCCAAGGCTTCTACGTCGCCGAGCGCGACCGGCGCGGGCAGAGTTTTCGCTGGACGACCGCCCACGGCGTCTTTTACCTGCGCAACACGCGCCGCCCGTTTCTCGACATCGAGATGGTCACGCACCCGCGCATGAAACCGACGTGGCTGCGCCTGCTGGTCAACGGCCTGGAAATCGACCGCCTACGCAGCGACCGCCTCGGCGAACCGCCGTTGCGCTTCGCCCTGCCCGCGTCGAGCGACGAGGTGCTGTGCGTCGAGTCGATCGTCGATGAACCGTGCACGCCAGTGCAGGTCGGCGACGGCGATTCGCGCCGGCCGCTGGGCGCGCAACTGTTTTACGCGCGTCTGAGCGGCGACGCCGCCGCGCTGAGCGACCGCGTGCGCGTGGGAAAAAATTGCGGGATGCATCTCGGGCATGGTTTCTTTGCGCCGGAAGAAGGCAACGCCAAGCTGCGCTGGACGGGGGAGCGCGCGAGCTTCGTCATCGCCGGCGGACGCGGTGAACTCCTGGAGATCGAACTGTGGACGCCCGGCGCACCGCGCAACCAGCAGGTGGATATTTTCATCGACGGCCAACGACGCGAACGCGTCGACATGCCCGCCCGGCCCGGCCGCCGCCTCGCGCGCGTACCGCTGGGCGCCCCGCGACCGTGGCGCCTGGTGACGCTCGATTGCCAAAGCCTGTACGCGCCGGGCAACGGCGACACGCGCCTGCTGGGTGTAATGTTCGCCGGCGCGCGCGTGATCGAAAAAAAACGCCGTGCCTGGTGGAGGCGCGCATGACGCTGCAGGAGCATCCGCAGTGGCTGGCGCACCACACCGACCGCACGCTGCCGACGCCCGCGATCGTCCAACTGGAGCTGACCGCCGCCTGCGACCTGGCCTGCGTCATGTGCCCGCTGCCGCATGAAACGCGGCACGGCACGGGCGGCGAGCGTTTCGAGGTCGCCGACCTGGAGCGGGAACGCGCGCTGTTCGCCGCTGCCGCCGGCGTCGAGCTGACCGGCTTCGGCGAGATTCTCTGCCACCCGCATTTGCTCGACTGTCTGCGCTGGTTCCGCACGCTGGGCCTGGGCGTCGCGGCTACGTCCAACGGCAACCGTTTGACCGACGAACTGACGCGGGCGATCGTCGGGGAAAATCTGCTCGACGTGCTGTGCCTGAGCATCGACGCGGCGACGCCCGCCACCTACGAGCGCATCCGCCGCCGGGGCGATTTCGCGCAACTGCGACGCAACGTGGATTGTTGGGCGAGCCGACGCGGGCCCGGCGCGCCGCGCTTGCGTTTCAGCTTCGCGGCGATGGAACCGAACATCCGCGAGTTGCCCGCCTTCGTGCGTTGGGCCGCGCAAGCCGGCGCGGAACGCGTGATCGTGCAGCACATCTACGAAGCGCCGCACACGCAAGGCTGGGGTTTGCAGCATCACCGCGAACTGGCCCGGGCGGTGCTGGCCGAGGCGGGCGCGCTGGCCGACGAACTGGGCGTGACGCTCGACGGCCGCAATCTCGCCCAACAGGGCGCGGCCGGCCATCGCCCCGGACTGATCAAGGATTGTCCGTTCCCCTGGGCGCACACGTTCGTCAAGGCCAACCGCCGCGTGGCCGCCTGCGCGATGGTCTGGGAAGACTTGGACCTGGGCGATTTGCGCGACGGTTTTACGCCCGTCTGGCGCGGCAACGCCTACACCGAATTTCGCCGCGCCATGGCCGGCGCGACGCCGCCCGCGCCGTGTGTGCGCTGTCAGTATTTCGGGTGGCGCGAGCCGACGCCGCTGGCGGAACTCTCGCCGGCGACCTCGATGGAACCGGCGCAACGCGGCCGCCTCGGTTGGCAATGGCACGGCGCGGAACGCGACCCGCACGGGCGCGCGTTTCGCTGGTCACTCGCCCGCTCGTCGCTGTTTTTACATCCACACGGACGGACGATGCTCCAACTGGACGCTCAGGTCGATCCGCGCGGGCCGTTTATGCGCGGCGTAGTGCGCCTGGGCGAGCGCGCCATCGCCTTCGACAGCCACGACCTCTGGGGGCAACCGCTGCGCCTGCCGTTCGGCCGGCTGCCCGACGAACCGCAGCGCGTCGAAATCTCGCTGGAGAAAACCTGGAATCCGGGCGTGGACGCCGCCATCGCCGGCCTGCGCCGCTTGGGGCTGCTGGTATACGGCGCGGAAATGACCGGCGCGGAAGACGAACTGGTGCCTCGCGTCGACGCAGCGGATCGCACCGGTCAACTGGGCCGCGGTTGGCTGGCCGTGGAAACGGTCGCCGGGCGCGAAGCCCGCTGGCTGCGCGAACGTGCCGACTTGCTGCTGGGCGGGAGCGGAAAAGCCCTGCTTGTTCAAGTGCTGGTTCCGGTGGGCTTGAACGCGCGCACGCTGTCGTTGTCGTGCGACGATCGTGAACTCGGCGAACAAGCGATTCCCGCCGACGGGCGCTGGCACGATTGCCGCTTCGCCGTCGACGCACCACCCATCGCTCCAGCGCGCATCACGCTGGGCGTGGCCGAGGCCGCGCCGGCGCCGCACGACACGGCGGAGCGCCCGCGCTTGTTCGGCGCGTTGGTGGCGGCCGTCGGCTGGGCCGACTGATTATTCAGCCAACAGTTGATCGATGATTTCGCGGAAGCGCGGATCGTGCCATTCGCGGGGGCCGACGAACTTATGCACGACCTTGCCGTCGCGATCGATGAGGAACGTTTCCGGGAAACCTTCAACGCCGTATTTGGCAATGACTTCGTTTTGCGGATCGAGGTAGACGGGAAAATTCACCTCGTATTTCTTCATGGTGTCGGCAACGACTTTTGGACCATCCACATCGCCCGAGACGGCGACAATGGCGAATTTGTCTTCGTTCAGATACTTTTTATACAGGCTTTGGATCGACGGCAGTTCGCGCCGGCAGGGCGCGCACCAGGTCGCCCAGAAATTGAGAAAGACGACCTTGCCGCGCAGATCGGACAGGTGCAGCGTCTTGCCGTCCAGGTCGGTGACGGTGAAATCGGGCGCTTCCTTGCCGGTCGGAAGCAAACCCAGTTCGCCGCCGGTGCCCGCTCCGTGTCCGCCGCTGAAAATCGACAGCATCATGAACACGCCGAAAATCAGCACGAGGATAACGACCAGCTTGGTGATGTCTTTGCTCAATTTCGGCGGCGCCGCTTGCGGATTGTTCGCCATCGTTCGCGCTCCTAAAAAAACAGGGCAGGTATGTTACCATATCCTGCCCCGTTGTGCTGTTTGATTCGCCGTTATTCTTTTGGTTTCTCCGCGGATTCCTCGACCGGCGTTTCTTCGACGGGGGGTTCCTCGGCGGGCGCTTCCGCAGTCGCCGCTTCGGTCTTCGCCTCGGCCTTTTTCTTGGGTCGGGCGGCTTTCTTCTTCGGCTTGGCTTTCTTCTCGGGCGCTTCCTCTTCCGCGGCGAGCAACTCGATGAAGCTGATCTGCGCGGCGTCGCCGCGACGGGTGCCGATCTTGAGGATGCGCGTGTAGCCGCCGGCGCGGTTGGCGAAACGTTCGGCCAATTCGCTGAACAGCTTCTTTACCGCTTCCTTCCCCGCTTCGTCGCGCGTCTGCAGGAACGAGGCGGCCTGACGGCGGTAGTGCAACTGCTTGGCGGCGATTTCCTTGTCGGCCGAGCCGTCGCCCAGGGCGAAGGCTTTTTTGGCCAGCGTGATCATCTTGGCGACGTGCCGACGCAGTTCCTTGGCCTTGTCGTCGGTGGTCTTGATGCGCTCATGAATGATCAGGCTGGTGGTCATATTCTTCCACATCGCCTGGCGATGGGCGGAGTCTTTACCGAATTTCTTTGTCGCTTTCAGGTGTCGCATGGGATCGATCCTCACTCGGCAGGTTCGGGTTCCTCAGGGGGCGCCCAAGTCGGGATTTTCAAGCCGAGCTGGAGACCCATTTCGGCGAGAATTTCCTTGATTTCATTCAACGACTTGCGACCGAAGTTCTTGGTCTTGAGCATTTCGGCTTCGGTCTTTTGCACCAGTTCCCCGATGTACCGGATATTGGCGTTTTTAAGACAGTTGGCGCTGCGCACCGACAATTCCAATTCCTCAACGGAGCGATTCAAATTCTCGTTGAGGGTTTCGTCCTCTTCTTCGATCACTTCGACGTAGACTTCTTCTTCCTCGTCGAAGTTGATAAAGACGGTGAACTGCTCTTTGAGCACTTTGGCCGACACGGCGATCGCGTCTTCCGGCGTGATCGAACCGTCGGTCCACACTTCCATCACCAAGCGGTCGTAGTCCGTGCGGCGACCGACGCGGGCGTTGGTCACCTGGTAGTTGCACTTGGTGATCGGCGAGAAATTGGCATCGAGCATGATCGTGCCGATG
>DAINPV010000199.1:0-7490 GCA_036743315.1 bacterium | reverse complement strand
CCTTGTTCAGCGGTTGGCGCACCTCATGGCTGAGCCAGGTAAAATACTCGCTTCTCGTTTGCTTGTTTTCGTCGCTCATCGGTTTTTCTCCCGCCGCCGCAGCGCACTGCGCGCCTGTTGGGCGGTCGCTCCAGGGACCATTTTACTATCGCCCAATTTTTTTAAATCCTGCATGTTCAACGTGCCGAGAAACCGCAGCACATAAACCGTCGGCGTTTTCGGATGCCAACACAAGGCGTTCATGATTTGGTAGTTGCGGCTCCATTCCCGATTGCGGGCGATCGTTTCAATAATGTCTTGCGGCGTCGAACGCTCCTTGGCCCATTCGAGGATTTCCTGCGTCGACACCCGCGGGTTGCGCATCACGCAATCGCGAATGATCTTGTTGCCGCTTTTGACCATAACCCGGCGCGCCTCGGAATTGCCGCGCATCGCCAGCAGAATGCGGTCGACCATCGCCATTTTCGTAATGCGCTGCAACATTGAGCGGCGTTTTTGATCGTCCAACTCCGCGTCGGGCTCTCTGATCAGATCGTCGGCGAACAGCTCGTCGGTATCGAACGCCTCGCTGAGCACGTCTTCGAAGCGGAAACCGCCGAACAAGCGGTCGTCATTGGCCGTAACGACGCGCGAATCATCCTCTTCCGGCTGCGGCCGTTCTTTGGGCGGCGGCGCCGGTTCGGCTTCCTGCTGTTCCCCGGCGATATCCTGCATGAAATCATGGCCGCGATTGAGCTCGTAGAATTTTTTCAACCGCTCGATGAGGTTCAACGGCATATGCGGATTGCGCGACAGGCCGTACAGAATTTCCGGGTGTTTGAGGATCGCCGTTTCGTTGCGCGCGATGATGGTCAACACCGGCTCGAAGGGATTGGTTTCGGCTAGGTAGCACAGCGTCTTCACGTGCGCGGCGGGATGCAGTGCGATGCGTTCGTAAATGTGATTGTTGTCGTATTTGCGCGAGGAGAGGTAGTGCAGTACTTTGTAGCTCAGCCCCGCGTCGATGCCGACCAGGGTGAGGCTTTCCGGCAACTCATCAAGGCTCTTTTGCGCCGCCTGGCGCACGCGGCCGTCTTCGTCGCCCCACAAATAATACAGCGCCGTCAACAGGTCCTTGGTACCCAGAGGAAACACACCCTGGGCCACGGCCATGCGTTTGCCCAGCGGGGAATTAGGCGGCAGTACCGATTGCAGTTGCGGTCCGAGCTCCTCGAACTTGAGCCGGAGAAACTTCGCCATCTAGGACCTCATGTCGGTCGTGGTGTCGAAAAGGTAACGACGCTCCATCTTCACGGTCAACATATTTATCTAAATTTCTTTATCCCAAAAACGTCGGTAAAGAACAATAGTGGACCTTAATACAAACAGCCCGGCCGGGGGCGCCGGGCTGTTTCGTCGTTGATTATTCGGTTAGTTGTTGCTCTTTTCCACCGGGCGGAATGGATTGAGCCAGAAAGCGAACGGCGGTGCGCTGCGCGTCTGGATCCACAAATCGCCCTGTCCGCTGAACCGGCAGACCAGGCCCTCGCCGGACAGGAAAGTGGCTTTTAACCCGCCCACCGCTTGCACGTTGAAGGTTAGCGAATCCTGGAAGGCGACGATGTGCGTGGTGTCGACGATGTACGAGCCGGCGACCGGGATTTTCTTCAGGCCGCCGTAGCTGCAGAAGAACACCGTGCCCGTGCCGGTCAGTTTGATCAGGAACAAACCTTCGCCGGCGAAGAACGACTGCAGGTTCAGCTTGGTGTCGATGTTGATGTTGCCGACGTGCGCGACGTACGCGCCCGACTGCATGTACATCGTGCCGCCGTTGAGCTCGACCGCTTCGACGTCGCCGGGAATCGAAGGCGCCAGCGAAATGGTGCCGGCGTCGCCTTCGGCGGTGAAGTCGTTGGTGAAGAAGCTCTCGCCGACCAGCGCGCGTTTGAGGCCGCCCAGCAGGCCGCCTTTGGCTTTGGTTTCGATTTTCATGTTCGCGCTCATTGCCACCATCGCACCGGCCTCGGCGGTAACTTTTTCCCCGGCGGCCAGACTCAGGGTCGCCATGGCGAAATCGGGTTTCCCGGTCAGTTCATATTTCATGGCGCCCCTCCTACTGCTTGCGCGGCGGTAATTTCCCGCCGATCAGCTTGCCGAATTCCGGCGCGTTGTGGGTTTGCATGTACAAGCGCCCCTTGCCCTCGAATTCACATACCAGGCCTTCGCCGGAGAGGATCGTGGCTTTCCAGCCGCCGACTTTCTTGACCTTGTAGCTGATGGTGTCTTCGAACGCGACGATGTGGCCGGTGTCGCAGATGAACTTGCCGTCGATGTCCTTGGCGAAGATGCCGCCGAAGCTGTTGACCAGCAGTTCGCCCGCGCCGCTGATTTTGATCCAGAAAACCGATTCGCCGGAGAAGAAGCCCTTCATGCCGCCGAACTGCGTGTCCAGTTCCAATGTCGGCGAGCCAGCCAGGTAGCTGGTGCTCTGCACGATCAGGTTCTTGCTGCCGTCCAGCGTGATCTGCTCGATGTCGCCCACCAGCGTCGGTGCAAATGCGACATGCCCCGCGCCGCGCGCGGTAAATTTGTTGAGGAAAAAGCTCTCGCCGGTCAACAGGCGCTTCAAGCCCTTGAGCAATCCGCCGCCGCCCCGCGAGAACGTGCTGGTTTCGATGTTGATGTTGTCGGTCATCGTCACCATGGCGCCGCCTTCGGACACAAAGCTTTCGCCCTCGGCCAAATCGACCTGGGCCATGGCAAAGGAAGGTCGATGGATAATCTCGATCTTCATGTTAACTCCTTTCTCACCGCGCGGGCAGCATCGGGGTGATCCACCCCACGAGGGACGAAACCGTCCGGCTTTGAATGTACAGTTTGCCCTTGCCTTTGAAATTGGCGACGAAGCCTTCGCCGGAGAACACTAGCGATTTCAGGCCGCCGATTTTCTTCACTTTAAAGGACAAACCGTCTTCGAAGGCGACGATGTGGCCGGTGTCGACGATATATTCGCTGTCCACGTCGATCTCGATGATGTTGCCGTAGCTGTTGAACCACAGTTCGCCTTCACCGCCCGCCTGCAGCAGGAACAAGCCCTCACCGCTCATCAGAGCCTTGAGCCCGCCGTACTTGGTCTTGAGGGTCACGTCCGGCGTGCAGGCCAGAAAGGCTGACGCCTGCAGAATGAACGTCTGCCCTTTGGCCAAGGTCTTGGCCTTGATCGAGCCGGGCAACGTCGGCGAAACGATGATCTCACCCGCGCCGCCCTCGGCCGTGTACGTGTTCTGGAAGATGCTTTCCCCGCCGACCAGCTTACGGATCAGCGCTTTCAAGAAACCGCCGTATGCCTTGGTTTTGATCGACAGGTTGGTCGACATGCCGACCATGGCTCCCGCCTCGGTGCGCACCTGTTCGCCCGTATCCAGATTGAGGAACAAGCTGGCGAACGAGGGCCCATGTTTGATTTCGTAATTCAATGGAATCCCCCTGATCTTTGTTGAAAAGCCGATCCCCGATTCTTACGAAACGATAATTTATCGATTGATGATCCTCGTTTTAGCACGGCGGCATTCACCGTTACAAGTCGTCAAAAAACGAATTTTACAGTCCCGTCAACCAGACGGTCTTAACGTTGACGAACTCGCGGATGCCCTCCGCCGACAGCTCGCGTCCGTAGCCCGATTCCTTCACGCCGCCGAAAGGCAGCGCCGGATCGGATTTGGTCAGGCCGTTGACGAACACGCCGCCGGCTTCGAGGCGCGCGCAAAGACGCTCGGCCCGCGTACGGTCGCGCGTCCAGACCGACGCGCCCAGACCGAAGCGCGTGGCGTTGGCGAGGCGCACCGCATCGTCCTCGTCAGCCGCCCGGTACACAACGGCCACCGGCCCGAAAATTTCCGCGTCGGCCGCGGGCATATCCATGCGCGCTTCGGTCAGTAGGGTAATCGGATAATAGTACCCTTTCCCCTCCGGGATTTCGCCACCGAACGCCAGGTGCGCTCCCTGCGTGCGCAACGCTTCGACCTGCGCGTGAAGCTCCTCGCGCAAATCGGCGCGAGCCAGCGGCCCCACGGCGGTCGCTTCGTCTTGCGGATCGCCCACAGTGCGCGCCCGCAAGCGTTCGGCGAACAAGGCGAGAAATTTATCGTAGACAGCGTCCAGAACGATAAACCGCTTGGCCGCGATGCAGCTCTGCCCGGAGTTGAGCAGCCGCGCCGCCGCGCCGATTTCCGCAGCCCGGGGCAGATCGGCGTCGGCCAGCACAATAAACGGATCGTTGCCGCCCAGCTCGAGCACCGTTTTTTTCAGCGCCTTGCCCGCCGCGCCGCCCACCGCGCGCCCGGCCGCTTCGCTGCCGGTCAGCGTGACCGCCGCCACCCGCCGATCGGCGATCAACGCTCCAACGCGGGCCCCACCGATCAACAAAGTCGCGAACGCGCCGGCCGGCAGACCGGCTTCGCGCCACAGGCGCTCAATGGCCAGCGCGCATTGCGGCACATTCGACGCGTGTTTGAGCAGGCACACGTTGCCGGCCATCAGTGCCGGCGCGGCGAAGCGGAACACCTGCCAGAAGGGGAAATTCCACGGCATCACCGCCAGCACGGGCCCGAACGGATCGTAGCGCACGCCGCTGTACTGCGCGTCGGTGACGATTTGACGTGGGGCAAGAAACCGCTCGGCGTGCTCGGCGTAGTAATCACAGACCCAAGCGCATTTCTCAACCTCCGCACGCGCCTGGCCGATCGGCTTGCCCATCTCCCGAGTCATCAGCAAAGCGTGCGCCTTCACCTGTTCGCGCAGCAACGCCGCCGCACGGCGCACGACATCGGCACGCGCAGCGAAGGAGGTCTCGCGCCAGGCGTGAAAAGCATCGCGCGCCGCATTCAACGTTCCCTCGACTTGCGCGGGCGTGTGTTCCTCGAATTGCGCGAGGAGTTCACCGGTCGCCGGGTTGATGCCGGTCTGCGCCATAGCGGTCTCCATCAGGATAGATAATTGAATGTAGGCGGCGTCCAACCGCCGAAGGCCTTTTCCAGTTCCAGGGCCACGGCCACGGTGAGATGGTCGTTGCCGTGCGTCGCGGCTACCTGAACGCCTAGCGGAATACCGTCACGATCCAAGCCCAGCGGTGTTTGCGTCACCGGGATTTCCATCACGTTGAGAATCGCCGTGTACACCCAGTTAAATGGGCGATACAACGGCTTGTCGTGCGGCGGGGCCGGATACGGATGCGACGGAAAAAGCAGGATGCCGTCGGGACCGATCATCTCGACCATCCGCTCGCGCAAGGCGCGCCCTTTCGCCGCAAAGCGCTGGATGCGCGCCGGGCTGTTGAGGCGTTCCAACAACGTCAGCACAACGGCGGGCAACGTGTGCGGGCTTTGGCCGCCGGCCAGACGCAACAGTTCGCGCCAACCTTTGTAAGGCTTACCCTGCGCCATCATTTCGGTGAAAGACGGTCCATTCGCCGCGGCCAGCATCGAAGACCAGATGTGGAACGAGTCCTTGAGTTCCGGCAACGCGACCGTTTTCACCTGTGCGCCCAGGCCGGCCAGATGCTTCACGACCTTGCGCTGGGCAGATAATAAATCCTCGCACACCGGTTTGCCGGGAATGCCCTCGATCGACACAACCGACAGCTTGCCGATTTCCACCGACGCCGGATCGCCCAACTTCCACTCGACGCAGCCGGCGTCTTGCCCGTCAGGACCGGCGAGTATTTTCAGCAGCGGCCAGATGTCCTCCGCGCGTTTCGCCAGCGGGCCGGTGGTCAGATAGCGCAGGGCTTCATTGGCCGCGAGCGGATATTGCCCGGTGCCCGGCACCAACCCGCCGGTCGCTTTATGGCCAAAGACGCCGTTGAAAAAGGCCGGCATGCGGATCGAGCCGCCGATGTCGCTGCCCAAACCGAAGGGCGCGCCGGCGGAAGCGATGATCGCCCCTTCGCCGCCGCTGCTGCCGCCGACGATGCGTCGCGGATTGTACGGATTGTTGGTCCTTCCATAGACCTTGTTGCTGGTTTCCATCCACATGCACAACTCGGGCACGTTGGTCACGCCCAGGGGAATCGCGCCAGCCCGCCGGTACCGCGCCACGGCGGTGGCGTCGAAGTCGGCGACAACCTCGCGCCGCGCCGACAAACCCGACGTGTTGCGCATGCCCGTCAGGGCGAAGCATTCCTTGATCGAACACGGCACGCCGTGGAACGGCGGCAATGCGGCCGGATCTTCCGCGGCAGTGCGCGCATCGGCCGCCTGCGCTTCGGCGCGGGCCTGGTCAAAGCGTTGGTGCACCATGGCGTTGAGCGTCGGATTCACCCGCTCGATCTGCGCGATGTGGCGCTCGACCAATTCAACCGAAGTGATTTCCCGCGCACGCACCATCCGCGCCATTGCAACACCGGATTGCAGCAACAAGGCATCCATTAAA
This sequence comes from bacterium, assembly GCA_036743315.1. Taxonomy (GTDB): domain Bacteria; phylum Lernaellota; class Lernaellaia; order Lernaellales; family Lernaellaceae; genus CALBTQ01. The sequence continues at coordinate 1,082 of DAINPV010000199.1, read as the reverse complement.
CGCTCCTTCTGATTATTTCTGTGCCCATGCTTCGTCTATTTTTTTTCCAGCAGATCGACCGCCGTGCGCAGCGTCGCGGCGTCGAAGGCGAAGTCCGCCCCGGCCGCGGCGAACAAGGCGGGCAGCGAGGCCGTCGCCCCCAGCGCCAACGCCCGCCGATACGCCGCCAGCGCGCCGGCCTGATTGTCCAGCGCGTTGCGCCACACCTGCACCGCGCCCAGTTGCGCCAAGCCGTACTCGACATAGTAAAAGGGGTACTTGAAAATATGATGCTTGCGATGCCAGCCGGTCGCCAGCGCGTCGGCGAAATCGTCCCAGTCGATACCGCGCATGAACCGCCGCCACAGTTGGCTCCACTGCGCATCGCACTGCGCCGGATCGCTTGCGGTCTCGTCGTTCTCGTAGACCCAGTGCTGGAAGGCGTCGACCACCGCCATGTACGGCCAAAACAGCACGATCGATTCGAGTTGCTCGGCCCGCGCCCGTGCCGCCTGCGCGTCCGTGTAGAAGCTGTCGGCGCCGATCAGATACGGCAGGCTGAGCAGTTCCATGGACATCGAGGCCACTTCGGCGAATTCCAGCGCAATGCTCTTTTGCTGTTGGTACGGCAGGCCGCGCATTTCAAACACGTGGAACGAATGCCCCGACTCGTGCAGCAGCGTTTCGACATCGCGCTGCAGACCGACAGCGTTCATGAAGATGAACGGCTGCTGCGCATAGTCGAAATTCGTGCAGTAGCCGCCGGGCGCCTTGCCCTTGCGGTTGGCCAGATCCAACAAACCCTCGCGGCGCATGATGCCGAAATACTCGCCCAACTGCGGATCCATTTTGTCGAAAATCCGCCCGACCTTCTCTTCCATTTCGGCAACCGCCGTAAAGGGCCGCAACGGTTCGCGCCCCAACGGATCGACGTCCAAGTCCCACGGACACAGCCGCGCAACACCCAGCAACTCTTTACGCCGCGCATAAATGCGTTCGGCAGCCGGCACGACGACCTGCTCGATTGCCTCTTGAAACGAGCGGCAATCGGCCGGCGTGTAATCGCAGCGATGCAGCAACGGCCAACGATAGGCGCGGTAATC
>DAINPV010000198.1:0-7501 GCA_036743315.1 bacterium | reverse complement strand
GACGCCGAACCGCTCGGGATGCGGATGATGCTCGATCAACCAGGCGAGGTGTGCGAAATCATGCCCGAGGTTGGCGCCCGTACCGGCGGTGTTTTCCAGCAGCAGGCGCACCGGCGTGTGGGGCGTGCGGGCGACGATTTCCTGCAATGCGGCCAGAATTCGCGCCAGACCTTCACGCGGCGACGCCTCGCCGGCCGAGCCGGGATGCAACACCAGACGGTCGATGCCCAGCACCGCACAACGCTCGATTTCGTCGACGACTGTGGCGATGCTCTTTTCCCAGAGCGCCTCGTCGCGGCTGCCCAGGTTGACCAGGTAGATGCCGTGGGCGACCACGGCGCGGATGCCGTGCCGCTCGACCTCCTGACGAAAGCGTAAGCCGGCCGGTTCGTCCAGCGACGGCGCAGCCCACATACGCGGCGAACGGGTGAAAATCTGCATGGCCGTCGCGCCCAGGTCGCGCGCGCGCTGCGGCGCCCGTTCGATGCCGCCGCCGATACCCACGTGGCAGCCCAGGGGCCCGGCCGGCCCTTGATAACGCGCCGGGCGCTGCGGATTATTTTTTGTCTTTGGTGGCCGGGACATGGTTGATGAACTTGGCCAGTAAAATGTCGTTGAGGCGTTTGCCGTTGGGTAGGGCGATGTGATGTTTGAGCGTTCCTTCCTTTTCGAAGCCGAAGGCGAAGCAGAGGTTGACGCCCGCGAAGTTGCGCTCGCGCACGCGCAGTTCGATCTTCTCCACACCCTCGGTTTCCTGCGCCCATTCCAGCGATTGACGCAGTAATTCCTTACCGATGCCCCGCCGGCGGTATTGCGGATCGACGATCAAGCTCATGTAGCGGATGTGTTGCAGCGCGCGCAACTCGTGGCATTCCAGCGAACACATGCCAATGATTTTTTCCTGTTCGGTCGCCACCAAAAACAAGCGGTTGCGGCGGTTGGTCGTGTTGCGGATGCGCGTGCGAATGTGCTCGGCGGAGATTTCGTCCGGCTGTTCAACCAGCGAGCCGGACTCATCGGCGGCGGCGGCAATAAGCAAATGCACCTGGTCAGCGTCAACCGGACGGGCCGGGCGATAGTGAATGAATGAATCACTCATGGGCGCTAGAATAGGAAAAGAATCGCATTTTTGCAAGTTTTCTCGAAAACGGTCAGTCGACGCGCCGAAAAACGGCCATGGAATAATCGTCGACGAGAGGAATGCGGCGCTTTTCGCGGCAATGATCGCGCAGGAAGGAGACAAACTGCACGCACAATTGCGGGTCGTTGTCATGCGCCGCCTGGTTGTTGATCGTCGCACAGGTCGCTTCTTCGGCTTCAGGGGAGAGGAAGACGAGGATTGTCCGCAGGCGTTCCCAGGAGGCGGGCGTTTGTTCATTCAGGGTGATGTTGAATAAAAACGGTACGTAGCGCGCATCGTGCAGCGCGACAAGCTGCATGGCCTGCCAATCGAAACGATCATCGACGGCCGGAGGAAGAATGGCGAGGTCGCGCAGGTCTTCGGGTGAAAAGTGCGCGCGCAATTGATGGGCGACCACGGCGATCGGCGGTTTGAAATTGGCGTAGCCGCGCAGCACCGAATGACCCGGGGGATACAGCCGGCGGGTCGGTGTTTCGCGCGGCATTTCCCAAGCGGCGAAATAGACGGTAAAGCCGCCGTACAACAGGAACAGTGCGACGATCAGCGCTCGGCGCCACGGCGGGGCGGCGTTTTTAAGCGCGGCCAGGGTCGGCAAGGTCAGCAGCAAATAGGGCGACAGCAGATACCATTCGTGCTTGGCGCCGATCAGGGAGAAGAAAACAAGGCCTGCGACGGCGCCCAGGACCAGGGCGAACAACCGCCCGTCGGCAAACATACGTTGGCCCGATTCGTCGCGCCGACGCCAGGCGATCAAGGCCGCGACCAGCAGCGGCGCATATAGATAATCGACGAACAACGTGCGCACATAGAACAGCGGTGGATTGTCGACGCTCGCCGAAGCGGCTAGATCGGAAGAGAGAAAATTGCGCCACTGGCCCGCTTGCGGCAGGTACCAGCAGGCGATCAGCAGCAAGCCGGGCATCATAAACGACAACGGGCCATGCCACTGTCGTTTCGCCCGTGCGGCGTCGCGCAGGTTCCACAACAGGAAGCCGATTGCGGCGGGCAACAGCGGAACGAGGATCACCGTTTTACTCAGCAATAGGAGCGCACCGACGCACCCCAACAGCGGCGCCCCGGGCAAGCCGCGTCGGACCGGCGCGGCGAACAGCAGCGCGAAAAACGCGGCGGTAGCGGCGAGCAGGATCGTCTCCAGATTGTAGGAGAGCGCCGTTTCGATCCACACTGGATTCGCCGTGAACAAGGCGACCGCGAGTAAAGCCAGAACATGGTCGTCGAGAATCGTGCGCGCCAGCGCGTAAATCGCGGCCAGGCAGCCGGCGGCCAGCAGGAACAGCACCGCATACAGCGAGGCGACATCGTAGCGGATGCTCAGCGCCGCGGCGGTCAACCAATAAAACAACGGCGGCCATTTCAGGTAATCACCGCCCCGCGCCAGTTCCGGCAACGCGCCGGGATCGGTCTGGAGTTGACGGTAGGTCTCGAAGGTTTTTTGTAGGTGACTCCAATCGTCCCACCCTTGCGGGGGCAATTGGGTGAGGGGCGAAAACGGATACCCGTAAGTGACGAACTTCAAGCCCAGCGCCAGCAGCATCAACAGCGGAATCAGCCACAACAGGGCGGCAACCGATTGTTTCAGAGAGAATGGGAACGTCGTTTTCAACGATAACGCGGCGGGGAGGCAAAGGCACGGGCCACGGCTAAAAAGACCACGGCCCCCACGGTGGCGACCACCAGGCTCCAGATGTTGCAACCGGTTACGCCGCTGCCGCCCAGCAAGTTGAAAAGGATGCCGCCGACGAACGCGCCGACGATGCCCAGAATTACGTTCATCAGACAGCCGTGCTCGGTGCCGGTGATTTTTGAGGCCAGCGCGCCGGCGAGTCCGCCGAGGATGATCCAACCCAGCCATCCCAAATTCGCCATGGGTTACCTCCGTGATGTTTCACAATAAAAAAATCGAACGGGATCGGTCAAGAGGCGGTGGGGGCGTGGCTTTCCAGAATGTCATACACCTTGCGTAAAAACTGGACGGGCGTGAACGGCTTGCTGAGAAAATACTGCGCCCCGAGTTCTTCGAGCCCTTCTTTGTTAATTTCGCCGGGGTATCCGCTGCACACCAACGTCGGTATGTTGATGCCGTCACGACGCATGTTGAACAACACTTCCTGCCCCGACATTTCGGGCATGATCAAATCGAGGACGATCAGATTCAGTTCACCGGCTTTTTCGCCAATCACCTGCATCGCGTCCAGGCCGTTGGCTGCTTCGTAAATGGTGAAATCGCTCGTCGCGAGGATGCGGCGCAACAATTTGCGTACATTTTCCTCGTCTTCCACGATCAGCACGGTGCAATGGCCGACGGCGGCGGGCTTGGGCAGGGTCATCACATCGGTCTTTCTTTCCTCCGCTTTTTCCGCGCGGGGGAAATAGATGATGATGTCCGTGCCGATGCCCGGTTCGCTTTCGATCGACACCCAACCGCCGTGGTTGGCGACGATCCAATAGACCATCGACAGCCCCAGGCCGGTGCCGCTTTCCTTCGGTTTGGTAGTGAAGAACGGTTCGAAAACCCGCTCCATGGTCTGTTTGTTCATGCCGATGCCGTTGTCGGACACGGTGATGCACACATACTGACCCGGCTTGGCGTTGCGCATGCCGTGCGCTGCCGTTTCGGACAGCGTGATATTTTCGGCGTTCAGCGACAGCCAGGGATTGCCCGGCGCGTTCTGAAAGTTTGAACCGTAGCGCTCGTACAGACCGTCGCGGGCGTTCACGCACAGGTTCATTAAAATTTGATTGATCTGACTGCGATCGCCATTGATCGGCCAGAGGTCCGTCGGGATGTCCTTTTGCACACTGATGCGTTTGTCGAAGGTGGATTGCAGCAGCGCAAACAGTTCGTCGACCAGGCTTTCCAGGTGAATCGACGACTTGCTGGCCGGTTCGCGTCGCGTGATCTGCAGCAGTTGACGGATCAGCCGCGTGGCGTCGTTGGCTGCGTCGTGGGCGAGGGTGAGATACTCGCGAATGTCATCCCCTTCGTCGAGTTTAAGCAGGCCCAGGCTGAGGTTGCCGATGATCCCGGTCAGTACGTTGTTGAAATCATGGGCGATGCCGCCCGCCAACGAACCGATCGCCTCCATTTTTTGCGCCTGCAGCAGTTGTTGGGTCAGGGTATGTTCCTGCGTCATGTCGCGCGCGATGGCGATCAGACCGGTGATGCGGCCGTCGGCGTTGCGCAACGGCGCTTTGACCGTATGGAAAATCCGCTCTTCGCCGGCGATCTTTAAGCGGTACTCGTTGGTCATTGTCTTGCCGAATTTCAGTAACTGACGATCTTCTTCCTCGTTGGGCTCGTACAACTCCTTGGGCAGAACCTCCTCGCCCTTGTGACCGATGATCTGCTGCGGCGACATGCCTAAAATGTTGGCAAAGTAACTATTGACCAGCGTGAAACGCAGGTTGCGGTCTTTCATCCAGATCGCATCGACCGCCGATTCGATGAGCGTGTTGAGCAGGTTCTGGCTGTGCAGCAGTTTCTTTTCCGTTTCCAATTGTTCGCGCAGATCGCGCGCGATGCTTTGGACGATCAACTCGCCTTCTTCGCTTAGCGAGCCGGAAACGGTAATTTCAAAAGGGATCGATTCGCCGTCTTTGGCGATGAAATTTTTACGGTAGCAGTCGATTTTGGTCCCTTGCTGCAACTGACGGATTTTCTCGAAGCTGTCCTCGATCGACTCGTCCGGCACGAGCATGCGAAGGCTTTTGCCGATCAGTTCCTCGCGCCGATAGCCCAGAATTTCAGTGACCGTCTTGTTGACGTCCAGAAAATGCCCATCGCCGGAAATGTGAAAAACGCATTCGGGTTGGGCGTCGAATAAGCGGCGGAACCGCTCTTCGGTGCTTGAGGACAAGATTTTTTATGGTCCCCCATGAAGCCGACCCCTCGAACCGAAAACGGAAAAATTCTACAGGAAATGTTAACCAGTTGTCGCAAAACTGTAAAGAACGGTGAATTAACTTCCCATTCATAATGTCATCGGCATTTTCAAAAATTTTGATAGAGAAAATCGACGGGACCGTTGGCGGCAAAGATGCAAGCCGCGGCGATCAACGAGGCGATCAACAGGCTCCACCAAAAATCGGTCAACCAGCGTTTCATAGCGGCACCTCCCCATGGAACATACGGATAATCACGGCGAAGGCCTCCCAGAAGCCGCAATTGAAAAAGATCCAACCGAAGGCGACGAAATGGAAGGTCAACAATCCGGCGCCCAACCGCCGCCAGAAGCCGGGTTTGACTGTCCGGTCGCCATGGCGCAGCAGGTTGGTGTAGGCACGGTAGATCAGCAGACCGAGGGCATGATACAGGCCCCAGGCCAGGAAATTCAGTTGCAGACCGTGCCATAAGCCGATGACGACCATAACGATCACCGTGTTCAGCGTGGTGCGCGCCCGACCGCCGCGGCTGCCGCCGAGCGGAATGAACAGGTAATCGCGCAGCCAGCCGGTCAGACTCATATGCCAGCGTTTCCAGAACACCGAGATGTTCGTCGCCAGGTAGGGCCAGTTGAAGTTTTCTTCGATCCGCAGCCCCAGCATGTTCGCCGCACCGATGGCGATATCGGTGTAGGCGGAAAAATCCAGATAGATTTTGAAAGCATAGGCATACATGCCCATCCACAGTTCGATCGGTGTGGCCGATGGATCGCGCATCAACGCGGCGGTCGGAGCGAGCATCGCCGCAAAGGCGAGGCGCTTGACCAGGCCGATCATCACCCGCAACGCGCCGTAAAGTCGATCGGGCGCGGCGGTCTCGCCGTTCATCTGCGCGGCGAAGGGGGCGAAGCGGCGAATCGGTCCCGCGGTGAATGAGGGGAAGAACGACAACCAATTCCAGAAATCCCAGAAGTCGACGCGCTCGATACGCCCCCGGTGACGATCCACCGCCAGGCCGATCACGCAGAAGGCGAGGTAGCTGATGCCGATCAGCGCCGGGAAATGAAGGTCCGCGGACACGACATCGTCGAGCTTGGGCCACAGCAACAATCCCAACATCAACGTTATGACGGTCAACATTCGCCAGCGCGCCAATGGTCCGGGTCCGCCGCGCAACAACAACCAGGCGCCGACAATCAGACCCACGGCCAACGGCGCCGTTTCACGCAGCAGGTAAACGAGCATCAGCAGGTTGATCGCGGCCAGGGCGATCGCCCGCGAGCGTCCCATCGGTAGGAGGCGCATGGTTAGCGCGGCGACGATCAAGGCGGTAATGGCGAAGGTGGAAACGATCATTGCCCGTTCCTTGCCGGCACCCGGCGCATCATCACGCGCTGGACCAGCACTTCGGCCAACTCGCGGCGGCCGGTTTCGGTCAGGTGGTCCAGGTCGATGAACCAATCCGAACGGCCGATATCGCATAGGTTGACGAACACCGCGCCGGTCTGCCGCTCGATGCGCAAGCCCAGGTGGTTCAGGTGCTGCATAACCTGCCATTTGTTGGCGATGCCGAACCGTTCGATTTTGTCCCAATCGAACGGCGTGACGTATACGACCGTCGGCCAGCCCCGGCTGTTGAGGTACAGCAACATTTCGCCCAGTTGGTGGATCGCCGGATTGCCGCTGGCCAGCGGCGACACTGACATCGCGCGACGCATTTTGTTGATGTACGCCGGCGTCCAGCGATCCTCGTGCACCGATTCCCGGCCTTCGATGGCGGCCGCGGCCTCGCTGCACTTACGCCGCAGCCAGTTGCCCGGACGGTCGCCGAAGATCCGGTCGGCGACCCACGATCCGTTGCGCCAGGTGAACCAGTGCTCGTAGAGGAAATGCCGCCAGACTTGGCGTTTCGTTTCGGCGTCGGCCATTTCCGGCGGAATCAGCTCGGGAAAGATCTCGCGCGGTTTCATGCCCAGCGGGCCGAGGAACTTGTAGTTGAGCGTGACGACTACGTAATCGATGTTGTCCGGCAGCAGCCGCGCCAGGTTGTGCAGATCGGCCGAGTGCGCGCCCGACAATCCGAAATTCGCCACCTCCCATTTGTCGTTGCCGCTCAGTTGGCGCAGGCGCACTTCGATCAGATGCGGCAGCGTTTGGGTGAGGTTGCATGACAAACCGAAGTCCAAATGCTATACGGAACCGGTGGTGTAAATGGGGCAGGTGGATGGAAGGAAAGAGGATGTTCTTACCCGAGGAGGTCTTGCAGATGAGCCTAGGCTATCAACGCCAAGGATGGCAAAAGCCCTGAATAACCAAGAATAAGGGCCAGTCACTGTAAGAAGTCAGATGAAGGCATAGTAGGGGGAAACCCTGAAGGCCGGAACGTCAGGAGGGACGTAGTAAATGAAGGATACCTCGCTTATCGAAGACGGCAGGAGCTGTACACGTAGAGGTGGC
>DAINPV010000197.1:0-7504 GCA_036743315.1 bacterium | reverse complement strand
CGCTTCCTTCAGGCGCTGCAGCGACATGCGGTCCTGCGCCAGGTCGATGCCCTGGTCTTTTTTGAATTCGGCGATCAGCCATTCGATGATGCGCTGGTCCAGGTTGTCGCCGCCCAGGTGGGTGTCGCCGTTGGTCGCTTTCACCTCGACCACGCCCTCACCCACTTCCAGAATCGAAATATCGAACGTGCCGCCGCCGAAATCGTACACGGCGATCGTTTCGTTTTTCTGTTTGTCCAGCCCGTAAGCCAACGCCGCGGCGGTCGGTTCGTTGATGATGCGCTTCACGTTGAGCCCGGCGATCTTGCCCGCATCCTTGGTCGCCTGGCGCTGGCTGTCGTTGAAGTATGCCGGTACGGTGATTACCGCATCGTCGACCTTCACGCCCAGGAAATCCTCCGCCGCCGACTTGAGCTTCTGCAGAATCAACGCGCTGATTTCCGGCGGGCTGTATTGCTTGCCCATCACCTCGACGCGTGCATCGTCGTTCGGGCCTTTGATGACCGAATACGGCACCAGTCCGATCTCTTCCTTCACTTCCTGAATCCGGCGTCCCATGAACCGCTTGATCGAGAAAATCGTGTTTTGCGGATTGGAAACCGCCTGGCGTTTGGCCACGGTGCCAACCAGTTTCTCGCCGTCCTTCGTGAACGCGACAACCGACGGAGTGGTGCGGCCGCCCTCAGAATTCACAATCACTTTCGGCTCGGTACCTTCCATGACCGCGACAACGGAATTGGTCGTACCTAAGTCGATGCCGATGATCTTGCCCATAACCATTCGCTCCTTTCGATTACTATAATCTCGGACTGCCAGCCGAAAATTAACCATCCCATTTTGCTTGTCAACGCGAATTTACTGAAATTTTCGGCACCTTTTTATTTGACCATTCGTTCTCATCCCGCTATGATCGGCCCCCAGGTGAAAGACGTGACTAGGATGCATAACATGTCAATAATTAGACGTTTTTTTATTTTTCCGCTTGTTCTGATAATAACCATTATTGGCGGCTGCGGCGAAAGTTTGTACGACGAGGATGAAGTCTATTCCTTCCACGAGCACATCGCCGACAGTTCCAAAGGCGGCGATCTGCTCAACGCCATGGACAAGGCCGGCATCAAGCAGACGATCCTCGCCGGCTCTTACGACGCCTCCTTCGCTCGCCAGGCCAAGCCGGATTTCCTCAGCTCGCAAAAGAGCAATGAATTGATTATGGACGCGATGGCCAAGGCGCCCACGCGCATCCTGGCCTTTCCGCTCATTCGCGGCGACGAACCGGAGTTGATCAAATACGCCAAGGAACTGTTCCTGGCCGGCGCGCGCGGTTTTTATCTGAGCCACGGCAACCAGCGCCTACGGCCGATGCCCCTGGACGACGATCGCCTGCAACCTTTCTACGCCTGGTGCGAAATTCACCGCGTGCCGTTGATCGTCGAATGCGACTACCGCGTCTACGGCGCCGAGCTCGAACATGTGATGCGCGATTATCCGAACCTGTACATCGTGGCCAAGGGCATGCTCAACCTGACCGACGACCTGGAGAAACTCACCATATTGTTGGAAAAATTCCCGACCCTGGAGCTCTCGCTGGGCTTCGGTTGGGAAGAAGACAAATGGCGGACCGTGCAAAACCTGTCGGATAACCAAGAAGCCGCACGGCAATTCATGATTACCTACAAAGATCGTTTGCTGTTCGCCACCGATCTCATGATCTACAGCGGCGCCGGGCGCAACCTCGATTGGCTGACGCAATACCTGCTGGACATGCGCCGCTTCCTGGAGCGTTCGTCGCTGCGCTACAAGGTGCTGCTCGACGGTAAAACGACCATGCAGAAAGTCCACGGCCTGGACCTGCCGAGCGATGCGCTTAAGATGATCTACAATTCCAATTATAAAAACATCATCGGCGAGATGCCCTCCGAGGTGAATAAGTACAACCTCGATCGCCTGCTCGGCGGTGTGCCGGCGCAGGCGCAGTACGACATCGAAGCCGATTACCGCCTGGTCGTCGCGATCGTCACCAGCCAGGCCAACCCGCTTGACGGCATGGTGAGCAACTGGCTGCGCAACGTGTTGTCGGGTAAAACCACCAACTGGCGCGAGTTGGCCGGCAACGATCGGCCGATTCAGGTCGTCGCCATGCCGCCGTTGGATCAATGGTTGCCCAAGCGCCTGAAAATCCGCGAACCGATCGTCATTAAAAAGGCAAACACGCCCGAAGAGGTCGTGCGCCTCCTGCAGGAAAATCCGGGCACGCTGGCCATTGTTCCGTTCCAGGCTTTACGGCCGGAAATGAACGTCATTCCGGTCGACGGCGAATCGCCCACCGGTCGTTATGTGCGCGATTGCGCCAAGCGCGGCGGCGGCACGATCGGCTCGTATTTTTACAGCTATCCGCTGCTGATACCCCTGGCCGTCAAAGGCGAGATCGCGCCCGAGCTGCGCTACGATCCCTACGAAATCCGTCACGTGATGATCAGCGGCAATTTCCTGCCTCAGCAACTGCCGCCCAAGAGCGTCGGCTTGGAGCAGGAAGTCTCCTCGATATTCAAACTCGGCGGGCTGATGCGGCAGGCCGATCTGGCGCAGGTTTCCCTCGGCGCGCCCCTGGCGGTCAATTGTGCGCCGTCGCTGGAAGGGCAAGGCGCCTGCATGAACCAGCAGATGATGCATGCGTTGGATTTCGCCGGCATCGATGTCACCGACCTGCATGGCGCGCATCTACTCGACCAGGGACGCGGTCAGTTCATGCAGAATCTGCTGCTCTATTCTCGCCACTCGATCGACATCGTCGGCGCCGGCGCCGACGCGCCCGCGGCCCTGCGGCCCGCGACATACCGCATCCGCATGCGGCCGTACTCGTTCCTTTCTTACAGTATGATGGAAAACGCCGACGCCCTCGCCCAGGCCGACTCCGCCGGGCTCAATCCGTATGTCGAAGCGACGATGAGCGCACAGATCCGGGAGTTGGTCGCGCAAGATCATTTCGTGTTCGTCAACCTCGCGGCGAACGGCCGGGAGGACGACGAAACGCTGCGCGCCATCGCCCATCGCGCCATCGACGACGGCGCGACGATCGTCACGTTCAACCGCCCGGCGCCGCCGCGCGACCTCGAGTTTTACCGGCAGGGGTTCATCGCCTACGGCCTGGGCAATCAAACGATCAACGAATCGTCCGCGGCCGAGGCGAACATTTCATTCCTTGCGCGGCACGTGTTTTATGGGCGGCGCTACATCTCGTTGGATCTGCTGCCGTTGGAAGCGCATGAAGGGTACGTACGCCCGCTCCATGCCACGCGCACGCGGCAGGCATACAATTTGCTGTTTGGCGGAAGCAAGCGAAAACCGTAATCGACTCAGTCGAGTTCGGACTCGTCTTCGCTTTCCTCTTCTTCTTTGTAGTCGCCGAAATCGCCGTCCAGTTCGGTGTCGAACTCGCCGTCGTAATCGTCGTTGATCGAATCCAGATCGTCGAGATCGACGTCCGCTTTGAAGTTGGCAGCGGTCGGCTTGGCCTTGGTCGCTTTTTTATTGGGTTTGGGCGGCACTTCCAGCGGCTTGCCGCATTTGGGACACAGGGTCAGCTCCTTGCCCAAATCGAAAAACTTTGCTTCGCATTCTCGACAAATGTGCATTTTGCCGAATTTATTGTGCGTCATCTAGCGCCCCATAAACAAGGGTTACCGGGGATTTAAGCAGCCGTTATTTACCAGAACCCATAGTGACACGCAAGCGAAAAAAAGCCCGAACGATTGTACGTCTTCGTCCCCTTGCGCCGGATGGAAAATACATGCTAATAGCCTCATGTCAATCCAACGTGCAATTGCATCATTTCACCTCAAGCCGAAAGGAGCAGCGTGTATGGAGATCAAGACTATCTTCGTCATTGGCGCCGGCCAGATGGGGCACGGCATCGCGCAGGTGGCGGCGACCAAAGGCTTTACCGTTTTTCTCAGCGATATCAGCCAGGAACTGGCCGACAAGGGCAAGGCCGCGATCGATAAAAACCTCGATCGTCAGGTGAAAAAGGAGAAGCTCACCGCCGCCGACAAAGACGCGATTCTCGCGCGCATCACGGCGGTCACCGGCTTGGCCAAGGCCGCCCAAGCCGACCTGGCCGTGGAAGCGGCGACCGAAAACATGGTCATCAAAAAGAAGGTCTTCACCGAGCTCGATGCGATCACCCGCCCGGAAATCATCCTGGCCACCAACACCTCCAGCCAGTCGGTCACCGAACTGGCCGCGGTGACCAAGCGTGCCGACAAGGTCATCGGCATGCACTTTTTCAATCCCGTGCCGGTGATGAAGCTGATCGAAATCGTGCGCGGTCTGGCCACCTCCGACGAAACCTACAAAAAGATTTACGAGCTTTCGCTGGCGTTGGACAAAACGCCGGCCGAAGTCGCCGACTACCCCGGCTTCGTCTCCAACCGCGTGCTCATGCCGATGATCAACGAAGCGATCTGCTGCCTCTATGAAGGCGTGGGCAACGCCGAGGCCATCGACACGGTGATGAAGCTGGGCATGAACCACCCGATGGGTCCGCTGACCCTTGCCGATCTGATCGGTCTGGACACCTGCCTGTTCATCATGCAGCGGCTGTACAACGGCTTTGCCGATTCCAAGTACCGCCCCTGCCCGCTGCTCATTAAAATGGTCGAAGCCGGCAAACTGGGCCGCAAGACCGGCGAAGGCTTCTACAAGTACGAGTGACGCGACGACGGGCGGGCGTGCTTCTCAATTGCGCGCCCGCTCTTTTTTTGCTTAGATGTGCCGGCACAACCAGCGCGAGAGGAACCATGAAGCTTTCGATTCTGATGCCCGTGTTCAACGAGAAAACGACCATCGAGGAAATCGTCAAACAGGTCATGTCGGTCGATCTGGACAAGGAATTGATTATCGTCGACGACGGTTCGACCGACGGAACCGTGGCCATCCTGAAAGAGAAAGTAGAGCCTCTGCCCAACGTGCGCGTGTACTACCACGGAGTCAACCAGGGCAAAGGCGCGGCTATCCGCACCGGCAAGCAGTACATCGAAGGCGACATCGCCATCATCCAGGACGCCGACCTGGAGTACGATCCCAACGACTATCACACGCTGATCGACCCGATCGTCAAAAAGAAAGCCGATGTCGTCTACGGCAGTCGCTTCCTCGGCCCGCGCCGGGCGTTTTTGTTCTGGCATTACCTGGGCAACCGTTTTCTGACTTTCGTCACCAACCTGCTGTACGACACGATGCTCACCGACATGGAAACCTGCTACAAAGCGTTTCGCGCGCACATTCTCAAGGAAATCACCATCCGCTCGAACCGTTTCGATTTCGAGCCCGAAATCACCGCGAAGGTTTTCAAGCGGGGCTACAAGGTGTTCGAAGTGCCCATCTACTATTCAGGGCGGGATTTTTCCGAAGGCAAGAAAATCAGTTGGAAAGATGGCTTCCGCGCCATCTGGACGATCATTAAATTCCGTTTCACCGATTGATAAGGAGCCGCCATGATCCGCCGTTCGCTCGTCACGACGATTTGTTTCGCGTTGCTGCTGCCCGCTTTGCTTTTGGCTGCCGAGGAGGCCGGCGACAACATTCCCGGAATGAAGGAATTTCACGAGGTGATGGCCAAGATGTGGCACACCTATTATCCCGCCAACGATTGGGCTGCGGTGCGCAAGGACCTAGGCGCGTTGCAGGAGCGAGCCAAAAAGTTGCAGGAAACCAAGCTGACCGGCGCCATGGCCGCCAAACAGGAAACGTTCGACAAGAACGTCGCGGAGTTGCTCAAGCAGATCGACCTCCTCGCCGCCGCCTGCCAAAAGGACAACGACGAGAACGTCAAACAAGGCGTGTTCGACGTGCACATGGCCTTTCACGACATGATCAGCGCGCTGTACGCGAAATAGCATTCTTCCGCGTTAGCCACTCTTCGCGCTCCAGGCCCATATCCAGGTAGCGCACGAATCCGGCCTCGGATGTGCCCGGCACCATGTGCCGCCGCGCAATGGGCACCCAATGGCAACCATTAATGTGAAAGCCCAATTTTTCGTACAATTTTATCGCGCCGACGTTGAGGATGGATACGTCCAGGGTCATCGTTTCCATTTCCAGCGTGCCGAACCAGTGATCGAGTACGCAGGTCAGGCTGTCGAAACCGTAGCCCATGCGCACGCGATCGGCGCGCAGGCGAATCGACAACAAGCCCTCTTTGCGCACCTCGTCGACCAGCGCGATGCCGATGCGCCCGACGATCTGGTCGCGTTCGTCCAACACCGTCCACGTGCGCTTGGCGTCGGTGTCGGTGCACGAGCGGTACCAGGTCTCCAGGCTGGCCATGTCGCGCGGGAAATCGGTATAGGGCGCTTCCTGCGGATCGTCGCTGCGCGGCCACCTGGCCATGTGGCGCAAATCCTCCCAGCGCACCGGTCGGCAACGGCACAGCCTGCCCGGCGCCACCCGATCGGCCTTCCAATCGAAAAGAAACATCATGAAAAATCACCTGCCCACTGTTGCCGGTCGCTATTGTCGGCTACCATACCACAACATGAAACAAGTTCGTATCGTCCTGGTATTGTTGCTGTTGGCGGGCGCGGCGGCCTGCGGTCGTCGCCTGCACGATCAGGAAGCGATCTTCGCCGCCTGGAAAACGCCCGCGCGCATCGGCGGCTCGGTGCGCGCCGAACTGCAGGCGCATCCCAATCACGAAGCCGTCGGCGACGGCATGTACCTGTACAAAACCGGCGGACCCAACGCGGAACAGCGCACGGTTCGTCTGCAGGGCGAAGGCGATACGATTCTCTGGATTCAAATCGAAGATCGACCGAACGCCGCCGATCCGGTCGCCGAACATCGCCTCTATGAAAACGAGGTCGATCGTCTGACGGAACTGCTCGGCGAACCGCATAAGAAAGGCAACCGCCTGTCCGAAACGCGCCAGGCGCAATGGACCGACCATCCCTCGCTGTGGGTTGACGTGCGCCTGCACGTTTCCAACGAACCGGCCTACGCTTCTCGCATTCTCTCGGTGCGGCGCAAGATCGATCAATAATAGCTGAACTTGCCCGGGTACTTCTGGAACAGTTTGCCCCACTTGGTTTCCCGCAGCCATTTGCGCACCCGCGGAATGCCCTTTACCGGGTACCACACGTAATCGTGGAACACATAGCTGCCCAGCACGAAGAAATACACCAGCGGCGTATGGAAGAACAGTTTCTGGAACTTCTTGAGCGGCCCCCACCAGAAGTGCTTCACGAAGCCGGTGGCCGCGTTGTGGCCGGTCTGGAAGTGGAAATTCACGTTGCTGATGTCCTCGCCGACGATCTCGATCTCGCGCGGGTCGCCCACGCCCAGCCCCTTCTCGTGCGCGATGCGGATGCACGGAATGGTCATCGGATCGAAGCCCATCAGCTTGGCCGAGATCGCGTCGATCGCCACCGGGTCGCCCGAGGCGAGGATGTAATCCTTCACCACCGGCGCCCCGGTGGCGATCGACGCGATCTCGGCCAAGCTGATG
>DAINPV010000196.1:0-7514 GCA_036743315.1 bacterium | reverse complement strand
CAAAAAGGATGTGAGGATGTTGGCCGGCGACAGGAGAATGAAAATGAAAAAATGGTGGTTCTTGCTGTTGGTGGCGGCGTTGATCGCTGGCGGGTGCGGCGACGATGACGACGACGATAACACTGCTGCCGCTGTCGATGACGATAGCGCTGATGATGATGACGACGATGCCGGCGACGACGCTGCCGATGACGATGTCGGCGACGACGACAGCGCCGACGACGATACGACCGAGCCGCCGCAATGCTGGAACGACTTGGCCGTCGGCGAAAAGGTCGCTTTTCTACAGGACTTGCCCGGATCGGAAGGCATCGCTTTCAATAGCGCCGGCGAGTTGTATGCCTCGATCGGCAATCAGATCGCGCGTGTATACGGTGACGGCACATGGGAGCCGCTGGCCGATTTCACCGACCCGATCGGCATCGCCTTTGACGACGACGATAATCTCTACATCGCCGATTTCGGTGAAGGAAACCTGCCCGCGCCCAACGACGGCGCGGTGTATCGTCGCGATGCCGCCGGCGCGGTGACCTTGCTCGTCGAGGGCATCGCCAATCCCAATTTCATCGCGTTCACGCCGCAGGGCACGTTGTTGGTGTCGGACAATTATACGACCTCGATTTATGAAGTGACGACCGCCGGCGAGTTGTCGGTCTGGTACGACCAGGTCGATTCGCCCAACGGCATGGTTTTTTCAGCCACGCGCGATTCGCTCTATGTGGCCGGCACGTTCGCCGCGGGCAATCCGGTCTACCGCATCGATCTGGACGGGCAGAGCGCGCCGATGGATATCACGACCATCGCCAACCTCGACTTGCTGTCGCTGCCCGACGGCATCGCGCTGGATGCAAACGGCATGTTGTACGTGACCGAAGACGGTATCGGCAAGCTTGTGCGCGTCGATCCGGCGACCGGTGAATATGAAGCGATCGCCACCGGGATGGTCACCCCTGCGTCGATGGCTTTCGGTGTCGCGCCCGATTTCGATCCGTGCTCGCTCTACGTGACCGAGTTGATCGGCCGGCACATCTGGCGCATTTCCGTGGGCGTTGCCGGCGCGCCGTTGGTCAACCAGGAATAGCCTCGCCCATCGCCCGTGGCGCATAGTCGAGCAAAACGATAGAATAGATGGGAAATGCAAACAAACATGAGGCATCGATGAATCAGGATCGACAGCAATACTTAAATGCCAGTGAGTTCATGGATTTCACACATCCTTCGCTGATGGCGGTCTGGGAAAAAGCGCTTGACGATTCGCCGGTTGAAACGGCCCGGCGCTTGTTTTATTTCGTCCGCGATGAAATCCGCTACAATCCGGTCTCGCCGATGTTCATGGTCGAAGACTACCAAGCCAGCACGATCCTGGCGCGCGGTTACGGTTATTGCGTACAAAAAGCGATCGTGCTGACCGCGTTGGCGCGCGGGACGGGCATTCCGTGCCGATTGTGTTTTGCCGATATCGTCAACCACCGCACTCCGCCGGACATGCTCAAGCTGCTGGGCACGAACCTGTTTACTTATCATGGGTATAACGAATTATATCTGGACGGACGCTGGCTTAAAGCGACGCCCGCGTTCGACCGCCATATGTGCGAGCGCAACGATTTTCGCCTCTGTGAGTTCGACGGCGAACATGATGGGATGTTGCCCGCGACCGATCTGCACGGCAACCGGCATTTCGAATACGTGCGCCAATGGGGCTGTTTCGCCGACCCGCCATTGACCGAAATGATTCACGCCTACGTCGAGGTGTACGGCAAAGCCAATCCGAACCTGCTGGAAATGTTGATGCGCAAAGAGCGCATCGATCTTAAAGAGCAATTGCGCGACCGCAACGGAATATGATACGCCTGCCATACAATTTCCCGCTCCCGTTCACCGGCATTGCGCATGCTCGTGTTCGTTCGTGAAAGGATCGTTTGATGAGTCAAGAAGCCGTCCAGCCCAATCCGGTTCATGCCATCATGCATCCGCGTTCGGTCGTGGTCGCTGGAGCCAGCAACAATTTCATGAAAATGGGCGCCATCCAGGCGTTGAATCTGCTCAACAGCACGTTCGCCGGCGAGGTCTTTTTTTATCATCCGAAAGACAAAATCGTACTCGGTCGCCCGGCCTATGCCGATCCGGCCGCGTTTCCGACCGTGCCCGATTTGGCGCTGTTGGTCACGCCGACCCGCGTCACGCCGCGGGTATTGGACGAACTGGGCGCCGTCGGTTTGCGCTACGCAGTGATCGTCACGGCGGGTTTTCGTGAGATGGGGCCGGAAGGCGCCAAGCTCGAACAAGAGTTGTTGGCCGTCGCCGCGCGCCACGGCATTCGGTTCATCGGGCCCAATTGCATCGGTATACTCAACGCGCACAACGGCCTCAACCTCACCGTTGCGCCTTACCGCCAGGCACCGGGCCACTTGGGTTTGATCAGCCAGAGCGGCACCTATGTCGCGCAGACGATTCCCCTGTTGCATGAGCGCGGCATCCGTTACAGCCAGGCGCTGAGCGTAGGCAACGCTTCGAACATCGACGAGGTCGATTGTCTCGACTATCTCGGCGACGATCCGGATACCAAGGCGATCATCATGTACATCGAGGGCATCCGGCGCGGGCGAAAGTTCATCGAGGTCGCGCGGCGGGTGACGCGCCGTAAGCCGGTCGTAGCGTTGTACGTCGGCGGTTCGGCCTCGGGCGCGCGTAGCGGTCTGTCGCACACCGGCTCGCTGGGCGGGCCCGACGTGCTGTACAACGGCATCTTCGAACAGGCCGGCGTCATGCGCGCCGCGACGGTGACCGAGATGTTCGATTGGGGGCATGCGCTGGCCAACATGCCCGCGCCGCGGGGTCGCCGCATGGCGATCATCACCCATTCGGGCGGTCCGGCCACCTCGATGGCCGACACCTGCGAAAAGCTCGGTCTGACGATTCCGGAGCTCAGCGAGGAACTGCAGGCGATGATCCGTCCGCACATCGAGCCGACCGCCTCGGCAAAAAATCCGGTCGACCTGACCTTCACCATGGAAAGCGACGGCTTTATTCAGCACATTCCGGAAATGCTTTTTGCCAGCGACGAGGTTGACGGCGTTCTCATGCACGGTGTGATGGACACCGGTTTTGCCGACATGTTTTTCGATCACATCAAAAAGCTGGTTGCCATCGACCACGAAACGCTGCTGTCCACCTTGAAGATGGACTTGTCCAAGCTGCTGGCTTTGCCGCAACAATACGGCAAGCCGCTGGTGGCTTCGACGTTCCTGTTCACCACCGACCACGCGGCGCAGACTTTCCGCGCCAACAGCACGCCGCTGTACACCTCGCCGGAAGCGGCGGTGAAAGCCATGGCCGCGCTGGCGCGTTCCGGCGAAATCCGGCAACGGCCGGTCAATGATTTTGCTACTGACATTACCGATCATCCTGGGCCGCCATTGCCTACCGGGGTGATGGACGAATTCGCCGCCAAGCGATTGTTGGCTGAATACGGCGTGCCGATCACCGATGAGGAACTGACTTACTCCCGGGAAGAAACCCTTGCCGCCGCCCAACGCCTCGGATATCCGGTGGTGCTCAAGGGTTTGCCGCCCAACGTCGCGCACAAAACCGAGGCCGGTCTGGTGCACCTGGGCTTGGCCGATGCGTCGGCGTTGCAACGCGCATGGGAGGCGATCGAGGTCGTCGCACCTGGTTGTCCGCGTTTGGTCGCGCGCATGATGAAAGGGCAGCGCGAACTGGTCGTCGGCATGACGCGATTCGCGGGCTTCGGCCCCTGTGTAATGCTCGGTATCGGCGGCGTGTTTACCGAGGCGATCAAGGATGTTTCCTTCCGTTGTGCACCGGTGGACGATCACGACGCGGTGACCATGCCCGACTCACTGCGATTGAAAAACCTGTTCGGCGAGCTGCGCGGCCTGCCGGCGGTTGACCGCAAGGCGCTGGTGCAGATCATTCAGGCAGTGGGGCGCCTGGCGCTGGCTCACCCGGAGATCGCCGAGATCGACATCAACCCGCTGATCGTGGTGAAGGGCCGGCCGGTTGCCGTCGATGCCCTGATTGTTGTTAAATAAAAACCTTTATTATCAATATAATAGCAACCATAAATATATATTTACTTTAAGTATACTCCATAACATACTGTAAAATAAAGAAAATCCGAGGCATTTATTTGTGGGGCGCCTCGGACTTTCTTTTACTTTTCTAGGTAACGTATTGTTTATAAACCGGATATTGTCGTTCCACCACCGAAGCCGATTTCCAGCACACAGTAGAAGGTGTTGAACGGTATATCCGGGCCGCCTTTGACATGGTCGCCGTCGTCATTGCGCCAACCGTCGTTGAGCAGATCGACCGTACCGCCGACCGTCAGCGAGGGCACGAACATGCCGAAACTAGGTGAATCCTGCGGGAAGCGCACCGGGAACAAGTAGGTCAGACCGAGAAATCCGTGCACGCCGCCCTTGTGCATATCGAAGCTGTCGAGCACTTCCAGATCCAATCCTTCGGCGATGCGCGGATTGTCCGTTTCGCTCGGCTGGTCGCCGTAGCCCATCCGCCAGACGTCGCCTTCGAAATGTAGCGAGTGGCCGTACCCGCCGATGCCGATCAGCGGGGCGATCATCCCGTAAGCGCCCTGGTACGCTACGTATCCCGCCTCCACCTGACCCCAGCCGCTGGTGAAGCTCATGTCGATACTGTCGGCTTCCGATTTCACCTGCATGACACTGCCGCGCCCGCCCAGCAGAATACGGTCGAAGATGATTGCATGACCCGACAGGCCGATCGCCGGCCGCATCGAGCTGATTTCATCGAAACCGACCGGATCGAGAAAATCATTGAGGTCGGATAAATCCAGGTATTGAATGCCCGCAGAAACGCCGCCCCAGCCGCCGAAGCGCACCGGTTGAAATTCCGCCAAAGCCGGCGTTGCCGCCAGGAAGACCAAAACCACGATAAATACTGCCTTGCGCATGATTATTCTCCTTGTTTCACCATTGCAGTGGCATCGTCACCCTTATAACACCGCCGGCGGAAATGATCGTTACTGGTGTTGCCGGAAAAAATCATACATATGGGCCATTGTCTCGACGGCCAGATCGAGGCTGGTGAAGGTCGCCGCACCGCCGCGATGGGCCAGGGCGGTCCAGGCGCGGTTGTCCTCGGCCGCGCCGCCGAACAGGGCGGTGGCGACCGTTTTGTCGGGAGCTTCTATTTTAATGGCCCGAACGGTCGCTTCGATGTCGAAGATCGTTCCCTCAAATAAAGTGATTGCCAGCAGCACCATGTCGACCTGCGGATCGGCAGCCACGGCCAGGCCGATTTCACGGTAGGAAGCCTCCACACCGCTTTTTTCGATCGAACTCCAGATGTCCACCGGGTTGCGGATCGGCGCCCAATCGGGGCAAATGCGCCGGATGCGCGCGATGGTCGCCGGTTGCAGCGTCGGCAGTTCCAAGCCGTGTCGCTCCGCGGCGTCGGCGGCCAGTACGCAGCCCGCACCGGTGATGCTCAGCACGCCGAGGCGGTTGCCGCGCGGCAACGGGCCATGCTCGAACCCGGCGACGAAGGCGAACAGTTCATTAAGATTCCCCGCGTGGATCGCGCCGACCTGCCGCAGCACGCCGCGATACACCGCCTCGTCGCCCGCCAGCGATCCCGTGTGTCCCGCCGCGGCCTTGCCGCCCAGTTCGCTCGCGCCGCCCTTGAGCACAATCAGCGGTTTGCGCCTTGCCGCATGCCGGGCCGCCGCCAGGAACGCGCGACCGTCATTGACGCCTTCCAGGTACATGCCGATCACGCCGGTGTCCTTGTCGTCGGCTAGGTAATTGAGCATCGCGGTTTCGTCGATGTCCTCCTTGTTGCCGAGGCAGGCGATTTTCGCTACGCCGAACGGCTCGGTGTCGCTGATCCATTTCGAATAGCCGCTGGCGAACAGGCCGCTTTGACCGAGAATCGAAGCCGAACCGACCGGCAGCGGATCGTTGGGCGTGATGCTGGTGATGAATCGGCTGTGCGCGTCGATCGTGCCGATGGAATTGGGACCCATGTAGCGAATGCCGTGCCGCCGCGCGATTTCTTTAATTTCCTTATCCAACCGTAAGCCCAGTTCGTCGCCCGTGTCGGCGAATCCGCCGGAGGCGATGATCACGTTTTTCACTCCTTTGCGGCCGAGGCGTTCCAACGCGTCAGGCACGAATTCGCGGTTAAGTGCGATGACCGCCGTGTCCGGAACGTGCGGACAGGCGTCGATGGAAGAATAGGCCGGCAGCCCGAGGATGGTTTCCGCCTTCGGATTGATCGGGTAGACGGCGCCGGGATAACTCAATTCCACCAGGTTTTTTACGATCAAGTGGCCGCTTTTGCCGGCGACTGAACTGGCGCCGATTACCGCCACCGACTTCGGCGCGAAAAACGAATGCAGGGACATCGAACTTCCTCCACAGCCGCAAAAGATGAATCGGGATTGCCCAGGCGAATCAAACGGATTATACAGCAATCTTCGGCTCCCGGTGAGGGCCGGGACGATATTTTATACCTGTTGATTGACTTAGTGCGTCAAAATGCTACAAAGCTAGAATCTTTTCTGTTTGGAGGAACCAATGGCCGAGACACTGGGCGGTTGGAAGCGTTCGATTTACTGTGGAAGCCTGCGCGCCGAGCAGGTCGACCAGTCGGTCACTTTATTCGGGTGGGTGCAGCGCCGTCGCGATTTGGGCCAGCTTATATTCGTCACCTTGCGCGATCGCGAGGGATTGGTGCAGGTGGTGTTCGATCCCGATGCCGATACCGATTTGCATGAAAAAGCCAAAGCCATTCGCCCCGAGTACGTGCTGGGCGTGAAGGGCTTTGTGCGCCGGCGGCCGGCCGGGCAGGAAAACAAAGACATGCCTACCGGCGAAATCGAAATCGTCGCCACGGAATTGAAGATCTTGAACGAAGCGGCGACGCCGCCGATCGTCATCGAAGACAACGAGGACATCAGCGAGGATGTGCGGCTGAAATGGCGGTTCCTCGATCTGCGCCGGCCGAGCGCGCAGCGGATTTTGCGTATTCGCCATCAGGTCTATCAGATCGCGCGCGAATACCTCAGCGGGCAGGGATTCATCGAGGTCGAAACGCCGATGTTGACCAAGTCGACGCCCGAGGGCGCGCGCGACTACATCGTGCCCAGCCGCGTGCATCCGGGCGAGTTTTACGCACTGCCGCAGAGCCCGCAAATTTTTAAGCAGTTGCTGATGATCAGCGGCTTCGACCGCTATTTCCAGATCGTCAAATGCTTTCGCGACGAAGACCTGCGCGCCGATCGTCAGCCGGAGTTCACGCAGATCGACATCGAAACCAGCTTCCTGAGCCAGGACGAACTGTTGCCGATCATGGAAGGCATGATCGCCGGCGTGCTGGCCAAGACGATTGGCGTGAAAGTCCAGCTGCCGCTGCCGCGCATGCCTTTCGCCGAGGCGATGGCGCGTTACGGCTCGGACAAGCCCGACACGCGTTTCGGCGTGGAACTCACCGATTTGTCCGACCTGGTC
>DAINPV010000195.1:0-7578 GCA_036743315.1 bacterium | reverse complement strand
CGACGCCTGGAAACAGGCCGAGGCAGCGCTCATGCGGGCCAACAAGAAACTCAAAGAAGCGCACGACCAGTTGATGCATTCGGACCGCCTGGCCTATGTCGGACGCGTGGCGGCGGGCATGGCGCACGAGGTGGGCAATCCGTTGGGCGCGATTTTCGGCTACCTGGAAATCCTGCGCGAGGCCGAATTGACGGCCGAAGACGCCGAGGTGGTCGAACGAATCACCTTGGAAATCAAGCGCATCGACAAGACGATGCGTGAATTGCTGGACTTTTCGCGCATCAAACCGATGCGGTCCGAACCGACCGATCTGCCGGCCTTGACCGCCGAAACGGTGACGTTGATGAAGAGTCAGCGCGGGCTCGACCGGGTGCGGGTCGAAATTCTGCCCGTGACGGACCTGCCGCCGGTACGCTTGGATCCGGATCAATTCAAGCAGGTGATTCTCAATTTGCTGCTCAACGCCGCCGACGCGATGCGCGACGAGGGGACGATTACGATCAGCGCCGAGGCCAAGCCGTTCGAGCGCATGGAGTTGTTCAAGGAACAACTGCCCGGCGCGCCTTCGGAAAATGAGGTTCCGTTCACCGATTGCCTGCGGCGGGGCATCGTGCTTTCGGACCGCATCGGGCCGGTCGAAGGCACGCCGATGGTTTGGCTGCATATCACCGATTCGGGCCCGGGCATGCCGGCCGATGTGCTCGAGCACGTGCTGGAACCGTTTTTCACGACCAAACCCAAGGGCAAAGGAACCGGCCTGGGTCTGGCGATCTGTCTGCGGATCGTGGCGAGCGCCGGCGGATTGATGCGTATCGAGAGTCGGCTGGGAGTGGGCTCCCGGGTGAGTCTGGTTTATCCTGCCGGAGAAAAGGAAGACAACCATGGCGAATGAACCGCACGTATTGGTGGTCGACGACGAGGAAGGTCTGCGCTATTCGTTGAGCGTTTTGCTGAAAAAAAAGGGCTATCGCGTTTCGGCGGTGGAAAACGGTCAAATGGCGCTGCAGGCGCTGGACTCAATGAAACCCGATTTCATCCTGTGCGATCTGCGCATGCCGGTGATGGACGGTTTGACGTTCCTGCAGGAAAGCAAGCGGCGCAACTTCGAAAAACCAATCATTGTGATGAGCGCCTACGGCACGATCGACCAGGCGGTCGAGGCGATGCGCCTGGGCGCCTACGATTACATCGGCAAGCCGTTCAACAGCGACGAGATTCTCGTGGTGTTGCAGCGTGCGGCCGAACGCGAACTGCTGCGGGCCGAGAACCTGCGGTTGCGGCAGGCAGCGCAGGCGGCGGCGGATCGCGAGATCATCACCGATGATCCGGCGATGCTCGAACTGATGGCCATGGCGCGCAAGGTTGCGGGCTTTAAAAGCACAGTGTTGATCGTCGGCGAGTCGGGCACGGGCAAGGAATTGATCGCCCGATCGATCCACCGCAACAGCCCGCGCGCGGATAAGCCGTTCGTGGCGATCAACTGCGGAGCGATTCCGGAACACCTGCTGGAGAGCGAGTTGTTCGGCCATAAAAAGGGATCGTTTACCGATGCGATCGCCGACAAGGAAGGGTTGGTGACCGGCAGTAGCGGGGGTACGTTGTTCCTCGATGAAATCGGCGAATTACCTTTGATGTTGCAGGTTAAATTGTTGCGTGTGCTGCAAGAGGAGCGCGTGCGACCGGTTGGAGCGGCGCAGGAAATATCGGTCGATCTGCGCGTGGTGGCGGCGACAGCCCGAAACCTGGAAGATGTAGTCGAAGCAGGGCAGTTCCGCGAGGACCTCTACTATCGACTCAACGTGTTCACCCTCAAGGTTCCGCCGCTGCGGCAACGTGCGGCCGACCTGCCGCTGTTGACCAAGCACTTCATTCAAAAGGTTGCCGAGCGTCACGGACTGCCGATCTGCGAAGTGTCGCCCGAAGCGCTCAAGATGATCGAGGCGTACCATTGGCCGGGCAACGTGCGCGAGTTGGAAAACGTGATGGAGCGAGCGGTGGTGCTTTCGGCGGGGGAAGCGATCGAGGCGTCGAGTCTTCCCGATCGGGTGCGTCAGACGCCGCCAAAAAAAATGCCCTATGAAAACGGAGACTTATCAGTTAAACACAATTTGCGCGACCTGGAACGGGAGTTGATTGTGGAGGCGCTTAAGCGCACCAAGGGCAACAAAAGCCGGGCGGCGCGGCAGTTGGATTTGTCGCTGCGGGCGCTGATCTACAAGATCCGCGATTACAATCTGGAGGCGGATAAAGACGAGGCCGAAGAAGAGTCGGAAGAATGAAACAAGTTCACAAGGTCTGAAAACTTTTCATAGTTTCCTTTTTAAAATTAATTGGTTAATAGATTGAAGCCTGCGAAAAATATGGTAAAATGCGTTGATTTTAGGTTGGTTTTACCGGCATATTTTTTGCTTGTTCCAGCCTAGAGAGGGGGAACGTGATGAAAATGTCGATGTTTTCACCGAGGGATCTGATGCGGAACCAAAAAGGTTTCAGCCTGCTGGAACTGGTGACGGTCATGGCGGTTATCTCCATCATGACGGCCATCGCCTTTATTTCGATTCTCCATTACCGCACCCTGATCCGCGTGAACACCACGGCCCGCGATCTGGGCGGCCACATGCGCATGGCGCGAGCCAAGTCGATCAAGATGAACACGCCGGTTTACGTGCAGTTCACGGATTCGGGCACGGCACACCGGTACATCGTCGGCGAGGATCCGAGCATGACTCGCAGCCCGTCGTCTCCGCGCACGTACTACCTGCAACCGGGAATCGTGTTCGGGTATTACCCGGGAATTCAAGCGGTGCCCAACCACAAGAGCAATGTGGCGTGTGCGATCGACATTCAGGACTGCTCGCAGAAGTGGTTCCACTTCATGCCCGACGGCACGGCAACGCATCAAGGCGTCGTCTATGTGGCCCCGCAGATGGACACCAGCGGCACCGGCCTGCGCGACGACCGCAACCGGGCGGTGGACTGGATTGCCATGACGGGCAGCATTCGTGTGTGGAAATGGAATCCCCCCAAAGGGTCAAACCCCGGTGTTTGGCGCTAAACGTCGCCTGACGAAGATTGGTTGAACACGAGCGAGCGCGACGGAAACATCCGAATAGCAAAGGTTAGGAGAAGGAGTGCCGCAGTGAGAGCCTTACATGCCGATGCTCATCAGCAGCAAAAGGGTTTTTCATTGGTGGAGATCATCGTCGCGATGGCGATTCTTACGTTCGGCATCTTGGCGGTTGTGCCGATGCTGGCGTTGAACGTGCGGGCCAACCTGGCGGCGCGCAATTACGGAACGGCGGTGTTTCTGGCGCAACAGAAGTTCGAGGAAGTGCGTAGCTGGAACCTCTGGGAAGACGTCGATTGCGTGCCCCAGCAGGCGGCGCACGCCAAATGCGGAATCACCAACGACAACTGGATGCTGACGGGGACGGAAACCAACATCGAGATCAACGGCATCGACACGCGGTTCGACCGCACGACGACAGTGCTGCGCAACGGTTACGAAACGGGAGCGGGCGATTGCAAAGCGGTCATTTTCACCAGCGGCAGCGGGGCTATTCCCGTCAACGAGGCGACCGGGTTGCCGGCCAACACGGGTTCGTTGAACACCGGGGCGGTCGGTGCGGCCTGCAGCGGCGGCACGCGGGGCGAGGATTTTAAGTTCATCCGCGTCACGGTAAGTTGGGACGATATGTTCGGGGATCATACAATTACGCGCCATATGTACATTGCAGCTTTTTAAGGAGCTGACGGTGATGACAAAACGCATCAAGCGGCAAAGGCAAGGCGAAGCGGGATACGCGTTGGTCGCCTCGATGATCATTTTGATGATGATCACCGCGTTGGGTTTGCTGGCGATGGTTTCCAGTTCGGCGGAGCAGGTGATCACCACCAACCTGGGGGAAGAACAGATCCACTTTTTCCTGGCCGAGCAGGGCATCGACCGCGTGTTGTCGCACTTGCATTACCTGGAGAGCGGCTTGTTTTCGCGGACGCTCGGCCTGGGCTACGATCCGCTGCAATCCAACGTCGATCTGACGCCCAAGCAGGTATTGGAAAATCGCGGCGCCCTCCATTTTACGGGTGACGCGGGCAGCAGCACCGTTCAGCCTTATGGTTCGATGCAGTTGGATGCATGGATCGATCCGATGGATTTCGAAGGGTGGTACGACCGCGGCATCAGCCGCCCGGTGGCGATCAACGTGCGGTTGACCAACCTGGTCAAGGGGATCGACAAAGCGTTTCGGGCTTATGTGCGCAGCGATTCGATTTGGGATATGGCGTATTATGCGATGAACGCCAATCCAGCGGTGCGCGGCTCGTCGTCCTCGCCGGAAAGTTGCAACCAAGCGAGTCAGAACTGGTACGCCTGCCAATCGGCCTGGTTGCACGGCGATACGATCCTGGGCAACGTGTATGTGAGCAATGTTTCCTATACGCCGGCCAACGGTTTTGTCATGGCCGAGCCGGATACGGCGAGGTTGTTCATGCGCGGGAAGCCGAATTTTCTGGGTCAGGTTTCCTGGCGCAACGCGGAACGGTTCGACTACGGGGACTCCAGCGGCAGCAATTACATCAACAGCCAGAACCAAACCCGCGGCGGACGCAATCTGCCCGCCACGCTTTTACCGAACTTTTCGCGCCGCAATATGCGTTACAACGCCAAACCGATCATGATGCCGCCGGTGACCGCCATCACCGATGCGAATGGTTCCTATCGTCAGGCGGCCGACATCACGTTCAAAGCGCCGCCGACCGGTTATGCGTGGAAAATCATTTTCCGCAACGATATGGACACGGTCGATACGGGCGGCACCAAATCCGAGACGTGGGTGGCTTCGGCGATCACCCACGCAGTCAATACCGGGGTCAGCCCGACGCGCGGCGTGCCGACCGAAGAAGACCACGGCACGATGATGATCTACCAGGTGCCGTTGGACCTGGGCACGAACGCGGAACGTCTCATTTATCGTCGCGCGGCGTTTTTCGGGGACGACATCGCCCACCGTCATGCGCGCATGCTGTTGCCGGGCGGTGCGGCGGGCGTGATCGGGGAAATCTGGGATCCGAACAACGCCTCGTTCAAGAACGATATCTCCGGCCGGTATTGCTACGATTACCGCAACCTGTCGGAAGCCACCTTCGGGCCGGCCAACGACGTGCGCGACATTTCCCACTTCTTTATGTACGTACCCAGCCGCGGGCAGGACAAATACAATCGTGAAGGCGCCTGCGTCGGCTCGGGCAGCACTTACAGCGGCATCATTTTCTTCGAAGGCGGACCGGTGTTGGTCAGCGGCATTCTGGACGGTCAGGTGACGATCGCGGTGGCCGGCGACATCTACCTGGACCACGAAATTGAATATGAAAACAGTCCGACCATTCCGTTGCATACCTACTATAACCTTAATGAGCCGGATATTCTGGCACTGATCGCCACCGGCGACGTGATTATCCCCAACAGCTATCCGGACAAGCGCGCCTTGGGCGAGCGGGAAATATACGCCGACGACTGGTCCGACGCCCAGAGCGATCCGGACGAGTACACCGGCAGCTTGTTCCAACCGACCGGCCGATACGACAATCCGCCCTACAATCTTAAAGACGACGACGGCAGCGAGGATATCCAGGCCGTCATCATGTCGTACGGATTGGCTTGCACCATGACGGGCAACAACTATTCCTGCTCGGCGCCATCCACGGCCGACATTCGCGCCTTCCGCGTGGGTTTCCACGCGACGCCGCGCACTTACAACGCGTCGACGCCGGCCGCACCCAGCTACGCCGATCCACCCTTTGATCGCGATCCGGCGGTGGCCGCGTTCAACACCAGCGGCGGCAACGATTCAGGCAAACTGCGCATCGTGGGCGCGGTAATGGAAAATATCCCGGGCCGCCTGGCCTACGATCATGAATTCGGCGCTTATGCCTCGGGCACTTGCTCGAACGGCACGGCCTGCAACCGGATCGGATTCTCGGAAGTCGAGTTGAGCTACGATCAACGGCTCAAGTATCTGCCGCCGCCCTATCCGCGGCAGGCAACCAGCGTTTCCGGGTATCAGAGTTTCAAGGTGCCGCTAGGTTACGCCGCTTACTATTTGATGTCGTGGGAAGAAATCGACCCGACCGATGCGGAATTGTCGGACGGCGTTTGGTAAAGGGTATCGCGATGAAATGTTGGACAACCCCTCAACGAGGATTGTGCAAGATGAAAACCAAAGCCAAAGGTTTCACACTCGTTGAACTCTTGGTGGCGATCGTACTGACCTCACTCTTGTTGATGTTGATCTATCAGCTGTTCATCTCCTACGAGAAGACCGTGCTGATGCAGGAAGACATCGTGGAAACGCAACAAGCGGCGCGGTCGGTTCTCTCGCGCCTGAAGTCCGACTTGATGATGATCGGGCGCAACGTGGAGTATGACCTCGGGCAGGATTTACTCATTTACGCGGCCCCGTGGGAGTTGGTGTTCAACGGCGATATTCATCCGAGTTTCAACCAACCGACGGCCAATATGAGTTATGGCCCCAACAATAATTATACGTATAACGTATCTACCTGGAACTCGACGGCGGAGTTCGTGCGTTATCGCATGGTTGCGCCGGGAACCGGGGCAAACGATACGAGTTACAGTGAATCGAATCTGGACCGCGAACTGCGCCGCGTGATCAACGGCGTGCAGGAAGATACGATCGGCTACGGTTTGCGTTACAACGACGGTTCGCCGGAATCGTCGTATGCCGACGGCGGTTCGCTGCCGTTGTTCAGTTATTGGGGCGATTTCGACTTCGATTCGACAACGCCCGATACGTTATGGGGCGACTCGTCGCCCTATGACCAGAAGTTGAGCGCGGAAGAATTGCTGACGTTGTTCAACGGCGAATATTCGATTACCTATACGGGGCCCAACGGGCAAACGCGCACGGTAAGCAACATGCCGGCCGGCGCGGTGAACCTGATTTCCTCGGGCGCGTCGGGCAACCCGAACTCCGAGGATCTGAACGGGAACAACCAGTTGGATGTGGGCGAAGACTTCAACCACAACGGCAAATTGGACCGCAACGTGCTGTTCACCCAGATCCATCGCATCGAATTGAACGTCATCACCATTGCCAAAAAGCGCGATAAAAATTACAACCATCCGCGCGACGCCAATTATCATTATCGGGAAACGTGGGCGACGACTTCGGTCGAGCCGCGCAACCTGCAACCGGAACGCATCCGCGAGTGCGGCGACGCACCCGCCCCGCCGACCGGTCTTAATGCGGCGAAAATGCATTGCGGCCGCGGCGTACAGCTGACTTGGACGGGGAGTTTGGACGATACCGGGCGTTCGAAGGATGTCATGTGGTACGAGATCGAACGTCGGGTGCAGGACGGGATCCACACGACGTGGACGTTCCATGCCTATGTCCCGGCAAGCGGCGCTTCGACCTATTCCTATTTGGATAAAGATACAATCTGGGATTACGATCCGACGCAGGTCCATCCCTGGACGTATTACCTGCACGAGTATCAGGTGTCGGCGATCGACTGCGGCGACAACGAATCGACCAACAATCCGACGGATTCGGA